>JADHXE010000029.1 GCA_016783125.1 Anaerolineales bacterium
TAATTACAGAAAGGAGGTGCTAAAACAATAATTAAAAGTATGCAGGCCAACGAACTCATCTGCATAAGATCAGCTGGCCTGCATAGCAAGTCAGGATGGTAAGCACCCATCCTGAGATAAGTGTAAGATATTAGATCAAGTTATACAAGGAGAAAAGAATGAAAGGCAAAAAACTATTTGTTTTACTAAGCCTATTGTTGATAGCTAGTTTTCTTCTGGTTGCTTGCGGCACGCCTGCCGAAGAACCTGCTGCTGAGGCACCAGAAGCTGCCCCAGCTGAGGAAGCCGAAGAAGAAGCACCAGCAGCTGGTGAGAAAGTCACCCTGACAATTGAGAGCTGGCGCAATGACGACCTGGCGATCTGGCAAGATGTGATCATTCCAGCCTTCAACGCGCACTATCCCGGCATCGAAGTTGTTTTTGCGCCCACCGCCCCGGCTGAATACAATGCAGCCCTGAACGCCAAGTTGGAAGGCGGCAGTGCCGGCGACTTGATCACCTGCCGCCCCTTCGATGCCTCGCTGGCCCTCTACGATGCTGGCTACCTGGCCTCGCTCAATGACCTACCCGGGATGGGTAATTTCAGCAGTGTAGCCAAGAGCGCCTGGATCACTGACAACGGTTCGGATGCCTTCTGTGTTCCGATGGCTTCCGTGATCCATGGTTTCATCTACAATGCGGATGCCTTCGCTGAGCTTGGTTTGAGCGAGCCGGTCACCGAGGCTGAGTTCTTCGCTGCGTTGGACACTATCCAGGCCGATGGCACGTATGTACCTTTGGCGATGGGTACCAACGACCAGTGGGAAGCTGCCACAATGGGCTACCAGAATATTGGTCCCAACTACTGGGGGGGCGAAGAAGGCCGCTTGGGCCTGATCAGTGGCGGTGCCAAACTGACCGATGCCGAGCACGTGGCGGTATGGGAAGCTTTGGCCAAATGGGCCCCCTACATGCCAGATGGCTATCAGGCACAGACCTATCCTGATTCACAGAATATGTTCACACTAGGGTTGGCAGCAGTTTATCCGGCGGGTTCCTGGGAGATAGGATTGTTCAATTCTCAGGCAGACTTTGCCCTGGGTGCATTCCTGCCACCAGTGCAGAATGAAGGCGATGCCTGCTACATCAGCGACCACACCGATATTGCCCTGGGCATGAACGCTGGTTCAGAGCACCCCGAAGAAGCACAAATCTTCCTGGAGTGGATGACGAGTGCTGAGTTTGCTGAACTCTACAGCAACGCACTGCCTGGTTTCTTCACGCTCTCTGATCACAGCATCCAGTTGACCGATCCGCTGGCGCAAGAGTTCCTGGATTGGCGCGGCGAGTGTGAATCCACCATTCGCAACTCCTACCAGATTCTCTCACGTGGTGAACCCAACCTGGAGAATGAGCTCTGGCGAGTCAGTGCTCAGGTTATCAATAGCGACATTACCCCCAAAGAAGCTGGCCAACAGACCCAGGAAGGCCTGGAGAAGTGGTACGAACCACAACAGTAAAAGAGAATAACTCTTAGTATAATTCTGACGGCGGCCCATCGTAAGCCGCCGTCAGACCCGTTTATTAGGAGGTAACACTATGCAAAATGCATCTGAATTGAGAAAAAAATGCCCCCTTATTCCCTCCCATGTGGTCGTTTTCTTGGCACCCGCGACGATAATCTATACATTATTCATGATTTATCCCTTGGTGGATTCATTACGTCTTAGTTTTTTTACAACCACCGAGCAAGGAACCGAGATGTTTGCCGGGTTCCAAAACTTTATCACGCTATTATCCGATGAATTATGGGCTCCACGCTTTTGGGGAGCTTTTAAAAACAATTTTCTCTTTTTCGCGGTTCACATGCTAGTTCAGAATCCGATCGGATTGCTGCTTGCAGCGATACTAAGCAACCATAGGTTGAGCGGAAAGGCGTTTTATAGAACCATCATTTTTTTGCCAACGATCTTGTCTTTTGTGATCGTCGGTTTTATTTGGCAGCTAATGCTCAGCCCGTTGTGGGGAATTGCTAGAGATATTTTAGAATTTGTGCGGCTTGGTGATTTGTTTCAACCCTGGCTTGGCCTTGAGAGTTCTGCGCTAATCACGCTTTCTTTTATCTCTGTCTGGCAATTTGTTGGTATCCCCATGATGTTACTATATGCTGCCTTGATCGCCATTCCCGATGAACTGATCGAAGCTGCCTTTGTGGATGGTGCCACGGCTTGGAATGTTTTTTGGCGTATAAAATTTCCGCTCATCTTGCCCACTTTAGGAATTGCGACGATCTTGACTTTTGTGGGCAATTTCAATGCCTTCGACCTGGTTTACACCACCCAGGGTGTGCTGGCTGGCCCCAATTTTTCTACTGATCTTCTGGGGACGCTTTTTTATCGCACTTTCTTTGGGCAACAACTTCAACTTGGCAACCCAACTATGGGCGCAACGGTTGCTACGATGATGTTTTTGATTATTCTAAGCGGTGTCTTGTTGTATATGTTTGTCTGGCAGCGCCGTGTTCAAACCTATGAATTGTAAGTGGAGTGGAGATTAGTTATGTTTACATGGTTTAAAACCTCCCGTTTTTGGTATCGATTTGGTGGGACTACACCTCACTTTGTGTTGATTCTGTATGGGCTGATTGCCTTGTTCCCGATCGTGCTTGTGGTAATCAACTCCCTTAAAGGTCGTCGGGCGATCTTCAAAGCGCCTTACGCATTTCCCAATTCAGAAACTTTCAGTATGATAGGCTACAACACAGTAGTCGAGCGCACCAATTTCCCACTCTATTTTGCGAATAGTTTAATCGTGACCCTGATTTCTCTATTATTAATTCTATTCATGGGGGCTATGGCCGCTTATGCCTTGTCCGAATACAAATTCCCAGGCAACATGTTTATGGGACTGTATCTGGCTTTGGGTATCATGATCCCCATTCGATTGGGAACAGTGGGCATTTTGCGATTGATCGTGTCGTTAGGCCTGGTGAACACGCTGACAGCCCTGATCCTGGTGTATACAGCAATGGGTTTGCCGTTGGCGATCTTCATCCTGCAGCAGTTTATGCGGCAAGTGCCTAAAGAGTTGAAAGATGCGGGGCGAGTCGATGGCGCCAGTGAATACCGCATCTTTTGGCTGATTTTGCCAATGGTCAGACCCGCAGTGGCCACCATAGCGGTCTTCACGATGATCCCAATCTGGAATGATCTCTGGTTCCCGCTGATCCTTGCGCCGGGAGGAAAAACCATGACGGTGATTTTAGGGGCGCAACAATTCCTGGGACAATTTGTTACTGACTGGAATGCGGTCTTGTCGTCACTGACTTTGGCCATGCTGCCAGTTCTGATGCTATACATATTCTTTTCCAAACAGTTGATCCGCGGGCTGACGGCTGGCGCGGTCAAGTAGAGAGCGGAGGTTTGCTGTGAAAATTGGAATCATTGGGGCCGGTTTCATGGGTTCCACACATGCCGCTGGTTGGGCCAACACCGACGCTGAGATCGTGGGCTTTGTGGCAAAACCCGGTGAAGCTGCGGCCCATCAGTTGGCTGAGCAACATAACGCCCAAGTATATAGTGATCTCGAAGCTTTACTTCCCCTGGTGGACGTGATCGATATTTGCACACCCACACATTTGCACTATGCCATGGCGCTCAAAGCTGCTGAATCCTGCAAGTATATTTTCTGTGAAAAACCGCTTACTCGCACGCTTGAGGAAAGCCAGGAACTAATTGCTGTCTGTAAAAAAGCGGGCATAAAATTATCCGTAGGGCACGTGGTGCGTTTCTTCCCAGAATACAAGCAAGCAAAAGCATTGGTCGACAGCGGCCAGATTGGCCAACTGGCAGTTGTGCGGCTGGCACGCGAAACTTTCTGCCCGAAAAAGGCTGAAGATAATTGGTTTGTTGATCTTGATAAGTCTGGAGGGGTGATCTTGGATTTGATGGTTCACGATTTCGATTATGCTCGCTGGCTGGCCGGGGATGTTGAGTCCGTCTTCGCTAAAAATATCCTCAGCTCGAGTCCAGATGCCCATATCGATCATGCTCTGGTGATCCTCACCCACAAAAATGGAGTCCTCTCGCACATCGAAGGCTCCTGGGCATTCCCGCCACCCATGTTCCGTACGCGCTTCGAAATCTCGGGTTCTGGTGGCATGATCGACCACGATTCCCAGGCCACAAGCCCTATTAATATCTTGATGCAAAAACAGGTGGATGGAAAGACCCCCGATATTCCCACACCTACCAGCCCGGTCAGCGAAGATCCTTGGACTACTCAGATCAAAGCCTTCTATAAAGCGTTAATCGAGGATTCTCCCTTGCCTGTACCTGCCGAAGAAGGCTTGGCAGCATTACAAATTGCCCTGGCGGCAATCGAATCGGCCCGTACAAATAAAGCTGTCAACTTAGAAACTCTGCCGGAGCTGTCATCATGAGGATTGGCATTCTTAGTTTTGCTCACCTTCACGCCGAAGCCTATATCGGAAACCTGCGCGCCACCCCTGGGGTTGAAATGATCGGGATTGCTGACGAAAATCAAGACCGCGGGCAGCATTTTGCAGATCAGTTTGAGTCTAATCTATATCCAAATTATGAAGCCCTGCTGGCAGATCAACCAGATGGCGTGGTTATTTGTTCCGAAAACGCCCACCACCGGCCTTTAGTGGAGATGGCTGCGGATGCTGGTGTTCATATCCTTAGCGAAAAGCCCTTGGCGACATCCCTGGAAGATGCCCAGGCTATGACCGACACTTGTGCGCGCGCCGGTGTCAAATTGATGACCGCTTATCCGATGCGCTTCAGCACACCCATGGTCGAAATCAAAGCGCTGATCGAAAGGGGTGAACTGGGAAGGATTTATACTTGCAGCACTTCTAATCAGGGCGCATTACCACGTCATCACCGGGAGTGGTTTGTGGAAAAAGAGCTGGCAGGCGGTGGTGCCATAATGGACCATACCGTGCATCTCGCCGATCTTTTGCGCTGGTTCCTGGATAGCGAAGTGGTTGAAGTTTATGCGCAGACCAATCATATTTTCCATGCCGACAGCGTGGATGTGGAAACCGGTGGATTGCTCATGTTGACGTTTGAGAACGGCATTTTTGCCAGCATCGATTGCAGTTGGAGCAGACCCAAGAACTGGCCTACCTGGGGCGGGCTGGAGATGAAACTGGTCGCAGAAAATGGCGTGGTTGGTGTGGATGCCTTCCGCCAGAACCTGGTTGTTTATGGACAACAAAGCGCTCATCCAACCTGGGCCTATTGGGGTTCAGATGCCAATCAGGCCATGATCGAAGAATTCGTTGATGCGATACGCGAAAATCGGCAGCCTATCGTGACCGGCTTTGATGGCTACAAATCTCTGGAAGTTGCCCTGGCAGCTTACCAGTCTGCGGAGAGTGGGCAACCAGTAAAGCTGCCTTTGCAATGACGTTTTAGTATGTGATTAGCCCCAACAACGATTATGGTTCTGAACAAAGCGAATCATAATCGTTTGTTTTTGCCAAACGATTGATAGAAATCAGGTGTGTGGATGTCTGAAAGAGTATTTTTATCTCAACGCTCTCCAGAGATCGGGAAGCGATATAAATCTACATTTGCTTATTACTCAGCTTTTGTTGGTTTGGGGTTGATATCGGCTGTGCTGGGTTCCACGCTTCCGGCCCTGGCAGAATAACCAGCCGTTTCGTTATTGGCAGTGCGCTGGGTGGCATGCTGCCGCCCTGGATTGTTGGGCAGTTGTTCGAAACCACAGGGCCAAAATCTGTCATCTTCAGTGTGTTTGGATTTTCAGTTGTGCAAGTATTTGTTTTTACCATCCTGATGAAGAAAATGAACTCCGAACATATGGTTTTGGAGCAAAGTGTATTCCGCGGATAATTATGATGAATTCAAGACAAAGACTGATCGCCGTGTTGGATGGCCAAATCCCGGATAGGGTGCCAATCTCAACGTATGAATTGATAGGATACAACAGCCAGGCCTGGGAGAATAATGACCCATCCTATGCCAGGCTGATGGATGTGATCCGCCAGAAGACAGATTGCGTTTGTATGTGGGAACCCTCTCCAAAGGTAGATGTCCAAAACGATGCCGGCGACGATATTGCTATGGCGGCTAACGCGTTCCTGGAGTCATCCTTCCCGGTCGATATGGATGTAGAAACCCGGCGCGAAGATAAGGCTGTTATTACGCACAAGACGCTGCACACCCCCAAAGGAGACCTCACTCAAACCACCAAAGTGATCGACGGGGTGCATACCACTTGGCAGGTGGAGCATTGGTGCAAGAGCCTCACCGATGTGGATAAGGCGTTGTCGGTTCCCTTTGAACCGATAGATTACGATGCTTCAGACTACGCCCGGATTAAGGGCGAGGTCGGGGACCACGGCATTATTATGGCGACAATCGCTGATCCGTTATGGCTGGCGGCTGATCTGATGGAATTTGGCGAATACACCATTTGGGCCATGATGGAGACCGATCATTTTGCCACAACGGTTCAAATCATGCACGAGCGTACCATGGAGAATCTCAAACGGCAGCTCGATGTATGCGTTGTGGATCTCTACCGCATTGCCGGGCCTGAGTATGCCACACCGCCTTTTTTGCCGCCGCGCTTCTTCCAACAATTTGTGGTCCCCTACGCCTCCGAAATTGTGGAGCTGATTCATAGCAAGGGAGCCAAAGTGCGATTACATTCCCATGGCAGGATTGCCCAGGTATTGGATATGATCCTGGATACAGGGGCAGATGCCATTGATCCGTGTGAGGCCCCTCCGGATGGAGATATCACGCTGGCTGATGTCAAAAAACGCGTGGGCGAAGAGATGTGTATTTTCGGCAATATCCAGCTCAAATTGCTCGAAGCTGGTACGCAGGAGATGGTTGAGGAGGAAGTCCGAAAATGTATGCATGCTGCGAAAGAAGGTGGCGGTTTCGTGGTCATGCCGACAGCGGCCCCTATCGATACACCACTGTCATCGCAGACCGAAGAGAATTATTTACGTTTTATTGAAGCTGTAATTAATTATGGTCAATACTGACAGTAGTTACGCAGTTGAGGCAGGATGAGCCCGAAAATTAGGGGGAGGGTGTACACCCTCCCCCTAATTTTCGGCATTTCTTCTTCGATCTGCGTAATTCCTAATTGATTATTTCCAGGAGATGAGGAACTTATGACAAATCGACTTATTCTCGAAGTTTGTGTGGATTCTGTTGAATCAGCTATGGCTGCCGAACAGGGCGGCGCGGATCGTGTTGAGTTGTGCGATAATCTATTAGCAGGGGGCACCACCCCCAGCGCTGGGGTGATCGAATTGGCTCGCAATAATCTCGATTTGGGGCTGCAAGTCATGATTCGGCCCCGGGGTGGAGATTTCTGCTATTCAGATATTGAATTCGAAATCATGCGGCGCGATATTGAAGTGGCTAAACAATTGGGTGCCGATGGTGTTGTATTTGGTATTCTGCGGCCTGATGGCTCTGTTGATATGGAGCGGTCCGCTACCCTTGTCGAACTTGCCCATCCTTTGAATGTTACCTTTCACAGGGCTTTTGATGTGTCACGCGATGCTCATCAATCGTTAGCAGACCTGATCTCTTTAGGCGTAAACCGGATTCTGACTTCAGGGCAGGCCTTTTCTGCGCTGGAAGGTCTTGACCTTATCGCTGAGCTGGTACAAATAGCCGGGGATCGGGTGATTATCATGCCCGGCGGCGGGACGGAACGCAATATCCAAAAGGTTGTCGCCTCTAGTGGGGTCAAAGAAGTACATGTGGTTGGCCCGCAAATTGTGGATAGTTCCATGGTCTTCCGCAATCATCAAATCTATATGGGTGGCGAACTTCGCCCTCCGGAATATACCCGTGTGATCACTGATCCTGAAAAGATTAGTTCATTGCGTAATGAGGCAAGAGGATAGTAGTATGGGATTACGGGAAGAAATTTACCAACAAACGCAGGTTTTGAAAGATCTGATTGATGCTCAGTGGCCTCGGGTTGTGGAAATTACGGCAAAGCTCAAACAAACAGATTTTCAGTTCGCGTTTTTGGCAGCCCGCGGCACATCGGACAACGCTGCCCGTTACGCAAAATATCTCTGGGGTTCCCACAATCAATTGCCGGTTGCGCTGGCTGCACCATCCCTGTTCAGTTTATATCAGCTGCCCCCAAAGTTGAAAGGCGCTTTGGTTGTGGGTATCTCACAATCAGGTCAGTCGCCGGATATAGTCAACGTGGTTGCTGAAGGCAAGCGTCAGGGCCAGCCGACTTTGGCGATTACCAATGCTGCTGATTCCCCGTTAGCCGAAGCGGCCGATTTTGTGCTTGATATCCAGGCTGGCGAGGAGCTGGCCGTCGCCGCCACCAAGACCTATACGGCCCAATTAATGGCCCTGGCGATGTTATCGGTGGCAATGTCTGGGGACGATTCTGCTCTAGCTGTTCTTAAAGAAGTGCCTGGGTATGTGGGTGAAGTGCTTGCCTCAGACACGGCTATTCAACAGATGGCGGAGCGCTATTATTATATGAAGCAGTGCGTCGTCATCGGGCGCGGCTACAATTATTCGACAGCCTTTGAATGGTCGTTGAAATTGAAAGAGTTGACCTATGTTGTGGCCGAACCATATTCTTCGGCAGATTTCATGCACGGCCCGATTGCGATCGTCGAACGAGGCTTTCCTGTGATGGTGGTAGCACCCGATGGCAAGGTTTTCCCTGAACTGTTGTCTGTGCTTGAGACTCTGCATGAAAAACACCAGCCAAATTTATTGGTGTTATCAAACCGCACAGAAGCACTTTCTCTGGCTGATATAAAAATCCCCTTACCCCAGGATATGCCGGAATGGGTCAGTCCTCTGGTCAGCATTATCCCGGCACAGTTGTTTAGCTATTACTTGACGAAGGTAAAAGGTTTGGACACCGAAAAACCCCGGGGGTTGCAAAAGGTGACTCACACTCGATGATGCCAATCTCTAGACTGGAAGCGATTCTCTTTGACCTGGATGGAACACTTTATGATATCGCTATTTCGGGGTAATACGAACACAGTTCCTTGTCATATGAGTAATGTTGGGTGGCATCCTTCGCCGGAACCGTGTTTGTCCGCTATTGTAAAGAAGATACTGCGCCGCACCTTCATAGCTTGGGTTAAGGTATCTCCGAGAAAATAATTGTCCCAAACTTCGTATTGCGTACTGCGTACTTCGTAAAGGCTGCACTACGCAATACGGGCTGGGATGATTTAAATCTTGGGACTTCCTAACTGTCTGCGCTTCGCTCCGCTAATACTTCAGCAATCACCTTTTCGGCCTCATCGGGCAGCGGCGGCACCTCGTGCGCGGCCAGAATTTGTTTTGCGCGCTCGTTGGCGCGGGTAAACATGTCTTTTGAGCCGGCATCCTGCCAAACGTCGTATTGATTGCGGTCAATCAGGCTCGGCATCCATTGCGCGCTGCGGAAGTTGTCCATCGTGTGATCATCGGCCAGGAAGCCCTCCCCGGGTTCGACGCGGGCTATTGCCTCGAGAGCAAGAGACTCTCTATTGACCGGCAACCCACCCATCAGGAAGCGCGTCATACGGATGATCTCGTCGGCGATGACCAGCATTTCCATCGAAGACGTTGATCCATATTCGATATAAGCCACATCATGCACCAGCGTGACCTGCGACATATAAGCGTTCAGGATCGAGAATGTAGCTTCTACTCCAGCCTGGGCATCGACAACCTTGGAGTCCGTTGCGCCGCCATAGCCCCAAACGGGCAAATTGTAGAAGCGAGCCAGTTCCGTCCACGCGCCCATACCCAGGCTCCAATCGGGGCTGCCGTAGCTGACGATGGTGGTCTTCATATCCAGAGCGGCGGTGTTCATGCCATACAAGAAAGGAGCGCCTGGCTGAACTAGTTGCGTGATGATCAGGCCGAGCAAACATTCGGCATTGCCTAAGGCTACCGCGCCAGCAACGGTGATCGGCCCGCCGCCGCCAGTATTGGGCGAGGGGATATAAGCCGCGGGGATGCCCTTCTCGGCACAGAAGATATGCTTTTGCAGAGATTCCTCGATGATATATAAAGGCGAAATGGGCTCGGCGTAATGTAAGAGGATCGGCTTCTCGCGCAAGGCCTGCTCGCCGCCCATCACCGCCGCAGCGATACGGTGGATATCCTCCATATCCTTGCGGTTTTGGGCGGTGTAAACATTAGGTTTAACCGATCCGCGCAGCATGCGAATGAAAGAGTGTATGTAGAGGTCGTCCGCTGGCACATCTGATGGATTGCCCATCGACATGATGAAGTCGATATTGTCTAAGGCATCACCCAGGCGGGCGATATCTTCGACATCCTGCGCAACAGCCCGGCGGCGTTCTCCGGTCTCTATATCCAAGGTGAAAGTCGTGTCAGAGCCAGGGCCAAAGAAGACTTTGCCCAGCTCCAGAGGCATGGTCAGCTCTCCGAGGCGGTTATGCATGGGGATGCGCGAGGGGGTCTTGTCGATGGCATCATTGACCATGTACTCTGGGATTTTAATGCGGCCATTCGATTCCCAGGCCCCGGCAGCGAGCAGCAGCTCGCGGCCCTGTGGGTCACCCATCTTCACGCCCGTCTGGCTCAAGATCTCCAGGGTGGCGTAGTGGAGTTCTCGCACTTGCTCGTCGGAAATCATGCGCACCATCGGTTTCAAAGTTGGGATAGGGATTTGTTCAGTCATTAGGTGTTATCTCCATTTTTTCGGTAACCTTCTCTCTTTTGGCTGAGCAGTTACTGTTGGCAAATGATCAGCAGAAAGCTATATCGCAAATCGATTTCTTATCCAGGCATCCGTGTCTGGGTCTATCGGCTCCGGCTTGTGCTCAACTAAAATTTGCCGGGCAATATCTTTGGCCCGCTGCCACGCGCTTTGAGAACCGTCTTTTGCCCAATCATCCCGCCCTTGGCGGTCAAATACTTCTGAGGGAAAGATGTGTTCGCTGCGCATGAAGGCCAGGGTGTGATCTTCAAGCAGGTAATGCCCGCCCGGGCCGACTTGATCGATGACATCGAGGGCTAAGGTATCTTCATTAACCTCGATGCCTCGTACCGCACGCATGGCCATACCCAGCACTTCGTTGTCGATGACAAACTGTTCGTAGGCGATGGTGGACATATCCTCTAACATTCCGGCCGCGTGATGGATGTAGTTGGCCCCCGCTAAGGCCACCTGGATGATCGATTGGGCCTTCTCGATACCTGCCTGAATATCCGGGAGCTTTGCTTCGGTCATGCCTGCGCTGTTGTAGATCGGCACTTCATAGAAGTGAGCCAGTTGCGTAATGGCAGCATTGCACATACCCAACTCAACGGTGCCAGCCAGATACTTGCCAGTGCGCATATCGGCTGTAGCCGGGATAGGTCCGATAATCACCGGGCAGCCCGGCTGCGCTAACTGAGTCAGCGTCAACCCGGCCAACTGTTCAGCATTCAGTTGCGCCAGCATTCCAGCCAGGGTGACTGGGGCGGTCGATCCGGCCATGGGCGCGGCGGATAGCACGACAGGCATACGCTGTCGGCAGACTTCGATCAGGAGGGTGGTTACGTCGGTGGCGAAATTGAGCGGGCTGACCATCCAACTGGTGATAAAGGAGACGATAGGTCGCTCTTGCAGAGCTTTGCGGCCCCCCATGATTTGCTCTGCCATTTCGACTACATCGCGAATACCCTGAATAGTGTAGGCTCCAGACTGGACATGCTTGGTCGTATTTGCTAAGGCGGCATAGTACTTGACGATCTCTACTCTGTCTTCGGGTAAATCGGTGGGATAGATCGGAATCAGATAAAAATGGATGTTGTCCAGGGCGTCAACGAGACGCGCTGTATCAGCCACATCTCTAAGTACGGCATTTCGAATTTTCTCTGTTTCCAGATCCAAAACCTGCAAAGCTGCCCCACCGGTGCCGATATGGACGCGTTTTCCTTCGAGGATTAAATCGTTGTTTGGGTCCCGCCCAGCCAGCACAACCCTCGAGGGTGCTTTGTCCACAGCATCTTTTATGAGGAATCCAGGGATGCGCACACGGTTGCCGTCAATGTTGGCGCCAGCTTCTTCGAACAACCGCAGCGCTTGCGGTTCTTCTACCCGCACACCTGTTCTGGACAGGATGGCTAACGATGCGCGATGGATTTGCTCAACTTGTTTATCAGTGAGTGGTTTATACTGTCCCCCGACTAGGCCCTTAGTTGAGCCCGCGTGTTTTTTGGTCATGTGATTCCTTTCGAAATAAATCTACTTGCCCGACACTTTTGACATGTTGTTTGAACGCCTGCGGCGATCACGAATGGATACGAATGTTCCGAATACCCTAAAGGGCACAGATGTGACACGAAATATAGGTGTATTTCCCATTACTTCTTACTCCCTACTCCCCCTGTTACTTTTTTGGTTGGCCGGAGGCCCGCCTGTGGCGCGGCTTGTCCGGGTTAGGGTATTCGATATTATTCGTGATAAAACTCTCAGGTGGCTAGAAATAAGTCAGTGTTAGCTGATATACCCAAGCTGCCCAGAGATCATTTTGGCGGCATCTTTCAGGGGGAGCGCGAACTCCTGAAGGGTATTTGAATCCATACGATAAGTTGGCCCTGAGATGCTCAAAGCGGCGATAACTTCTCCAGTATGGTCGTAAATTGGCGCGGCGATGGCAACAAGACCTTCCTCGAATTCCTCGTTTGAGATGGCATAGCCCTGATCACACACCGCGGCTAAGGCGATTCGCAGGGTGATTGGGTCAGTAATTGTGTGCTGCGTATAGGCACCAAGTGGCTGGGAGAGTATTTTCTGGCGCTGTTCGGGACTCATATAGGTCAACTGCACTTTGCCGGTGGATGTACAGTGCAAAGGCGTTCTGCGCCCCAAACGACCGGTGTAGCGGATTGATTTTGGGCTGTGAATGCTTTCTACGTTGATGCATTCTTCCCCGTCGAGAATGGAAATGTTGATGGTTTCTTGGGTGAATTCCGCCAGGGATTTGATGTATGCTTGGGCTGCCTGATGTAGATTCTGCCTTTCTAAAACCACCCCGGCCAGGTTGACCAGGCCAAGCCCTAAACGATATTTGCCCGTCTCAGCGCTCTTTTCTACGAACCCCTCTTGATGAAGCGCCGAGAGCAGGCGGGAGGTCGTGCTTTTATGCAGTCCTGTTTCCCTGCTGATCTGCATGACCCCTAGATCAGCTTCTGATTCGGTAAAGCAGCGCAGAATGTTGGCGATTCGGCCTACTGTTTGGATGGTTGTGGACGAATTTTTGGACATGATGGTCCTGTTAGGGTGTTGCGTATAATGCAACAATGTTTCATGAATGTAGGTTATTATAGTAAATTTGTCGTAGGGAGTCAAGCTTCTTTCGAATCGTTTTGCCCAAAAACCCGCCTAAAAGTTGCTTTGTAAGACTTCCGATGTCTTGAGTATTATGCCTGATGCTACTCTTGATTTATCGCCTTCAAAACCCGCTCGGGCGTGGCGGGGATTTTCCGAATACGAGTTCCTATGGCGCGCGAAACGGCATTGATCACGGCGGGCGTCGAGGCCAGCATGGCCGTTTCACCCAGTCCTTTGGCCCCAAAGGGACCCTGTAATCCTGGCACCTCGACCAGGATAGCTTCCATCTCCGGCATTTCTCCGATCATGGGCAAAATATAATTCACAAATCCGGTAGTCACACCAGGGACATACTCCTCATACAAAGCCGAGCCGATGCCCATCAAGATCGAGCCTTCGATTTGGCCCTCAGCGCCCTGGCGGTTGATGGCCCGCCCGACGTCATGGGCGGCTACGAAGCGCGTCACCTGCACACCCCCAGTATCCAGATCAACGATCACTTCGGCCAGATGCGCTCCGGTTGTGAAATGGGGGGTATACAGCGGACGAGTCTTCTCCGGAAACATCGGCGAGGGGTCGAAAACGCCCAGCACTTTGCGGGATTTGCCCATCGCGTCGAGCGCTTCAGCGATATCCTCCAGAGAGATTGACTTAGCAGGATCAAGCTGGCTCTCGACCGCGTGCTCCGTAAGCACAAGACCAGCTGGATCGTGATCGAGCAATTCGGCCGCGGCAGCGATGATTTCGATTTGTAGATTCTGCGCTGCTTGGCAAACCGCATTGCCCACCCAATAGGTCGCCCGCGAAGCCCCCTGTACACCGCTGTCGGGGGTCAAGGCGGTGTCGGCATTGACCAGCCTGATCTGATCTCTGGAGACTCCCAACGTTTCCGCCCCCAATTGAGCCATGACAGTGCTGGTTCCCTGGCCGTAGTCCGGCGCAGAGCAGTAGATGACGAAGTGCCCTTCAGGAGATAATTCAGCATGGGCTTCAATGCGCAGCGAGCCGGATTTACCAAAGCGGTACCACATGCCTGCTACGCCGACTCCTTTGAGATAGGGAGCATTCCCAGCATCGCTATTGAAGGCCGCTGCGCCTTCCTGGAATTCCTGATAGCGTGGCCGCAGGGCCTCGAGCACTTCTCTATACCCGAGGGATTCTGCGATCGGGTAACCCAGAAAAGTGTTAGATGCCTGGGTGATCATATTCTTCAGCCGAAACGCCAGCGGGTCTTCGTCCAGGGTCTCGATCATCTCATCCAATGTACACTCTAACGCGAAAGTAGATTGTGGGGTGCCAAATCCCCTGAACTGGCCGCACTTAGGGGCGTTGGTGTAGATAGACTGGGCGCGGTTATCAACGGCACCCCATCGATATGCCCCGCCGCTGGCCACCACAGCATACTCTGGGATGTAATAGCCATCGGCGTCGTAGCCCCCGGTATTTTGATCGATTCGTACCCGCATGCCCGTCAAATGCCCAGCGCTGGTTGCTCCGATATTGTATTTGAGTTCATAGGGATGCCGTTTAGGCGAGGCGTCGAATGACTCACCCCGGCTGAAAACTAACTGTACGGGTTTGCCTGCTAAATAAGCTGCTAACCCCGCGGCTAAGTTTGGCCAGGGATCTTGTTTGCCTCCAAAGGAGCCGCCCATGGCTGGGGCGATGAAGCGCACGCGCTCAGGGTCTAAGCTGAGCATATCGGCAATCCACTGTTGCTGCCAATGGGGTTCGTGGGTCGTGCCCTGTACGGTGACCCGCCCGCCGTCGTCGAGATAACCCAGGGCGGATTCGCGTTCGAGGGTGCTGTGCTCCTGGAAAGCTGTTTGATAAGTGGCTTCGATGATTACATCAGAACCCTCGAAAGCGGCATCCAGGTCTCCGTGGACGACCTCGTGGGTGTTGAGTAAATTTCCGCCCTCATAAATGGGGGAGGCTGTGTCATCGAGCGCTTCGTGGCAATCGAAGGTGTGGGGCAGGGGGTCGTAGACTGTTTCGATAGCCTGCAGGCCGGCTTGTGCTATTTCTGGCGTGCTGGCTATCACTAGCGCCACGGGAGCGCCTTTCATCCTGACCGTGTCGCCCACGGGCGTCAGCAAAGGTTCATCACGGCTGTATCCTGGGAAGCCATTGACGCCAGGGATATCATCGGCGCTGATGATGCGGATAACGCCGGGCAGTTTGGCGGCGGCTTCACTGTTGATGGAAAGTAGACGCGCATGAAAGTGGGGGCTGCGCAGCACCTTGGCATATACCAAGCTGGGCATGTCGATATCTTCGACATACCTGGCCTGGCCGGTTACTTTCGCACGCGCGTCGATACGGCGAATATCCCCACCGATAGGTCGTTTTTCAGAATCGTAAGCCATTATTGGGCCTGCGCGAGAATTTCCTGAACCTGACGTTTCTTTTCAGGGTCTAAGGGTTTGGGCTGGTGTTCTTTGATGATCTCTTTGACTCTCCCGGTCAAACGCTCTCCCAGGGTGGTGGCGCCCGCATCCAACCAGGTCGGGCGCAGGCTGCGATCCAGCAAGCTGGGATACCAGAAATCTTTGAAGCGGCCCAGGGTTTGCTGGGTGTTCAAAAAGTGGCCGCCCGGCCCAACTTGATCGATCTCATCCAACATCAAGGTGTCTTCGTTGATCTCGATGCCCTTCATTAGATTATCTGTCAGGGCAATTAACTCATCGGTCAGCACGATCATCTCGAAACTACAGGTCAGGCCGCTCTCCATATAACCGACATCATGGATCAGGTTAGCGCCGCTGAATTTAGCCATCATCACCGATAATATCGATTCCAACGCGGCTTGTTCATCCATCACTTTGGCATCGGTGCAGCCGGCGTAACCCCAGGTCGGCATCCCGTACCAACGCCCAAGTTGAGCGATGGCGGCTTTGGTCAGTTGGAACTCCGGCGAGGCATAGCAAATTTGGGCGGCTTTCATATCCATATGGTGCAGGCCAGCGCCAAAGATAAACGGCGCGCCCGGCTTGGTCAGTTGATGTGCCACCAGGCTGCTGAAAATCTCGGCTAAGGACATCGCCAGACCGCTGGCCATGGTGATCGGCCCGGTGCCGCCCATCAACGGGGCCGGGGAGTGCACCACCGGCAGCTCGTATTTAGCCATCAGCATCAACTTGTCCAGCGCGGTACTTGATTGCTGAAGAGGCGAACTCGGCTCGGAGTAAAGCAAAATATGCTGCTGTTCGCGCAGCGCTTCGTGACCGCCGGCTACTGCCGCAGCCATATCAATCGCTCGCTGGCAACTGGTCAGATCATCGGTCACAAAGACCAAAGGCTTGGTGGTGTGCTCCAACATCAAGGCCATCTGAACATCGTAGGTTAGCTCTGGTTCTTCATCGGCTGGGATGCCGATGGACATCACAAAATCGATATTGGGCAAGGCATCGCATAAGTGATAGCCATTGATGATGTCGGCTTTGGTAAATCTGCGATGCTCGCCAGTTTCATGATCCAGCAGATTGATGCAATCGGAACCTGTGCCGAAGTTGACCTTTTTGTCCTCGAGGAAAACTGCCGGCTCGCCATCGCGGTCACACATGATCACCCGGCTTGGAGCAGAAGCGATGGCATCTTCTACCATCCGGATGGGAAATTTGACCAGATTACCATCCGAAACAAACGCTCCTGCGGCTTTGAGCATTTCTACGGCTCCGGGATGGTGGAATTTTATACCCGTGCGCCTGAGCACCTCAAGCGCAGCCAGATGAAGTTCGCGCATTTGGCTCTCTGAAAGGATCGAAAATTGGGGGGATTGGTAAGCGATGCTGTTGACAGTTTTCACGGTTGATTTCCTTTTTATTAGAGTTGTTTCTCAATAAAACTGGCAAGCGTTTTGGACACGGACGCCACGCTATGCGGGCCTGTGGCCAGGCGCGCCTACAGCGGCACGGATCGACACGGATTTATTCCTGTTTTTTTACACAATATCCGTGAGATCTGTAATGGTCAACATGATCATGGACAGTCTTGTCATTCTGAGCGCAGCGAAGAATCCCTACGGAGCGCAATGAATTAGAACCCGCATAGGCAACAATTAACGTGCTCATCAGGGATTCTTCGCCGCTGCGCTCCTCAGAATGACAAAACAAAGTGTGACTCATCCTTTTGACCATTACACAATATCCGTGGAATCCGCGTTCATCCGTGTCCTATTTCGTGTTTTGTTTATTCAGTAACAAGTCAAATAATTAAATTTCCAAATGCCAGGTAGAAGCTTCAGTTTCGATAATCCGCTCCAGCGAAGTGTCAAAAGTATCATCGATATCAGCGAGCAATGCACCTCGGGTTGCGGATAGGTCTCGATTTTGCAGCCCGTCAACAATGCGTGCGTGGGTTTCCTGCAGCGTTTTACCGGCGTGATGCAGAACCATGAAACGCGCCAGGCGGTTAAGCAAACGTCCCAGTGTTCGGGCAAGTTCCTGGTTACCTGAGGCTTCCGCGAGTAGATAGTGGAAGCGGCGGTTCTCGTCGGTGTAGCGGTCATAGGATTTATCATCGTCGCCAGTATATCCAGCATGGATCTCGCGCAGCGCTGCCAACTGCTCATCAGTGACCCGCTCAACGGCGTGCTCGATGGCCGCCAGTTCGAGCATATTGCGCAACTCGAACATATCGCGCAGCTCCTTCAAGGTGATCTGTGTGATGAAATAGCCCGACCTGGGCTTGATCGTAACCAGGCCCTCCTGGCTGAGCAATTGTAAGGCGTCGCGCACAGGCGTGACGCTGGTGTTATAGTGATTGGCTAATTCTTCAACATTTAATCGTTCCCCTGGCTTGCGGTCCCCCATGATGATGGCACGGCGTACTTCAGTGTAGATTGTGCTCTTTGAGTTAGTTTCGGACATATCCACGCCTCATTGATTGCGGAGATTTTATCATAAAGTGTCTCTTCGATTCTTGCTGAAATATAGTTCTCGATGTAGAATATATCAATTATTATAACTGATATATCAATTTGCCACGCAATACAGTTCCCGAAAATTGTGTTCATTCGGAGAACATGAGCATTTACGGAGTGCAATTATCCATAAGGAAACCAGGAAATCAGGTATACGGAAAGAAAATTCCTGGTTTCCTATACAAGAGGTAAAAAATGATCGAGTCTCACGGTGTAAACATAACCAGCGCCCATTACGCTCGCATGGGCCAAAATGAGTGCGAAAAGATCCACGTTGCCAGCCTGGAAGTGCTTGAGCGTATCGGCATCGAAGTCCACGACGAGAAGGCCAAGAATTTTCTGATCGAAGCTGGTGCCAAGGCTGATGGATCGCGCGTGCGCATCCCTGAGCACATGGTGACGAAGGCTTTAGCGTCAGCGCCTAAACGCATCACGCTCTATGATCGTAATGGCCGTGTGGCCATCCGCGCCTGGGGGCACAACACCTACTTCGGTGGGGGATCGGATTGCTTGAATATCCTCGATCATCGCACTGGGCAAAGGCGGCGGGCTGTGCTCCAAGATGTGGTCGAGGCCTGCACGGTATTGGATGCGCTGCCGCAGGTTGACTTCGTCATGTCCGCATTCCTGCCCTCCGATGTGGATGAACGGGTTTATACCCAATATCAAATGGAGACCATGCTCAATAACACCACCAAGCCGATTGTCTTCGTGACTCCCGATTTCGATACCTGTGTGGCCAGCGTCGAGATGGCCGAGATCGTGGCCGGGGGCGAGCAGGCTTTCCGCGAACGTCCTTTTGCGGTCTGTTATATCAATGTCACCAGCGGGCTGGTGGCCAACGGTGATTCGCTCCAAAAGTGCATGTACTTCGCCGAGAAAGGTTTGCCCCAATTATATATCCCGCTCAACGCCGCCGGGGTCAACTCGCCAGTCACCACAGCCGGGTGTATGGCGACCATGAATGCCGGCACGCTGTTGGGGGTGGTTTTATCACAACTGGTGCGTGAAGGTTCCCCGATTGCCGTGCCAGGCTGGAATGGCGGCCCCTACAATTTGCAGACCATGGTGGGCAACTACTGCCTGCCCGATGAGCAGGGCGTGGCTATTGCGATGGGCAAATACTACGATCTGCCCGTTTTTGGCCTGGGCGGCTCGACGGACTCGAAAGCCCTCGACCAGCAGGCCGGCGCCGAATGTTCCCTGGGTTTGCTCTTCCCGCTGCTCAACGGGGCCAATATCGTGCATGATATTGGGTTTATGGACGCGGGATTGCAAGGCTCGCTGCAGTTGATGTCCATCGCCGACGATATGCTAGGCTGGATCAGAGCTGCAACCGCGGGTGTTCCAGTTACCGAGGAGACTCTTGCCCTGGATGTGGTCGAGGAGTTAGGCCCCGAAGGCGATTATCTCTCCCACGATCACACCTATCGACACTTCAAGGATGCCTACTACTCCAAGCTCGCCGACCGCCAGATTTACTCTGCCTGGGAGGCGGATGGGTCAACCACCATGGCCGAGCGCGCCGCGCTGAAAGTGGAAGCGATCCTGGAGAATCACAAGCCCGAGCCGCTGCCGGATGAGATAAAGAAAGCGCTCAGGAAGAAGCTAAACTTCTCGAAGAAGTTTAGCTTCTAACAGTGACCAGTTTCAGTGCTTCACGATTTTGGCTCGACCTGGAGACGGTTCGCAGAGCACGGATGGATTTCAAGTAAATCCAATACCCAATATCCAATATCCACATAGCGAGGATCTTATGGAAGAAAACTTATTCTTTATGCGTGATCTCTGGGTTTATGACCCCCATGCAGAGCAGACCGGCCGTTCGGATGAAAAGCTGGGTTTCGATACGCGCGCCCTGCACGCCGGATTTCATCCCTTGATGGATATGGAGCAGTTCCGCGCCTTCGTGCCGCCGATTGTGCCATCGATGACTTATCCCTATAAGCAGTTTGACGAGATACCCTATCCGGTCTATGGGCGCACCAAGACGCCCACCGCGGCTTTGTTGGAAGAGCGCTTGGCCTCCCTGGAGGGTGGAGAAGCCTGTCTGACGGCTGCTTCGGGGTCACAGGCCTTGTTCAATCTGATCTTCAACATAGCGCGCCCGGGTGACAATATCGTCAGCACGCTGAATACCTTTGGCGAGGGCTACAAGCAGGCCGCCACGATCTTCCCAGAGCGTTGTGGAGTTGATTTCCGCTTCGTCGAAAATCCGGCTGACCCCAAATCCTGGGATGAGCAAATCGACAGCAAGACCAAATTGGTGTGGGTGGAGACTCCCAGCAACCCGACGCTCTTCGTCACCAACATCGCCGCTGTAGCCGACGTGGCTCATGCCCGTGGTGTGCCCTTGATGGTCGATAACACAACCGCTACCGCCGCGCTGCAAAAACCCGTCGATTTTGGCGCTGATATCATCTTGCTGTCCATCACCAAATTCTTAGCGGGGAATGCCACCGTATTGGGCGGCGCGATTGTTGGGCCTGAGGCTTTGATCGAGGATGTGCGCTGGAACACGACCGAGTTCATTGGCGCGATCATGTCGCCTTTTGATTCCTGGCTGACGCTGCAATACCTGGAGACGCTGTCCATGCGCATGGAACGCCACAGCCTCAACTCGCAGAAGATTGCCGAATTCCTGGTCGATCATCCCCAAGTTCAGCATGTCAACCATACGGGTTTATCCAGTCACCCCCAACATGAACTGGCCCAGCAGCAGATGCAAGACCCTGGGGGGCTGATGTCTTTTGTCGTTTCTGGGGGAATCTCCAGCGCGGCCAAAGTGATGGACAGCTTTGAACTGATCTGCCACGCCGTAACCTTCGGCACCAGCCGCTCCATCTGCATGCACCCGGCCACCATCACCCACGAGCACATGACCCCCCAAGAGCGCGCTGCGGCGGGCATCGATGATGGTTTGATCCGCCTATCAGTCGGCTTAGAAAACGCTGATGATCTGATCGAGGATTTGAATCAGGCACTTAAACAGATGTAGTGACACATTTCAAACCCTGATAATCCCCCCTTGGGTGTTGCTACCTAGTCGTGCGCTGATTTGAACCGCGAAGACGCCAAGAGCGCTAAGAAAAACACAAAATAAGTGAGCGTCCAAAAATAACTTCCCTGTTTGTAGTACTCGCTTTAGCGTGCTGAAGCCCGCACTACGTACAAGTTATTTTTGGACAGTTACTAAGCATCGGCTTTGCGTTCTTTGCGGCTTTGCGGTGAAATTTTGTGCCTATTTTTAACCAGCAACATTTAATAGAGAGATTACCCAAACCCTGTACTATTCAAAAACCACTTATCCGTAATTCTCGTGGGCTGTGCCTTCCTTGATTTCCAAAATTGAAATGACCTTATTGGCTCGTTCTCTTTGATCGATGTCCAGCGTTGCCAGGGGCAGGTTCAATTGCTGGGCAATAGCGATGTAAAATGCGTCTGCTCCACGCACACCCAGGTCGGCCCCCACATGGGCGGCTATTTGCACTACATTGCGATCCATATCCACCAGTCGCAAATCGGGTAAGTTTTCCAACGCTCCCACGGAGCGCTGGGCTAAATGACTGTCTCCCGTGCGGCGGGAAATAGCAGCAGCCACTTCGACGAGCAAGAGCGTAGGGGCAAGAAAACGAACAACGTTGGCTCTTTGTTCATCGAGCCATTGGCGGCTGATGGAATGAAAAGTGTCTTGATCAATCAGGCGTGCGACCCATACACTGGCATCTACTACTACGTAGTCGCTCACGAGCGCCCCTCGGCTACAGCTTCTGCGCTGGTAACATCAGCAGGCCACCGCGCCCCAATCTCCGCAGCTAGCACATCCAGGCTTGACCAGGCAGCTTCAACATCTTGCGACGCATTGCGAGTCACAGGAACCACGAGCGCCACCACGTTGCCGTGATAAGTAACCTGGAGTTCCTTTCCTTCTTCGCGCACCAGGCGGATCAACTCGCTGGTTTGCTGTTTCAACTCTCGAATTCCAACACTGATCATCTCGACCTCCCGGTAGAATGTGGCTACAAATGTAGACCCATTTTACCACGACTTATTTGCTCACAGCACCAACTTGTGCAATACAAAAACTCAGTGTTGACTATTTACTAATCCGCGGAATTTCTATGTATGCTGAACACGGTCAGAAAATTCACCATTTTTTCACTGCGTCTTCACACATTCTTCACACCTCTGTCGTAACCTATAGAGAATTACTTATGGGTCTCTGGGATTTCCAGAGGTAATGTCCAGATTTGGGGGTGTGCGGCGTGCTCCGCATACCCCCAAATCTGGGATCCTCCCCTGCGATTCCCAAAGAGCCTAACTTTACTATTTTGGAGGCAAAAATGTCCCGAAGAAAAAAACGTTCTTCACGAAAATTCTTTTATCTGTTCTTGTTCATCCTGCTGACGTTGGGGAGCAGCGGGTACTATTACTATGATCAAGTTTATTTGCCTGCGCAAGCAACCCCAGAACCGGCTCTGCAGACGACCAAAGTGCGCGCTGGCGACATAACCATTACCGCCTCAGGGTTGGGAACGGTCGTTCCGGCCAGTGAGGTGGCTTTGGGTTTCAAGACCGCAGGCGTGATCGCGGAAATAAACGCGGTTGTGGGGGAAACGGTCGGAGAAGGCGAAATCTTAGCCCGGTTGGATGATACCGATATCCAAAATCAAATCTTACAAACACAGCGCGACCTGGAATATCTGACTTCGCCCTATGCGATTGTCGCTGCCGAACAGGCTCTTATCAAAGCGCAAGAAGCGCTGCAGGATGCCGAATATGACAACAAGGCCCTACAAGAGGGCAACCGCACCAGCAACAGTGTGATTGACTCTACCAATGCCGAGTTGATTCTGGCACAAGAACGCGTCGACAAGGCTCAAGAAGACTACAACCAGGTGGCGCATTTGGCTGACGATAATCTGAACCGGGCGACTGCGCTAACCGAACTGTCGGAGGCAATCGAAGCTCGGGATGCGATCCTGCGCGAGTTGAACTGGTACACCACTGGGCCAAGCGAGTTCGACCAGATCGTCCTGGATAGCGATGTTGCCATTGCCCAGGCAGAAGTCGCGGCAGCACAATCCTATCTGGCTGCTTTGAAGGGAGAACCCCTGCCGGAGGATTTGTTCATTGGCCCGGCATTGAACGAGCTATGGAATGCTGAAAGCGACCAGATCAACGCTCAGCTAGCCATGGAGAATACGACACTACAGGCTCCCTTCTCTGGCACGATCACTTCTCTCGATGCGAACGTCGGCCAGGCGGTGGGGACTACGGCTATCCTGACTCTTTCTACATTAGATACACTCTGGCTGGAGTTCTATCTGGAAGAGAGTGACCTCAGTCTGCTGGCAACGGGCCATCAACTTGTGGTGGTATTCGATGCCTATCCCGATCATGAAGTGCAAGCCACCGTAGTGAAAATCAACCCCGCGCTGACCACGTTGGATGGCTCGCCGGTGGTGCAGGCCTGGGCGCAATTTTCCTTGGATAATGAATTGGTGCTGTATGCTGGCATGTCCGCCGACGTAGAGTTGATTGCTGCTGAAACAATAGATGCCTTGCTGGTTCCCGTGCAGTCGCTCAGGGAATTAGGACAAGATTCATACGCTGTTTTTGTTGTTGGTGATGACGGCGAACTCGAAATGCGTCCGGTTGAAGTCGGCCTGAGAGATTTTGCCAATGCTGAAATTATCAGCGGCCTCGAAAAAGGCGACCTGGTCAGCACCGGCACAGTTGACCTCGGTGAATAGGAGATGCGAAGCATGTCACAAGCTATCATCGAAGTGCATGATCTCACCAAAGTTTATGGAGAAGGCCCGGCTGCTACTCATGCGCTGCGCGGTCTCTCTGCCACGGTAAATAGTGGTGAATTCATCGCCATCATGGGGCCTTCGGGCTCGGGTAAATCTACCTTAATGAATATTATCGGCTGCCTGGACCGGCCTACCTCCGGCTCCTACAATCTGGACGGAGAAGATGTCAGCGATCTCAGCCGCCCGGAATTGGCCGAAGTGCGCAACCAGAAAATCGGTTTCGTCTTCCAATCCTTCAACCTGCTGCCTCGCCTGACCGCCCTGCAAAACTTGATGCTGCCCATGATCTATGATGTGCGCCAGCGTTGGGACGAGTTCGAGCGAGAAGAACGCGCCATTGCTACGCTGGAATCTGTCGGGCTTGGAGATCGTATCGATCACTGCCCCAGTGAGCTATCTGGCGGACAGCAGCAGCGCGTCGCCATTGCCCGTGCCCTGGTCAATCAGCCAGCCATCATCCTGGCCGACGAACCGACCGGCAACCTGGATACCCATTCCGGTATCGAGGTGATGAAACTGCTCACGGATCTGCACGAGCAAGGCTCTACCATCGTGATGGTTACCCACGATTCCCACACTGCCTCATATGCCGAGCGGATCATCTGTGTGCGCGACGGTGAGTATGTGGAAGCTGAAGGCGATAAACCTTGCGTTGATTTTGCCTTTGAAATCGAGGTGCCCGAATGAATCTCTCAAACATTTTCCGCGTTGCCTGGGAGGGTCTGACCCTCAATAAAATGCGCTCATTTTTGACCACGCTGGGCATCATCATCGGTGTATCGGCGGTGATCGTTATGATGGCAGTCAGCGCCGGCGCTGAGGCCGCCATTGCTGAGCAAATCAACGCCCTGGGCGCCAATCTCTTGATTGTTTCCCCTATGCGGGGAATCCCAGGGGCTTCCCGCTCGCTGGTGTTCGATGACGTCCTGGCGCTCGACGAGCAAATCCTTGGCATCGACGGTATCTCCGCAGAACAGACGCCACCACCACAGACCGTAAAAGTGGGCAGTCTCACTTTAGAAGACATCAACGTGATTGGCACGACATCCGATTTCCCCACCGTGCGTGATTTCTCTGTGAGCAGCGGACGCTATTTTACCTTTGAGGAAGATGACCGCAGCGTAAAAGTGGCTGTTTTGGGTGCTGGTATCGCTGAGGATTTCTTCGGGAGTGAAAACCCGTTGGGCCAGTCCATCACCGTGGGTTCCACCAAGCTGGTCGTCATTGGTGTCATGGAGTCGAAAGGCGTTGTTGGCGATGTGGATTATGATGGCCGCATCTATATCCCCATCAATTTGGCTTATGACAAGTACGTCACGTTTTCTGCCATGGGAGGGGAACGCGTGCGCACCGTCTATATAAAAGTGACCGATAAGGACAATATGGATAGTGTCACCACTCAGATCACGTATCTGCTGGCAGAACGCCATGATGTCGATCCCCTAAATCCTGACTTCACGATCAGCACGCAGCAAGATATCATCGCCACACAAGAAGCCACAACCGAGGCTTTCCGCGACCTGTTGTCCTGGGTGGCGGGAATCAGCTTGCTGGTGGGCGGGATTGGCATTATGAACATCATGCTGGTCTCCGTCACTGAACGCACCCGAGAGATTGGGCTGCGCCAGGCTTTGGGCGCGCGTCCTGCCGATGTGCTGCTCCAGTTCCTGATCGAAGCTGTCATCCTCAGCCTGGTCGGTGGGCTGGTGGGTGTGCTGATTGGTGTTGGCGGCTCCTATCTCTTCGAGCGTATGGGCGAGTTACGCACCGAGATCGTGCCTTTGTCCATCCCCATATCCTTCGGGGCAGCTGCCATCGTCGGAATCTTCTTTGGCTACTACCCGGCCACCCGGGCCGCGAAGCTTGATCCCATTGTGGCGCTGCGCCACGAGTGAATCACAGGGATCACATAAAAATTGTTCTTTTGAATCTTGGAGTGACTCTTCTAAAAAAAAGGCTGTTCTAAGCCCCGTCCCCGGGGTGATTTCTGCCCCCGGAGACTTCCGAAGTCTCGCAACTTACGCAGATGAATGAAAAATATACCGAAAATAAGGGGTGTGCCGGGTTGCTCCGCAACCCTGC
>JADHXE010000264.1 GCA_016783125.1 Anaerolineales bacterium
AAACGTACCCGGGATTCGCTTTTTAAAAGTATTCCATTCGACGTATCGACCTTGAAAGATACCCAGGCTTCAAGCGAGCTGTTGGGGCATATTCACACAAATATCTTTGAACCAAGCGAAGCTCTTTCAGCGGACAACCATAGTATTCAACTCATTGAAGCGCCTTCAAGAGAGGCGGAAGTGCGTCGAGCCTTGCAAGGTGTCAAACGCTTGCTGATCGAGGGTGCCTCTGTAGCTGATATTGCGATACTGACTCCTAATAGAAACGCTTATCTGCCCATTATTAGGACAGTGGCCACAGAATATGGCGTCCCAATCGAATGTGAGCGGCCATTATTAGATAATCCAGTAATTGCTGCGTTTGCTAACTTGCTTATGCTTCCCAATAGTTTTTCCTGGCATGAAACCTTTATGGCGCTGCGATCACCATATATTCAGCAATCTTGGCTTTCTGCAGAGCAAATTGAATTACTCGATCTGCTAAGCCGAGAGCGACCCGTCGTTGCTGGGCGTGATCAATGGCAGTTTGCGGTTCGGCCATTGGACATAGATACTACGGACAGGGAAGATGATGATCTCGGACGCCCGCCATTGGTGGCCACATTACCTTCCGATGAAATAACAGGTATCCACGATGGTCTGATGGCATTTTTCGACCATCTCACTCCACCAAAAATGGCTACATACCGGGAATACACCTGGTGGATACAAGCCGCAATCATCGGTTACCTGCCCGAAGAAGCAAACGATGAAGAAAACATATCTGAAGCCATGCCTTCATTGGATTTGTTAGACTGCTGCCAGCAGGGTCCTCTCTGGGATCGTGATATGGAAGCGCTGGGGTTGTTGATGCGAGCTTTACGGCGATTGCTTGCTTCTACTGAAACCGTGCCGACAGAACCTGAATTTACTTGGGAAACTTTCCGAGATGATATTTTGAGTTTGTTGCGTGTCATGAACATTCCGCCTGATCCTTTGCAGGCAAGTGTGCGCTTTGGCCGACTTGATGAAGGTCGTGCCCGAATCGTCAATTACCTGTTTGTTCTAGGGCTATCTGAAGGAGAATTCCCCACACCACCGCCAGTAGATCCGCTTTACGCCCCCATCGAGAGAGAATCTCATCCATTACCCTTAATGCGCTTCTCTCCCGCAGATGACGCTTCCCTCTGGTGGCAAGTCATTGGCAACGTGCGCAAGCGACTTATAATCCTTCGTCCCTATATTGATAATAATGGCGCTCCCTGGCAACCGTCGCCGTATTGGGGCGCAGTTCAAGCGTGTGTCAAAGATTTGAATCCCGAACAGATCCCGATTGCCGAGCATCCGAAACTCAAGAATTCGGCAAGCGCAGGCGAGTTGCTGAGCGCACTTGCCCAGATGGGGGCTCAAGAAATTCCCGAGACATTTAAAATCGAATGGGCTTATGCCCTCCATGCTGAAGGCATCATGCGCCAGAGACAAAGTTATCAACCTCCCGGACCCTATGAAGGTGTTCTTGAATCGCCATTATTAAGAGATGAACTGGCAGAACGGTATGGAGATGATTATGTTTGGAGTGCATCCCGTCTTAATCGCTATGCCAATTGCCCATTTGGTTTCTTTGCAGAATATCTTTTGAAACTCAAAGCGCGTCGTGATCCTGAAGAAGGATTGGATGCTTTGCAACGCGGCAGATTGCTCCACGCCATTCTGGAGAAACTCTATAAACGACTATCTGATGAGGGCACTTCCCCGACAATTTCAAATCTGGAATCCATCCTGCGATATCTTGATGAGAGCTGCGCGGAAATATTTCCTTCAGCCCCCCCTCGCTATGGGTTTCGTCCAGGAGCATTGTGGGATTATGAAAAAGAAGAGCTGCGCCGACTGATACGTGGTCTGGTGTCCTGGGAGTGTGAGCAAAACGAACCAACAGCAAGGTTTTTACCTTGCCTTCAAGAGGCAGGATTTGGTATTGGACGTGGTGACCGTTCCCCCTTGGAAGTGGTAGGGGAGCACGCTCAGTTTCGGTTGGGAGGCGTTATTGATCGGGTAGACCGTGATTCGGCAGGCAACCTGCGTGTCATAGATTATAAAAGTGGTAGCACTGCGAATACCAAATCCGATCTTCAGCAAGGGTTGGCATTGCAGACGGCGCTATACGCTTTAGCAGCAGAACATTTTTGGCTTAAAGATCAGGGACGCGTCGCCGAAAGTCATTACTGGCATATCCCAAGTCGAAAGTCCAGTGGTAGTTTGTATTTCCTAGAAACTGTTCGCGAAGAGAGGGTTGCCGAAATAACCATCCAACGCGCTGCACAGAGTGTTGAAAGAATACGCGCTGGTATATACCCAAGCGCCCCAGCCAAACCTGGTCAGGGGAGCAGGTCATGTCGCAATCGCTGTGATTTTGGGTCTGTTTGCAGGGTTTCACGACAGAGCATCTTCAAAGCTAAACGGGGAGAGTTGGTATGAACCCCACTAACGAACAGAAAATAGCCATAAAAACCCAAGATCGAGCACTGGTGGTAGAAGCTGGAGCTGGCACCGGGAAAACCTGGGTTTTGGTACAACGCTTTTTACATTTGCTGGACACACAACCTGAATGGCCTTTAGACAGCCTGATTGCGATCACTTTCACAGAAAAAGCAGCTCGCGAGATGCGAACTCGCGTACGTTTGGCAATCGAAGCCAAAGCCCTGGAGAATCCAGATAATCCACATTGGCAAGCTCATCGGCTAAATTTGGATCGCATGCAAGTGAGCACGATCCACAGCTTATGTTCCAGAATTCTAAGGGAAAATGCTATAGCGGCTGAAATCGACCCCCGTTTTCAGGTATTGGATCAACAAGAAGCAGATTTACTTAAGGAAGAAGCCATTCGTGAAACAATCCAGGCTTTGGACGATGAAAACCATCCGGCATTGGCGTTATTAGCTTCGTTGCGGGTATTTGATCTGCGAGAAGAAATGGGATCCATGCTGAGCAAACGCGGCACGCTCAATCAGCTATTTACCGATCTGGGCGAACCGGGTGATCTTCTCAGTCGTTGGGAAGCTGGTTTAGATGAGATGCGGGCAGCGCTATGGCAAGCGCAACTACAATCTTGTCCAGACCTATTCGATAGATGTTCCGAAATAGTGGGTATTAAAATAACTGACCCTACCGACAAACTAGCAGGAGCTGTGCAAGCCGCCCAAAAAGGAGCAAGAGCAGCGAGCCAGGGCGCGTTAGTCGATGCTATTAAGGCTTGGAAATCTATCAATCGCAGCGGTGGGCGTGCAGCGAATTGGGGAGGCAAAGATGCTAAAGATTACTTATCAAAAGAACTGCTCAAACCAATGCAGGACGCTGCGAAAAACCTCGAGAAACAAGGATTTTTAATTGAGATCGGTCCAATTGATCAAGAAGCAGCATTACATCTACATCTATGGTGCAAATTGTGGGAGCGTCTTGATCAATCCTACAATCAGATCAAGGAAGCTCAACAAGCCCTGGATTTCGATGACCTCGAGTTGCTCACTGATCGACTGATTCAAATGGTGCCGCGCTCTAATCGGTTACAGGGTTTCTTAGAACATATCAACCACCTAATGGTAGATGAGTTCCAAGACACGAACCCTATCCAGCAACGCATAATCTATGCTCTGGCTCCACTCGATCAACCTGGCAAGCTCTTTGTCGTGGGGGATGCCAAACAAAGTATCTATCGCTTTCGCCAGGCACAGGTTAGCATTTATAATCAAACTTCAAAGGAAGTCAAAGCAATTACTGGTTATCCACCAGAATCATTAAGAATATCTTTTAGAACACACCACGACCTTGTGCAGGCTGCCAATCGCTTATTCGACAAGATTTTATCGCCCCTGGGTGAAGAGCATGAAATTTATGAAGCCATCCCTGGTCCCCTGACAGCACATAGAGAATCTCATCCTGATTATTTGTCCCCAGTTGAAATATTATTATTGCCTGCCAAAAACCAGGATGATGAAAAGATCAGCGCTGAAGAAGCCCGTATTTGGGAGGCCCAATGGATTGCTCAACGCCTGATTGCTCTTAAAGATGCGCAGATCCCCGTATGGGATAAGAATGAAGAAAAATACCGCCCCTTCAAATTTGGAGATGCTGCGATTCTGTTCCGTGCAACAACGCAGCTTCCACTTTATGAAGCAGAGTTCAAACAAGCTGGATTGCCCTATTTGACCGTCAGCGGGCGTGGATATTATGATCGTCCTGAGGTGCAGGACTTGATCGCACTACTCGCATCTTTAGCAAATCCTGCGGATGATTTGAACCTGGCAGCATCGTTGCGTTCCCCATTATTTTCCCTTAGTGATGAAACCCTTTACCGGTTGCGGTGGCATACACCAGATGGTGGGCGTCCTGCTGATCCAACACCGTTCAAAATAGCCCTTTCTCAACCTCCACAGAATGATCAATCGGAGCTCGTGGAAAGAGCTTGTTCGATCTTATCGGAACTCTGGACTCTTGCCAACCGGGTGGATGTTTGGAGTCTACTTCGAAAAACACTGGACCTAACCAGCTACGATGTCACCTTGGCTAAATCAGATGGACGGACGGGGCGTCAACAATCCAACGTCCAGAAATTTATAGCTCTCGCTAGAGATAGCGGTGAGATCAATCTGTCTGAGTTCTTGCGCCGTTTGCGAGACCTTAAAGCTCGCGAGGCCAGAGAAGGAGAAGCATTGGGCCGCGAACCAGAAAGCGGTGCAGTGCAGTTGATGTCAATCCATGCTTCGAAGGGATTGGAATTTCCGGTTGTCATCATAGCAGATATGGGGCGTCAGAAACGGGCTGGTTTTGGTTCTTCTTACCTATTACATGATCCTGCATTTGGGCTGGTATGCAAAGTGCGAGATGAGTTAGGAGATTGGGGTAAGCCTGCTGGTTACGCTTGGGGATCATGGATAAATGAGCGCATGGAAGAGGCGGAGAGCCAACGTTTGTTGTATGTGGCCTGTACTCGCGCTGCTGATTTATTGATCTTGTCCGGGCGGATTGGAGAAAAAGATACCTGGTTGACTGAGATTTTAGATGCAATGGATATTGTGGAAGATGGTGCTGCTGAAGAAACTATAGACTACGATGATTTTGCCATCCAGGTATACCGCCCTGCTGAACCCTTGAAAATAACAAAAAAGGCAGTTGAAATCTTCAGCGAAAACCTTGAGCCTTTGACTTCTATTCCGCCATTAGCGCAGCCGCTACCTGCTGTAAGGCAAAAACTTCCCATTGCTGTGACCCAATTGAAGCAATTGATGGGTAGGGAAGATAGTGATGTTCCCACATTCCGTCCAGCAATTTGGCGCCATGAACGAACTAAGACCAAAAAACGCGCGCCTGGGTATTTAATTGGAAACATTGTTCATAAAGCTCTCGCTCACTGGAATTGCCTCGTATATTCAGATAGCGAGTTAGTGCAATTGCTAGAAAACTACGCCTTACGCGAGGGTGTATTCGCCGATGCCTTGGTTGACGCTGTTCAGCGATCTCATCAAATGTTGATGAAGTTGAAAAACCATTCGATATATCAAAATATTCAACAGGCGCAACGACGATATCATGAAGTTCCCTTTACCCAGAATACGTCAGTAGGAACTTTACACGGTGTCATTGATCTGCTTTATCAGGATCAAGATGGTACTTGGCATTTATTGGATTGGAAAACTGAATGGTCCCCTAAAGCCGAAACAGAAGAAAATGCGCAAGAGCACCTAATGCAAATGGCAGCTTATTCTCAGGCAGTACAATCTGGACTGGGTTTTTCCCCTGTAGTATCACTGTGTTATCTATATCCAAAAGTTGTCTTATTCCCCTTGTCCCAAAGTGCCCTGGAAAATGTTTGGAAAGAATTGATCGTACCTACTTGAGAAAGGAACCATGTCGAAAAGATCTACCATCCCCAACGAAGTACGCACTGAAGTCGGGCGCATCGTCGCCGACTTCAATCGTAAAACATTCCGAAATTCTGGCATCGCCTATTCAGCCCACTACCGCGGCAAATACCTCTACCTGAGGCGCAATGAATACGGTGATCCAACGCCCATCTGCCGCCTGACCTACACCGGCGACATGCAGGCCTGGAAATTCGCCATCTACAAATACTCCGACGAGCGCTACGCCGATCACGAGATGTTCCCCGGCATGGGGGAAGTGGATGGCACCGTCGAGGGGGCTATGCGGGCTGGGTTGCAGGCTTACCCGATTTAGCATTTGTTTATTGAAAGGGGGGAATCAAAGTGGGCTAATCCCATTGTTTGAGATCGTCGCCACAATCGGCCAGCGATCGAGTAGAATAAGCCTCCGATTTTTTTCGAACGGTTTTCAGGAGTAGGTTGTAGAGTTCATAATCAAATGCGATTATTCAAGCTTACTATCAACTGGACTTTGGATAAACATAGGCTCAGTGGAGAACTATTCAGAGTGAAAACTGACAAAATATCGCCGCTAAATTCCACAAATACGGGTTTGGGAATGCCTTTGCTTGGAGTAGATTAATTATTCG
>JADHXE010000265.1 GCA_016783125.1 Anaerolineales bacterium
AGGCGAATTAGGCACGGTTAGATTTTGAGTAAAAGCACCTTTACAAATTAACAACGGGTAGTTTCCGAGCTATACTGTCGATTTATCCCGAAACTGACAGAGAGAAAGGAAACTACCCAAATGACAGTATACCCTGTTTCGATATCTGCGAGATCAACAACCTGGCCCGGGATGATGGAGCCGATCTGGCAAATGCTGCCTGCCAGCGAACAACATTTGCCAGGCTATCAACGGACAGACCTGGGATTGAGCGATCGAATGTTCATCTCAGCGGTGGTCAATTTGCCACCTGAGCAAAGGCCCTGGGGGAGCATCACCTGGATAGCAGACATATTCGACACCAGCCGTCCGACGGTCTATGCGATTGGTGAACGTGGGCGGGCGGGCATGCAAGCCGAGATAGCGGGGCAAACATCCGTGGAAAGTCGAGTGGATCACAGCCCAATGGTATCGGTTACCCCAAACCGTATCAAGCGTTCGATCTTGTCGTTGATCTTGCCGGGAGGGGTATCTGGGCGCAGCATTGGTGACTGTCTCGAAGCAGCCCTGGATGTGAGCCGTTCAAACGCCACAGTTTCACAATTGCTGCACGAAGCTGGACGCAAAGCCGGTGAAATTTTAGAGACGGTTGACCACAGTCCCATGGGAGAAGTGGTCTTGGCTCGTGATGAGATTTTCACCGGTCGTGACCCTAACTTGCTCCTGGTAGAACCGCGTACGCTGGTGATCACCGGGTTGTATGCTGTCCAAGATCGGGGAGCGGAGACCTGGGCTTGTGCCTTGTTGTTGACCCAGGATCGGAAGGTGCAGATCACCGGATTGGCGGAAGATGGCTGCACATCCTATGCCGCTTCCTGTCGTCTGGCGGAACTGGATGCTGCCATCCAGAGAGATACCTGGCATCCCCAATACGATGTCTCTCGGGTAGTCGGTGATTTGCGCCGGGAAGCCCGAAAGAGCGAGAAAGCCGCAGCCAAACTCGAGAAACAACTCACCACCAAGAAATGGACGGATGCAGTTTTTGAAGAGTGGGTCAGTTTGGTTGAACACAGCCAAGAGATACGCTGCCAAATTGAGCAGTTGCGTTTTTGGCAAGATTGCCTGCGGGACGCCTGTGAAATCGTTGATCTCCGCAGTGGTGAGATACGCAATATCGATATTAACCGCTGGCTGCTTGAAGAAACCTTGCAAGGCCTGGAGCAACTCACTCACCCTCGCATCCAGAAGTTGACCAAGAAGTTAGCTGCCCAAGCCCCTGACCTGCTGACTTTCTTGACTGGACTGGCCCAACCTTTGCAAGATTGGCAGGCTCGTACTGCTCAGCACTTCCCAGACCAAAATTGGGCAGCTTTCTTTCAATCCATCGTTGCTCGCTTGTGGCGGGTGGAACATGCCCTTCGCAATGGACACCATCAATTTCAAGCAGATCTCAACCAAATCCACCAGCAGGTTGTTGAACTCATCGCCGACGATCCATTCGCCCATGCCCTTGCTCAAGATTTGCTCAACATCCTCGAACGAGTTGTGCGCACCAGTTCTGCCGCCGAAGCCATCAACAGTGTCCTACGTCCCTACTTCAATGGCCGTCGAGAATCGACTGACCAGACCAGCCGACAACTCTTCCTGAACCTGTTCACTTTGTGGTTCAATACGCACAAGTTCAACCGCGGTCCACGAAAAAACAGAAGCCCTTATCAACTTGCAGGTATTGATCTGGGTACCGATGACTGGCTGACTTTGTTAGGCTATCCTCCCGACTAAGTCATCTCTCCATCGGTCTGCTTCTGCTCGGCCTGCATTGTCAGGTCTCTTGGTTTTGGATCAACCTTTGGCCGTTTATTAATTTGTAAAGGTGCTTGTCCGGTTTTCTAAACCGTGCCGATTATTCTTTTTTGCTCGCGGTGTATCCCATGCTCTCTGATATTTTAATGGCCGCAGCTACAACATCTCGTGTTAGTCGCTCATAATCATCACTATCAGCATAGGCAGAAATATGTCCTGTTATACCAATGGCCGCTATTGCTTTTTCACTATGGTCCATAATTGGAGCAGCAAGGCATGCTATTCCCCGCGCATATTCTTCGTTATCTGTAGCATATCCTTTTTCTTTTACCTTGCGCAGTTCCTGTTTAAACCGACTAATATCTGTAATGCTTTGTGGTGTTTGAGGCGGTAACTCAGCATTTTGCAGAAAAACATCCTGTTCATCGGTTGGTAAAAAAGCAACCAGAACTTTGCCAGAAGCGCTGACATTCACAGGCATTACTGTCCTGAGTCCTGCCATGATATTTACTGGCGTCATTGGTAATACTTGCTCGATATACATAACCCCCAAACCTCGCAAAATACCCAGTTGTGTAGTCTGACCAGTTCTACCAGACAGTTCTTTCATCACTGGTTTGGCCGCAGCATTCAAATCTTGTTGTTTGGTAAGAAGATACGACAAATCTAGAATCTTAAAACCTAGGCGATATTCCCCTTCTATCTGTGAATCTTCTCTAATATATCCCCGACTGCGTAGATACCTGACGAGACGATAAGTTGTTACTGATGGAATTCCTAAATTTGTCGAAATGTTTTTTAACGTAATCGAGGTGCTCTGTTGAGCTAAATACTCTAAGATATTCAACGCTCTTTCAACTGCTGGAACGACAGTCACCGTATGTTTTTTTCCCATTCGATTACAAATATCCTCTTATCTAGCAGCTTACTATTCCATATATGAAATAGTTATTTTACTGGTGAAATTATCGCACATTTTACGCCCTTTGTCAATAGGGTTTTGCAAACTTGCATATCGATTGCACATCCAGCAATTCCCGATGTGAGAAGAGAAGATAAAATGAGTGGCGCCAGATGTAGTTTTCGTAAAGGATGGCGAGGATACACCCCATGGTAATTACGGATAATTCAAATAGGTCCTCCCCGTCTAAACAATGGTCTTCAGAAGTATAGAATCTGGAGACCTTTTCCATTTTACCCGATATTCTCCCTATTCAATGAACAATTTCCCCTTTCGCATCGAACACATCCTGATCTTTGCGCTCTATTTCGCCTTGCTTGTCTCATTGTGGCAGACTTTCAAAGCAAAAATCAGGAAACTTCGCAAGTAGATCAAGAGCTATCTTCTCATTCAAACCGATTTCATTGAGCACCTCAATGTTTCGACATGCTCAACCCAAGCTTGACCATCCGCAAAAGTATTGCCCCTTTGATGCGCAAGACCTGGTCTTTAGCTCAATACCCTGAGCATCTTCTCCCAAACTGTGATCGGAGGACGATGTGCTCAAGCTGCCTCTGATACCCGCCCCTGTAATTATTCACTCCCCCGCAAAAAGATAGCTGAGTTTGGGCAGAGGGGAAGTTCGAATACGAACATGCTGGTAAGCGGCACCAAAAGCATCAGAAACCTTATGTTGACCAGGGACAAACTTCCTAGGAAATCAGTGGGATTCTCACTGGCAGAAGGGGAATAATGGGGTATGCTGAAGCCAGTTATTTAGAGCGAAGTTCAGATAGCAGCCACGTCCGTAGCAAACGCCAAAGCTATGATATTGAAGCATCACGATTTGAAACAAATAGACCAGGACTACTTGGAGTCGCTGCCACCTGACAAGCTGCTGGATGTGAGCTTGAAATTGTTGGAAGACCTCAAGGAAGCGCATGACCGTCTCAATCAGACGCCGCAGAATAGTTCACGACCCTCCGGGAGTTATGCACCCTGGGAAGGAAGTGTGTTGAATGAAGGCGGTTCAGATGAAGAGCAAGGGGATGATGAAAAAGCAGAACGAGAAACAAATGGAAAAGTAACAGAAGACAGCGTTGATGAAGCGGTCAGCGAGGAAGATCAGCAACCGAAGAAGAAAGCGGGGAAACAAAAAGGGGCCAAGGGGCATGGGCGTAAGGTAGCGTTAGAAGTGACCGGTATCGAGATACACCGTGCAGAGAAATGTTCGGCCTGCGGCGAGGAGTTTGGGGAAGATGAAGAGTTCAAAGCGCACACGGGAATGTATGTGGTGGATATAGAAATGGGAGAACCGGGCATAAAAGTCACGCATGTCAAACATTTGTATGGGGAAATCTCCTGCAACTGTGGACACATAACGAAAACCGAACCGGGCCGTTGTGAAAAAGAAGCAGGCTGGGAAGTCGAGTTGACCGAGTGGCATTTAGTCGGTCCGACGCTGGTCTCATTGATCGTCTGTCTATCGCTGCGGATGAGAATGTCTCGACCACGAATACAAGAGTTTCTGAATGATTGGCTGGGGGTCAATTTGAGTGTGGGGACGATAAATCAGGCCATCACTGAAGGGGGGCGGGCAGTTGAGCCGATTGAAGAGCAATTGATCTCAGAAGTAAAACAATCCGAGTTGTTATATGCGGATGAAACTGGGTGGAAAGAGAATGGGCGTCTGGTATGGCTTTGGGTTTTGGTGACAAATACTGTCACCCTGTTTGTCATCGGCAAACGCAGTTGGGAAGTGCTGGCTGACATATTGGAAGGATACGCTGGGTGGTTGATGAGTGATGGCTACCGGGTGTATCGCAAATATGCCAGACGATTACGTTGCTGGGCGCATCTGATCCGCAAAGCTCGCGGGCTATCGGAAAGTCTGAACCAAGAAGCCCAAATCTTCGGAGAAAATGTACTGACCTGCCTGACCATGCTGATCGAGCAAGTTTACCAGGCTCGTGCAGGCCCCCATACAAACCTGAAAACAGAGTTCGCTGACCAATTGGAAGAGTTAAAGGCTTGGTGCGAGCAACATCGGGATAGCCCCCACGAAAAAACTCGCCAATTGGCCCGAGAACTACTCAACGATTGGGATGCAATTTGGACAGTGCTGGAGTACCCAGAATTGCCCCTGACCAACAATATAGCTGAACATGCGCTCCGACATTGGGTGATTTCCCGCAAAATCAGTCATGGTACTCGCACCCAGCAGGGCAGCCGCGCTTTTACGCTCCTTGCCAGCGTGATAGACACCTGTCGGCAACGCAGCATTTTGCCTTGGCCTTATCTGGCTGATGTAATCGCCGCTCGGCGCAAAGGCCTCCTGGCTCCCCCTCTACCATCTGTCGCTGGTTGACCTGGGGGAGTGAACGATTACTTATCGGCAGCTTTGACCAATCGTGAGGTCATCGGCTGGTGGAGAGTCCCCGCCATTTTCTCTAAGGCGCTAGCAGCATGTACACCCGCGATGCGGCTCTGCTGCGAAGCGCGCCGGGAGGCCAGATACAAACTAAGCGACTCATACAGGTTCACCCGGATATTCGAGAGATAACGCGTGCGGTCGATTTTCCAGCGTCCCGAATCGTCCTGGATGATAAATATCTTTTCTTCCAATGCCCGGCGGTAACGATACGCCGTTGTGCGGTCTACACCCAAACGCTCGGCCATGTCTGCGTCACTGTAGGCGCGCTGTAAGTATAGACGTTCCATTTCAACGAGACATTCTGCTTTTTTCATACTTGTGCCCATCTAAATAACTCCTGTTTATATGGTTTGCTGGCAAACCATGCTTATACCATAGCACACAGTAGGGTTTAATTCTGCAACATTTAAGAAAACTTGTTGCCAAGTGATTATGAATTGTTTCTTTTGAACGGCCAGAGGCCACCTCGCTTATCTTCACTGAGGAGATAGCCTTCTTCGTCTAAAGCCGGTAAGGTTCGTGTGACCTGGGAGCGTGGCTCACCCAACAAACGAGCAATATGGCCTGGACGTCGTCCTGGGTTTTCTTCGAAGGCAAGATAGATTCTTTTAAGTCGATCTGGGTTATGTTTTCGTGCCACAATACACCTCCGCACAATTGATTTGCCCCTACTGTACAAGGTGCATGTTGCAAGTACTGCAACAAATGCGTATTGATTGTTAATCTGTTCTGATGAATTGGCGCCGTCATCATATTTCCCCTACCTTTGAGAAGCCACAGCAAAGCTGCGCAAAACACTCCCCATTACGATCATCGCTCCAGACGTGTTCTACTACCGCAAATAATCTAAAGGCCGCCTGTTATTCGTAATTTTGCGGAAGTGGCCTCACCCAAGTTACCATCAGATTGCCACGCGCACCAACGTGTGGGGTCACCGGGCAACATCCGGGCGAGGTTTTTTCTTTCTTTGAGTATATCATAGCGCCAGCCTGCACTTCAGTTTGAAACAGTACTCTCTTCCTATACATCCAGAAAAATCAAGTGCTATAATAGAACGAATGTTCTAGTAGGTGTTTTCTCGTTCCCAAGGCGTCCTCATGACCACCGGTTTTGACTTCATAATCGACAGCCTGTTCCCCTCTCGCAGACGCGCATCTCCAGATATCATAATCCCTGCCGACGAGGATACTTTGGATATGCTGAGGGAATTGGCAGAGGGCCAAGAATTCAACGCTGAGGAATTGGCTGCGGTGTTGTTTAAGAAAGCGGTCATCGAGCATTATCAATCCAAGAGCGAAAATTTGCA
>JADHXE010000266.1 GCA_016783125.1 Anaerolineales bacterium
GCAACCCGGCACACCCCTTATTTTCGGGCTTTTTCCATCTCCAGTGCGTAAGTCATAATAATAGAGGGGTAATGAACGCGAACTTACACTCGGCGGTAGGATAAGAGATTCACGCAAAGGCGCAAAGACGCGGAGTAATAAAAAAGAAATCCGTACAATCCGTGGCGCCAGAGGCGCGCATAGCAAGCGCGGCGATCCGTGTCCCATAAGAGATGAGGTAAATCATGGAATATCGCAATTTAGGAAACACAGGACTCAAAGTATCCGAATTATGTTTAGGAACCATGCAATTCGGCTGGACAGCCGATGAGAAACTAGCCTTCGAGATCCTCAACGCTGCCTACGCCGCTGGAATCAACTTCATCGACACCGCCGACATCTACTCCCGCTGGATGGACGGCAATCCCGGGGGCGTCGCCGAAATAATTATCGGCAAATGGCTGAAAAAGTTCAACATCCCCCGCCATCAGGTGATCATCGCCACCAAAGTGCGCGGCCCCATGGGTGAAGGCCCCAATGAAGAAGGGCTATCAAGATATCACATCATGCAGGCCGTAGAGGCCTCCCTGCGCCGCCTGGATATTGATTACATCGACCTCTATCAAACCCATTGGCACGACGAGAGAACCCCCATCGAGGAGACTTTACGCGCCCTGGAGGATTTAATCCGTCAGGGGAAAGTGCGTTATATCGGCACATCTAACTATCCCGCCTGGCGGTTGATGCAGGCGCTATGGGCCTCTGATAAAAATAGTTTGGCCCGCTTCGCGTCCTTGCAGCCCCACTACAACCTGGCCCACCGTAAAGATTTCGAGCGCGAGTTGGCTGCTGTCTGCGAAACCTATGGGGTTGGCGTGATCCCCTACAGCCCGCTGGCAGGAGGCTTCCTGACCGGCAAATACCAGCAGGGCGAACCCCTCCCCGCCAGCGTGCGCGCCGACAGCGCCAAACGACGCTACTTCAACGAGCGCGGTTGGGCCATCCTGGATACCGCCCAGAAGATCGCCGCAGAAAACGGCCTGTCCGTCTCTCAAGTGGCTCTGGCATGGCTGCTGGCCAACCCCCTGGTTTCCAGCCCGATCATTGGGCCGCGCAACCTGACCCAACTGGAAGACAACCTGGGAAGCGCCGGTTTTCAATTGAGCGAGGAAGAGAAAGCCCAGCTAGATGAAGTCAGCATGTGGGAGAAATAGATCACGAATTGATACGAATGCTCTGCACGCCGTTGGCGACACCAATGTCACGAATAAAAAATATCCTATTCAGCGTAACCTTGCTGCTACTCACCACCGCCTGCACTGTTAGCCCCAAAACAGAAAATATTCAGCTAAACCCTGAAACCCTTCACCTGGCCTGGAAGAAAGACACCGGCGGAGCGATCCAACAATCCCCGCTATCCGTCAAGGATGTCGTGGTTGTGATGCCTGGGGAGAGCCTAATCAGCACCTTCGACATTGAAAGCGGCGAGAGTCGCTGGCAATTCGACACGCCAGCAAAACTATGGCCCAACAGCCTGAGCACCACCTTTGACGCGGTGATGATCGGCGGTGAAGGCGGCCGTCTGGCGGCTATGAGCGCCAGGTCAGGTATCGGCGAGTGGGAGATCGAATTGAAAGCCGAGGTACTTTCCCCTCCCCTGGTTGATCGCTATCTTGTCTTCGCTGCTACATCGGTGGTAGATTTTGTTGAAGATCAAGTCTCAAACCAAAAGGCCGAACTGCTAGCAATCAACGCCAGCACAGGAGAGATTCTCTGGCAGCACGAAACCGCTAACCATGCGTTGGTCACCCCAGTCCGCGGCGGGGATATAGTCTACGTTGGGGGCAGTCAAGGCGAGACGATCCGCCTATACGCATTTTCTACCGCCGAGGGCGAGCTGCGCTGGAAATATGAAGTCGTCGATGGCGCCATAGATGCTATCTACGCCAACGACGATGCTGTGGCGCTCCTGGGGCATCAGGGCAGCCTCACAGCAATTGATGCTCACTCAGGCTCCCTGCTCTGGCGGGTGGAATTCGTAGCCAATGTTTCCTGGCTGACGGGTTGGGAAAACCTGATTATTTTCGAAGATGGCGCCGCCCTCCGGGCCTGGGATATCCTCAGCGGTGAATCCGTTTGGGAGTACCAAAGCCTCAGCAAGGTGGTCGATCAACCGATATTGCTTGATTCCGAACTCTATTTGCTAACACAGGCCGGCGAGATCATCAATCTGAATCCCCAAACCGGGGCTGAATCCAGGCGCTTTTCGACGGATAGCGAAACCCCTGTAGGCATGATCATCACTCAAGGTTGGCTGTTCATCGCCGATGAAGACGGATATTTGTACGCCTACACGAGCCAATAATCATCACCGAAGGTATTTACTATGCCAGATCGGGAAGCACCCGAAAAATGGGGTGTGTTGCTTGCTGCGCAAGCAACACACCCCATTTTTCGGAGTAATCCGTTCCAAACCTAAACAGTTATAATAGTAACTGAGGAGTTCCCATGAGCGAGCAATTCGAATTCGGCGGTGAAATCGTCTGGCGGCCCACAACAAACCACATCGAGAAGGCTAATCTGACCCAGTTCATGCGCCAGAACGACATCGTGGATTTCAACGAGCTAATGCGCCGCTCCACCAAGGACGTGGCCTGGTACACAGACGCCCTGTTCAAATATCTCAACATTGAGTTCTACGAACCCTACACCCAGGTTGTAGATCTCTCCAAGGGCATCCAATGGCCGCAATGGTGCATTGGGGGCAAGATGAATATCGCCCACAACTGTCTGGACAAGTATATCGGCACGCCCACCGCATCCAAAACGGCCTACATCTGGGAAGGCGAAGAGGGCCAGACACGGTCGATCACCTACGCTGAACTCCACCGCCTGACCAATCAGGCCGCCAACGCCTTGCGCTCGCTCGGCCTGGGCAAAGGGGACGCCATTGGTATCTATATGCCCATGACCCCGGAGATTATTGCCTCAGTGCTGGCCATCGCCAAGATCGGCGCCATCATTGTGCCGCTGTTTTCCGGTTATGGGGTCAGTGCAGTGGTCACACGCTTGAACGAAACTGGGGCTAAAGCCCTGTTCTGCGCCGATGGTTTCTACCGCCGCGGCAAGTTGGTCTTGACCAAGCCGGTCGCCGACGAAGCTGCTAAACAGGTGCCCTCCCTGAAACACATGATCGTGCTCAATCGGGCTGATCAAGATGTGGATATGACCGAGGGGCGCGATCACTGGTGGCATGAGATCATGCCCCAACAAGCCGGGGAGGCTCGGACTGAAGTTACGCGTGCTGAGGCCACCCTGATGGTTATCTACACTTCAGGGACTACTGGCAAACCCAAAGGCGCGGTGCATACCCATGGCGGCTTCCCCATCAAAGCCACCCAGGATGTAGCCTTCGGGATGGATTTCCACAGCGACGAAATCATCTACTGGATCACCGATATGGGCTGGATGCTGGGCCCCTGGATGGTTTTCGGGCCGCTGCTCATGGGCGGCACCGGCTTCCTTTACGATGGCGCGCTGGATTACCCTGGGCCTGACCGTTTGTGGGCCATGATCGAATGTCATCAGATCAACAAGCTGGGCTTATCCCCTACGCTGATCCGCGCCCTGATGGCCCATGGCGAAGAACCTGTGCGAAAGCATGACCTTTCTTCCCTGCGCATGGTCGGCTCGACGGGTGAACCCTGGAACCACAAACCCTGGATGTGGTTATTCGAGGTTGTCGGTAAAGGCGAGATGCCCATCATCAACTACACCGGCGGAACGGAACTTGCTGGCGGCATCCTGATGGGCAATCCCCTGCTGCCAATCAAGCCCACCAGCTTCCCAGGTCCCTGCCCCGGGGTGGCCGCGGACGTACTCGACGAAGAGGGGAAATCCGTTGTCAATCAAGTCGGCGAACTGGTCATCAAAACCCCCTGGATCGGTATGACGCGTGGCTTCTGGAAAGACCCCGAGCGCTATTTACAAACCTACTGGTCGCGCTGGCCGGATACCTGGGTGCATGGCGATTGGGCCGCGGTTGACTCAGACGGTCAATGGTATGTGTTAGGACGTTCCGACGATACCATCAAAGTCGCTGGCAAACGCCTGGGACCTGCTGAAGTGGAATCGATCCTGGTGGATCACCCCGAAGTCGTTGAAGCTGCTGCCATCGGCGTCCCCCATGAGATCAAAGGCAGTGAAATCGTTGCTTTTTGTGTATCACGACCTGAAACTAAGGCAACTGATGATCTGCGTGGGGAACTTCGCCAAATGGTCGCCCGAGCGATGGGCAAACCCCTGGCCCCCAGGGAGATACTCTTCGTCAGCGCCCTGCCGATGACCCGCAACGCAAAGGTGATGCGCCGCGTGATCCGCTCGGTTTATTTAGGACAAGACCCGGGGGATACCTCTTCGCTGGTCAACCCAGAGGCAGTGGAAGAGATCAAAAAAGCACGTTAGACAACCCCCCGATCCCTTCGGTTTGGCGCGCAAACAAGAACTTTACACGGACCAATCTCGGATAAAGTGGTGCAATGCCGGGGTCGGGTAGGCATAGGTTTCTGCCTTTGTGATTTGGCATTACCGGCACGGCAGGCAGGTATCCAACCAGGCCGGGTGTTCACCCAGCCTGGCGGCAACCGCTTCCAGTTCCGCCTGGCTGACTGTCAGCGCGCCGCAATGAGGGCAATGGGCGCGTTCCGAACGGCGCAATGCCCGCGGTTCCGCCTGTACTTCTCCGGTCAGAGTCAGCGCGCCGGGGTCGCAGGCCTGTTCACACTTATGACAGCCCACGCATTTTTTAGGCAGCAGCCACAGTTCGGTGTGCTGCTCATCCTCACGCATCCGTAGAGCCTGGGTGAGGCATACCTGGACGCAGAAACCGCACAAATTACAGCGTGCTGCTTCAGCGATGTAAGGGAAGACTTCGGAAGTCTGAAGAGACTTCCGAAGTCTTTTTACATCTAAGCTGGCCACCAACACCTGCCCCAGCGCTGCCCAGGCCGGGGAAGCCGAACGCAACAGCGCCCGCCCCACTTCCGGCAGCCACTTCCCGGCGTGATTTCGGATGAACAGCCGCTGGGCAGCGCGCCAATCATCGCCATCCGCATCGCCGCGGGCCTCTTGCTCGCAAAGATAGGCCAGAAAAGCCAGTTCCGCGGTGGCGTGGTCGGGCATTTCAGCACCTTCAACCACCAGCCCCGTCCGCGCGTAGAGATTCTTCACCGCAAACGTCGCTGGGCCAGGGAAACGCCCGTTCACGTGCTGGCACTCGTAGAGTGCGCCGGGCGTGATACTCTCGCGTAGCTCACGCTGCCGACTCTCCGCGGACCCCGCGCCGACTGCGGCCATTTGCAGAACGGCCTGCTTCCAGCGCTCATCCTGACTCTGTGCCGCGAGTTGCACCACTGGAGCATAGAGCGGCCAGCCGCGCCCCGGGGCCGACAACCAGCCCGCGGGCGGCCGGGCCAGGGCTTCCGCCAGACCCGCATAGATCTCTGCCAACATTTCAACCGACATACCTGTCAGGCTTTGAGCGCCGCGGCAAACTCCCGGATAATATCCAGGGGGATCGGCAAAATCGTGGTGTTCTGCTCGCTGGCTATCTCCACCAGGGTTTGCAGATAACGCAATTGCAGGCTGACTGGTGAGGCAGCCAGAGTATCAGCGGCCTGAGCCAGGGCGATAGAGGCTTCTTTTTCGCCATCGGCGTGGATGATCTTGGCCCGTTTTTCGCGCTCGGCCTCCGCCTGGCGGGCCATGGAACGCTGCAAGCCCTCGGGGAGCAGCACGTCCTTGACCTCTACGATGCCAGCTTCCACTCCCCAGGGTTCCTCGGTGTGCTCGTCGATGATATCCCTCAGGCGGTCGTTAATCCGGTCGCGGTGCGAAAGCAATTCGTCCAGATCCGACTGACCCAGCACGCTCCGCAGGGTGGTGAGGGCGATTTGACCGGTGGCTTGGGCAAAGTCTTTGACGTTGATGATCGCCCGCTCAGCGTCCACCACCCTGAAGTAGACCACCGCGTCCACCTGAACAGTGACGTTGTCGCGGGTGATGACCTCCTGGGGTTCAACGACCAAGGTTTCGACGCGCATATCCACCTTGATCATTCGGTCGATATAAGGCAGGATAAAGTTCAGCCCCGGGCCGCGCTCGCTGCGCAATTTACCGAAACGGAATACCAACCCTTTCTCGTACTGCCAGACGATTCGCACGGATGGGATAAAGAGCAGCAGTGCAGCAACAATTCCCAAGACGATATAGGTTGTGGGTGACATTTGAGCCTCCTTGATGATAGTTATATATTTATGGGTCTCTGGGATTTCGCGTGGTAATGTCCAGATTTGGGGGTGAGCGGGGTGTGGAACACCCCGCTCA
>JADHXE010000267.1 GCA_016783125.1 Anaerolineales bacterium
TGCGCCCCTGCGCACACCCTTTTTTCGAGAGCTTTTCCGTATGCTTAGTAGTTACATAAATTCCGCTATAATAAATTGTCTATTATATATCAAAAGTTGTTATCACGCCCCCATTTTTTCCTGAATCGCCTGGTGGAAATGCTCTCTGACACCGTCAAAGGGGATGCGCTGCATGATCGGGTCGAAGAAACCATCAACAATTAAGCGCTCGGCTTGTTCAGTGGGGATACCTCGGCTGCGCAGGTAGAACACCAATTCCGGGTCGACCTTGCCAACCGTGGCACCGTGGGTGCAGCGCACATCATCGGCCAAGATCTCTAAGCCAGGGATCGAGTCGGCGCGCGCCTGATCGCTGAGTACCAAATTGCGATTAGCCTGATAGCCATCCGTCTGCTGCGCGCCGGGTGCGACATAGATCATCCCTTGCCACACGGAGCGGCTATTCCCCTTCAAAGCTCCCTTGAAAAGAAGATCGCTGGTGGTGTGGGGAGCCAGGTGATTCTGCTGCGTATCGTGATCCAAATGCTGCGAACCATCCGTAAAATAGAATCCGGACATACGCCCATTAGCGCCCTGGCCAACCAGGTCCAGGGCGGAGAAATTCTTGGTCAGCCTGGTGCCAATAGCCCCGAAGATCCAATCGATATTGCCGTCTCGCTCGACGCGGGCGCGTTCGTGGGTGAAGTTCCACACATTATCTCCCAACGATTGCAATTCGACGAAACACAAGTTTGCTCCCGCCCCGACATAGATTTCCACCACGCCGCCATGCAAAGTCTGCCCCGCCGACGCCAACGCCAAAGGCGGGCTTGCAGCCGGCGGGTCTGCGACCGGCGCGCCATTGGGCGAAGCGGCTTCATGTACAAAGGTGAGCGAGGCGCCATCTTCAAGCCAGATCAACAAGTGCGAGAAATGCGCCAATCCAGCGCCAGCGGCCCACATGACACTATGCAGGGGTTGTTCGACATGCACGTCTTTGGGCACGTATACGAAAACGCCATTGGGGGATAATGAACTCGCCAGAGCAGCAAATTTACCTTCATCCGGCTTGACTATCTGCCCCAAGGCCTGACTGAGTTCCTTTGGATGTTGTTGGGCAGCCGTTTCTAGATCGGTGAAGATGACTCCCTTTTTAGCCAGTTCTGGGTTGAGGTCTGTCTGCAGCCCGCCGGGGAGCAGCACAATCTGACCTCCGTGTTGGTCGCTGACCAGAGGCTTTAACAACCTTTCAGGGACAGCCGGCAAATCTTCATAAGCCCCAGGGTTGGGAAGCGTAAAATCATCTTTCAAACCACGAATATCTGTTCGACGCCAAGGCTCATCCTTCATGGTTGGGTAAGGGATGTTCTCGAAAGTCTCCCAGGCCCGGGCGCGGTAATCCGCCAACACTCCGCTACCATCACCGGCAGTGACCATAGCGCGGGTGAAGTTAAATCCTTCGAATTTAGTAGTTCTGCGTCGTCTTGTTGATGTTAGCACTTTTTTTGTTGACATATATTTTCTCGTTAGAACGTTACACGTTGAAACGTTTGATCCTTCGGTTAGCTCAGGACGAGCGTTCAACGCGCTAACGTGTAAACGCTATCCTATCGACCCTTCCATCTGAAGCTGGATCAAACGATTCATCTCGATGGCGTATTCCATGGGCAGTTCTTTGACCAGGGGTTCGATGAAACCGGAGACGACCATGGTTGTGGCCTCCTCTTCGCTCAGGCCGCGGCTCATCAAATAGAAAAGCTGCTCCTCACCGACTTTGGAGACCGAGGCCTCATGCCCGATGGTCACATCCTGGTCATCGATCTCGATATAGGGATAGGTATCCGAGCGGGAGTCCGGGTCTAATAAGAGCGCGTCGCAGACTACGTGGGAGTGTACATCGCCCATGCCTTCATGGACTTTGAGCAGCCCACGGTAGGAAGCGCGTCCACTATCTTTGCTGATGGATTTGGAGATGATCTTGCTGCTGGTGTGCGGGGCAAAGTGGATCACCTTACCGCCGGTATCCTGGTGCTGGCCTTTACCAGCGAATGCCATGGAGAGGATCTCTCCATGCGCGCCAGGACCCATCAAATAACAAGAGGGGTACTTCATAGTCAGCTTAGATCCTAAATTGGCGTCCACCCATTCCATGGTGCCGCCCTCTTCGACGATGGCGCGCTGAGTTACCAGGTTGTAGACGTTGTGCGACCAGTTTTGAACGGTGGTATAGCGCACCCGGGCATTCTTTTTAACAATGATCTCAATGACGCCCGAATGGAGAGAATCGGTGGTGTATTGAGGGGCGGTACAACCCTCCGTGTAGTGTACATACGATCCCTCGTCAGCGATGATGATAGTGCGCTCAAATTGGCCGATATTAGCAACATTCAAGCGGAAGTAGGCCTGGAGGGGCAAATCCACTTTAACGCCAGGGGGGATGTACACGAAGGAGCCGCCTGACCAGACGGCGCTGTTGAGAGCAGCGAGTTTGTTATCTTCGATGGGCACTACAGTGCTAAAGTACTGACGGAACAGATCGGGGTATTTGCGCAGACCGTCCTCAATACTGACGAAGATGACACCCTGTTTTTCGAGATGCTCCAGAATGCTATGATACACCATCTCCGACTCATATTGAGCGCCCACGCCGGCCAGGAATTTCTGCTCAGCTTCGGGGATACCAAGTTTATCAAAGGTGTTTTTGATAGTATCGGGGACATCATCCCATGAGCGGGCGTCTTCGTCGGTGGGTTTGACATAGTAGTAGATATCATCGAAGTCCAATTTGGAAATATCACCGCCCCAGGTGGGCATGGGCCGCTGTTGGAAATGCTCCAATGCTTTGAGGCGGAAATCGAGCATCCACTGGGGTTCTCCCTTCATCTGGGAGATTTGTTCCACAATTTCACGGCCGAGGCCTTTTCGGGCTTTAAATACATAGGTTTCAGGGTCACTGAAACCCCATTTATAATCACCAATATCTTCTAAAATTTGAGAGTCGGAACTCATAATATCTCCCGTTTGGAAGTTAGATAGTTTGTGGTTGGATAGTTGGGTAGTTCGATAGTTTGGTAGTTTGGTAGTAGAAATTGATATAAGAATCTGCACAACTACGCAACGACTGAACTGTATTTCTCCCTCAGCCACTCGTAACCTTGCTCCTCAAGTTGTAGAGCTAACTCAGGGCCGCCGGACTCAACCACGCGGCCATTCAACATGACGTGCACATAGTCGGGTTTGATATAGTTCAAGATACGCTGATAATGGGTGATCACCAGGGCGCCAAACTCGCTGCCCCGCAGAGCATTGACCCCTTCAGAGACAATGCGCAAGGCATCGATGTCAAGACCGGAGTCGGTTTCATCAAGAATGGCAATCTCTGGTTTTAGAACGGCCATCTGCAGGATTTCGGCGCGTTTCTTTTCACCGCCGGAGAAGCCTTCATTGAGATAGCGCCCAGCAAAGGAATGATCCATCATTAAATGGTCCATGCGTTCCTTGAGCATTGTGCGAAACTCTGGGATGGGAACCCCTTTGTATTCCGGGTCTGCGGCTTTACGATGAGCATTGATGGCTGTGCGCAGGAAATTTGCCACGGTCACTCCTGGGATGGCAACCGGATATTGAAAAGCGAGGTACAACCCCAAGTGAGAACGCTCATCCGGCCCTAAATCCAGAATATTCTCATCTCTAAAGAACACCTCACCTTCAGTAACATCATAATCGGGATGTCCCATCAAGGCATAAGCCAGGGTGGATTTACCGGTGCCGTTTGGCCCCATGATGGCATGAATTTCACCTCGACGAACTGTGAGATTGACCCCTTTGAGGATTTCGGTATCTTCTACATTTACATGCAGGTTCTTTATCACCAACTCAGACATTTAGAAAGCTCCTGTATCATCAATTGCGGGGGCGTAAACGCCAGCCGAACTTCATTTCAATCATTTGGGCGTGTTTCATTTCGGTTGAAGATGTCGCTGTGTATTGCGTATTGCGTATTGCCTACGGCATATTTGGGAAGACTTACGGAATACGCAGTACGCAATACGGACACATTTTTCAACTCATTCGAAACGCACTCCAATCATTTTTTAACGAGCGGTATTATAGCACGCACACGTAATTAGGTCAATATTTAATATAATATTCATACAAATTATTGACAGGCATTTAGGCGAATGGTATACTGACATCCACAATCCGGATATATCTTGTCAAGGTTTATCATGGCGACTACGCGCGAAAAAGTACTCAAAACCTTGCTCACCCGCAAACGCTGCTCGATCAACGATCTGGCTGAGGCCGTGGGTATCAATCCTATTTCCGTACGGCACCATATAAACAAGCTGGAAGCCGCCAGCCTTGTGACGTCGGAAGAGGAGAAACATGGCGTAGGAAGACCGCGCCTGGTGTATTTCCTTACCGAAAAAGGGATGGAACAATTCCCCAGCCGCTACCTGCAACTTACCGTCCGGCTGCTGAAGCAACTCAAGGAAACCTTGCCCAAGCCGATGGTAGGGGAACTTTTCACCCAAATGGCCGATGATCTGGCAGCGGATTATGCCTCAGAATTAGAACTTGAAGAACTCCCCATCGAAAAGCGCCTGGATCTTGTCAAGGATCTGCTCGGCGCCGAAGGCTTCACCATGGAATGGGAACACATGGATGACGGTTACCATATCCGTGAGGTCAGTTGCCCCTATTACCACATCGGTCAATCCCATCCCGAAGTTTGTGCTATAGATGAGGCCTTGATTTCCCACATGCTAGCCGTCCCTATCGAAAAGGTCAAATGCCTTCTCGATGGGGATTCCTACTGCACATATATTGTGCCTGATTCTGAAGAAACAGAGAGTAATACATGAGTCCTGTACGCCCCCGCCCCCAATGGCAAGTTGAAGCAAGTCATCCTGAGATGTTCAAACTTCTCGATGAAGCCTTTCGCCAGGTTATGGATCCTGAACTTGGGTTGAATATCCTGGAATTGGGCCTGATCCGCGATGTCAGCATCGATGGTGAAGAAGACAACGCTCACGTTGTCATGATTATGACCACGCCCTTCTGTCCCTATGCCCCTGCCTTACTAGAAAGCGCTCGGTCTAAAGCTGAGGGTGTAATCGAAAAGTCGACCACCATCGAAATGGGCATGGAGTATTGGGATCCAACTTATATGGAAGAGGGTGTCGGCACCGATTGGGGATTATTTTAGTAATAGCCACAGAGTTCTCGGAGATCACAGAGATTCTAAGGAGCTGGGTCAGCTATTTACCCCCGGCTCCTTTCTTCGTTTAGTGAGCGTCCAAAAATAACTTCCCTGTTTGTAGTGCTCGCTTCGCTTTGCTTGCCTTTGGCAAGCGTGCTGAAGCCCGCACTACGAACAAGTTATTTATGGACAGTTACTTAGGCACTTCCCAAAAATACCCCTTTATGTTATCCTTGCGCAGCTTTCCGCTCCAAGCGCAATCGCGGCGCTAGGGGCAATCCCGTGGAAAGGAGGTAAATATGCGCGAATACGAACTCGTCTTCATCATCCATCCGGATCTGGACGAAACAGCAACAAACGATACTCTCGACCGGATCAAAGGCTGGATCACAGAAGCAGGGGGTTCGGTTGACAAGGTTGACCCCTGGGGAAAACGCAAAATGGCCTATCCCATTCGAAAACAGAATAACGGCCAATATTTTCTGTTAAATATCACCATCGCCCCAGACTTTGTCACCGAGATGGAACGCAACTTGCGGTTCCTGGAACCTGTAATGCGTTTCCTGATCACTTCACTCAATGAGTAAGCACAGGAGGCTGACATGAGCCGAGGCTTAAACAAAGTTATGATCATCGGCCACCTTGGGCGAGATCCCGAGATGCGCTACACCCCATCCGGTCGCCCAGTGACGACTTTTAGTGTGGCCACCAACCGCAGTTGGAACACAGCCGATGGGGAACGGCGCACGGATACCGAATGGTTCAACGTGGTCGCCTGGAACAAACTGGCTGAGATTTGCAACCAGTATTTGACCAAAGGTCAGCAAGTCTACATCGAGGGACGTTTGCAATCCCGCCGCTGGGAAGACTCCACCGGCACGAAACACACCTCGGTTGAAGTTGTAGCGAACGAGATGATCATGCTCGGCGATCGCCGCCCCGACGAGGAAATCTCCGACGACGAACCCGTTGAGGATGAATTCCCCTTCTAACTATGCGGCATGTTCAGCAACAGTAACTATTACATCAGGTAGAGGGAAACCGGAAAATGGGTGTGCGTGGGGGCGTACGCCCCCACGCACACCCCTTTTCCGGTTTCCCTCTACCTGATGGAATAGTTACTGTTGCTGAACATGCCGCATAGTTAGAAGGGGAATTCATCCTCAACGGGGTCG
>JADHXE010000268.1 GCA_016783125.1 Anaerolineales bacterium
GCTGCGCACGCCCCACACCCCTTTTTTCGGACATTGCACACTTCACACCTTTGACAAAAAAACATTCTCATGATATTCTCTAGCGCTGAGACCGACCGGTCGGTCTGTTCTATCCACAAGCGAGAAATCACATTATGTCAAAGTCAACCAATCCCACCCGCCAACGCATTTTAGACGCCGCGGTCGAGAGATTTGCGAACAACGGCTATCACGATACCAGCGTGGCTGATATCGTCGATGATTCCGGCACATCGAAAGGGGCAGTGTATTTCCACTTCCCCAGCAAACAGGATATCTTCCTCGGCCTGGTCGATCATTTTGCCACCATCCTTGAAGACCGCCTGAGCGAGGCCATCGCCCAGGAAGAAAGCGGCGTCCGGCGAGTGAACGTTGCCCTGAGTGTTTGCCTGGAAACCTTCGCCGCCTACAAAAAACTGGCCAAAATCTTCCTCATTCAGGCCACCGGCCTGGGAACCGTCTTCGAAGAAAAACGCCGTGAAATCCATAAACGCTTCATCGATGTCATCCAGCGACATTTGGACGAAGCCGTGCAAGAAGGCGACTTACTCACCATCGATACAGAAATCGCCGCCTACGCCTGGATGGGCGCCATCAACGAAGTGGTCATCGAATGGGTATACACCGGGCATCCCGAACCAGCAAGAGCCTTGCCAGCGCTGCAAAACATATTGCTGCGCAGTATTGGCGTGTCTGAAGAGCAGATTCAACAACTTGATCCAAACGCTAACAAATAACAAAATTCAGAAAAGGAATAACCACCATGCACAATTTAAAAGCCCTACTCGGCCCAATGCGGCTACCATTCCTAGTTTTAACGCCGGCATGTGTCTTATTAGGATTTGCTGCAGCTACCTGGGCTTCGGGTCAGGCTAACTGGCTCCATTTTTCCATCGCCCTAATTGGAGCGATTTCCGCCCATATCAGCGTCAACGCCTTCAACGAATACTTCGACTTCAAGAGCGGTTTAGATACCAGGACACAACGCACACCTTTCAGTGGGGGAAGTGGCACCTTGCCCGCCATGCCAGAAATGGAGCGGCCTGCCCTAATCATGGCTTGGGCGACTTTTGCCCTGACAGCAACTATAGGTGTGTACTTTCTGACTATCAGGGGATTGGCTTTATTACCCTTGGGCATCTTAGGACTTATCATCATCTTTGCGTATACAAACTGGATCATCCGAAATCCTTTGTTGTGTTTGATTACGCCAGGATTGGGCTTCGGCACATTTATGGTCATGGGTACTTATTTCGTCCTCACAGGAGAGTACTCCTGGACTGCGCTAGTTGCCTCGCTGATATCTTTCTTCCTGGTCAGTGATTTGTTACTGCTCAATCAATTTCCAGATGTCGAGGCAGACCAGAGCATTGAGAGAAAGCACTACCCGATTACTATCGGGAAACAGCGCAGCGCTCGAATCTATGTCGCGTTTTTGATATTAGCGTACATCTCTATCATTGTTGGCGTATTTACAAATTACTTACCCATAACCAGTTTGCTTGGACTGATCACAATTGTGATTGGTATACCGGTAATAAAAAGTGTGTTGCAGAACGCTGATGATGTCGAAAAACTGATTCCAGCCATGGGACAAAATGTGGTCATCAACATTCTGACACCTGTACTTGTCGCCATTGGATTGTTCATCGGATAACCGCTCAAACATCAAGAACAAGTCCCGAAAAAAGGAATATTGAATGCACAAAAAAAATCTCCTCATCAAAATTACTATCTTGATTATTTTCGCCAGCCTGATCTTGGGCGCTTGCGCGCCGTCGAAATCTGAGCCTGTTACGTTGAAACTGGCCTTACTGCCTGTGCTCGACACACTTCCCATTCACGTTGCAGCCCATGAAGGCTATTTCGAGGAACAAGGCATCACTGTTGTAATCATCCCTGTCTCCTCAGCGCCGGAGCGCGATTCGATTGTCTCGGCTGGCGAGGCGGATGGTATGCTCAACGAAGTCGTCTCGACGCTCTTCTACAACAAGGATGACGTCCAAGTTCAGATCGTGCGCATCGCCCGCGCCGCCACCAGCGAAGCTCCCCTTTTCCGCATTCTGGCCGCAGCGGATAGCGGCATTAACAGCGTGGAAGACCTTAAAGGTGTCGAGATCGGCATCTCCGAGGGCACCATCATCGCATATCTCACCGACCGGCTCTTAAAAGCTGAAGGTTTCACCGCCGATGAAATTGCCTCCATCGCTGTGCCCAAGATTCCCGACCGTCTGGCGCTGCTGGGCTCCGGCGAACTGCAAGCCGCCATGCTGCCTGATCCAGCCTCTTCGTTGGCCATCCAGGGCGGGGCAACCGTGGCTATCGACGACACCAGTCACCCTGAATTTGGCTTCAGTGTGCTGTCCTTCCGCAAGGAAACCATCGACGCCCACCCCGAAGCTATTGAGGGTTTCCTGGCCGCGGTTGAGCAGGCTGTCGAAAAAATCAACGCTGACCCTTCCCAATATGCCGACCTGATGGCCGAGAAAGGCCTGGTGCCGCCGCCGCTGATGGGTTCCTACCAGGTCAACCCCTTCCCTACCGCTGGCGTGCCTTCTCAGGCCCAGTGGGATGACGCCGTCGAATGGGCGATGAGTAAAGGATTACTCGAAAACGGTGTGGTCTATCAAGACTCGGTGACAGCGGAATATTTGCCATAAAAATATAAGGTGACAGTCACTTTCGAAGTGACTGTCACCTTTTCCTGCCTGTATGGTCCGACTCGAATCGCTCAGCTTTGCGTATGCCGATCAGATCCCCATTTTCCAGGATTTCACCTGGGAAGTTCAACGGGGGGATACTTGGGCTATCCTTGGCCCGTCGGGATGCGGTAAATCGACCTTGCTCTATCTTCTGGCCGGGTTACGTTTCCCCCAAGCAGGCCAGGTGCTGATCGATGAGCAAGCCATCACCCGCCCCCGCCCCCACACCGGGCTGATTATCCAGGAATACGGCCTGCTCCCCTGGGCCACGGTGCGCGAAAACGCCCGGCTCGGATTTCGCATCCGCGGCTTCTACGGACCGGATGGCACTCATGCTCCCACGGATGATCTGCCATCGGGCGATGTCGATCAATGGCTGAATCGGCTGAGATTGCTGCCTCACGCGGACAAATATCCCGGTCAGCTCTCTGGGGGACAGCGGCAACGCACCGCCATTGCCCGCACCCTGGCCTTGAAACCTGATTTGTTATTGATGGATGAACCGTTCTCCTCGCTGGACGCGCCCACCCGGGAAGGATTGCAGATTTTGACTCTGGAACTGCAAGCCGAGGAGCATCTGACCTTAGTGATCGTGACTCATACGATTGAAGAGGCAGCCATCCTTGGGAAGAAAATCCTGCTCCTGGGAGAACCACCCAACACAACCCCCCGCGTGATCGACAACCCCAAAGCCGGGATTTCCGATTACCGCAACAGCGCTGAATACACTGCCATGTGCCGCGATCTGCGGGATAGCATGGATTTACCCACGAGGAACCCGGTTCCTTCGCCCGAAGGGCGTGCATAGCAAAGGAACCGGGTTCCTAAGAAGATTTATGAAACGCCGCGACTTATTCCTTGCAATCATCGCTATTTTAGCCCTCTGGCAGGTCAGTGCCTGGCTGGTGAACCAACCCATCCTGCCATCCCCATTCGAAGTCATCGTAGTCTTCTTCCGCGAACTCGGCGACGATCTGCTCGAACATTTCGCCGTCAGCCTGTGGCGCGTCATCGCCAGTACTGGGTTAGCCATCGCCCTGGCCTCTCCAGCCGGACTGATTCTGGGGCAATCGCCGCGTTTGAATGCGATATTCTCGCCGGTGATCTACCTGCTCTATCCCATCCCCAAAGTGGTGCTTGTGCCTGTGTTGATCTTAATGCTTGGCCTCGGCGATCTGCCAAAAATAATTATCATCTTCATTATCTTATTCTTCCAAATCCTGGTGCTGGTACGCGATCAGGCTGCCAGTTTGCGACCAGAGTTGATCCAAAGTGTGCGCAGTTTAGGAGCCGGACGACGGGCACTTTTCCGATTCGTCTATCTGCCTGCCAGCCTGCCCGCCATTCTGACCGCCCTGCGCCAATCCGTGGGCACCGCTGTGGCAGTTTTATATATTGCCGAACTTTTCGCCACCCAGCGCGGCCTGGGCTATTATATCTACTTCAAAGGCAGCACGCTTTTCGATTATCCAGCCATGTACGCCGGGATCATCGCGATGAGCCTGCTCGGGCTGGGCTTATATTTCACGGTGGATTGGCTGGAACGACGCCTGTGCCCATGGCAATTCGTGGAATAACAGCCAGCTACCACTCGATCTCGACCACCATCGCCGGGTGGTCAGACTCGGGGCTAAGCAGGTAGCGGGCATCAGCAATCTGAGTCCCGGGGGAGACGAAGATATGATCGATGCGCTTCTCCAGGTGTACACCCTCATCATCGACATCTTGGGGCCAGCGTAAAAGCCAGGCATCCTCCAGGGTTTGAGTAGTCAGTTTATATTGTTCACTGTCAGGGTTAAAATTGAAATCACCCATAGCGATAACGTCTTCTTTTCCAGCGATTTCCGCTAAGAAATGCTCTTGCTGAATGATCGGTCCCCCATTGCCAAGATGAGTGACGAAGATATTGAATGTTTTGCCCCCAACGGTGATTTGGGCGGTGATGGTGGCGGTCTGCTCAGCCTCGCTGTACATATAAAACGTGCGTGGATTCTCTATGGGATACTTAGATAGCAAAGCGATCCCAAAAGTTCCCGGAACCACTTTAGGGCCATAATAGGAATACAGATTCAACCTGTCAGCGAAATAACGCACAATGTCGGCGTTGCCCCCAGCGATGCGGTTGGTATCAGACTCCTGCAAGCCGATCACATCCGCATTGACCCTGCGGATCAAGGCGAATTGTCCTTCGAAATTCTTCAGTCCTTCCTCGTTGTAACCTTGCTGGATGTTGTAAGTCAAGATCTTCAGCTCCCTTTGATCGCCTGAGAGCGGAATTGGTTCAGGCTCACGCCAGTTCACCCCGGCGATGGATCCCAAGCCAACTAAGACCAAAACCCACAGGAAGTTACGCGCTCCTGGAACTTGACCCGATGAAGGTTCAATCTTATAGGTTTCCCTGCGAAGCGATAAAATAGCTAACGTGGTGACTATGCCCAAGACGAGAAATACCAGCCAAAACTTATCACGGAAAAATGGTCCTACGAGGGGGATATATTCATACACTGTCGTGAAAACTTGGGCAAAAATCATCACTAGAAAAAAGAGGGCTGCCAGGGCAAAACCACCGCCTAAGGCGCGCGGCTTTGGTTTGCTATCCACCAACTCCCTGTAAAAGAGCATAAAATCAACCAACAGCACCGGGAAAAGAACGATCATCCCAATCACGGGCAGCGACCATAAAGATGCGACTGCGGGTTCGTAGAAAGGATATGCACCCGGATCGCCTGGGAATTTGATCTGGTGAGGGATGATCGTAAAAACCAAGGCCAGAGCAAAGCATAGATTCCAAACCAGCACAACCCCTGGGGACAGCAGCCCCAAGAAACGGGAGCTATTGAAAAAGAGCAGCGCGAATCCCACTAATACGATAACCATCAATACGACGATCATCATATAGCTAGCCCCTGTCCAGCGGGCAATAACATTGGGAGCAGTAAAGGCAAAATAGAACAGAATCAGCACAGCCATCAGTCCGATGCTCGCAGCGAAGAGTCTGCCAAATCCGCCCGTTTGATCGTCTCGCCGCTCCTGGCCCCTCTGCTCCTCGTCAACCGGTCCAGCAAGCTCCTTTACCATCAAACCGACCGCTATCACAGCAAGGATCCAGCCAACTCCTTCAAGCAAGCCGTAGACTGAGATGTCATAACCAGAATTCAACGTTCTGAAGAGGATCGACAGGGACAATCCCAGCACCAGGCCCGCGCCAATGGTTGTGTGCTTTGCTTTTCCATGCCAGATTAATGTCGGAAAAAAAAGCAGAAACGCGCCCACCCCGACACCGGAAACGATCATCACCCCGCGCGTATCCAGCAGAGGTGCAATTTGCCGGCTGGCTAATACAAGCCCCCCGAAAAGCCAAAGGATTTCTACCGGGATGCGTTTGCGAAACAAAAACAGTAGCAGGGGGGTGAATAAAAAGAGCACGCTGACGATCTCCGGCGGGATACTGGTTCCCATCAGGCCAAAGGCGTAGATGGCTTCGACGAACTCAGAGATCAGTTGGAAGAAGAACAGGAAAAGGATGCTGAAAAGAGTAATTGCTGTCATTTGAGTCCTCCTACCTTACACGTGTCTATCTTTGGATGTTTACTACCGAAAACGAGAAACTCGAAAA
>JADHXE010000269.1 GCA_016783125.1 Anaerolineales bacterium
CACGCTGCGGCCTTCGTGGGCGCGTAGGATGACTTCGCCTAATAGAGGAGCGATAGAGCAGATTTGGAGTTTATCACCCAGTAAGGCTTGATCCTCTGGTTTGATGGGCACGGTGTCTGTGGTGATGATCTTGGTGAGAGGTAAGTTAGCCAGTCGCTCCACGGCAGGGGGTGATAACACCGGGTGAATGAAGACCAGGTAAATATTTCTAGCGCCGTGCTCTTTGGCCAAGTTGACTGCCTGGGCGACGGAGCCAGCTGTATCGACTTCATCATCTACCACGATGACATCGCGCCCTTCTACATTACCGATTAGAGTCAGGGCTTCGGCTTTGTCTTTTTTGCCGCCGCGGCGTTTTTCTACGAAGGCAATTGGCAGGTCGAGATCGGCGGCGAAGTTGCGGCCCTTTTTAGCAAATCCCAGGTCAACGGTCAGCACAACCGGATCGGTCATTTGCGGCAGCATCTTAGTGACATGCTCGGTAAGGATGTGGAAAGCGCTGATCACATCGCCAGGGATGGAGAAGAAGCCCTGGATCTGACCGGCATGCAAATCGAGGGTCATGTATCGGTCAGCGCCGGCGACTTCGATCATATCGGCGACCAAGCGGGCGGTGATGGGGGTGCGCGGTTTATCCTTTTTATCGGAGCGGCCATAACTGAAATAGGGCACCACCGCTGTGACCCGGCCAGCTGAGTCCAGGCGCAGGGTTTGGAGCGTGATCAGCAACTCCATGATATTGCGATGTATCGGACGAGATGTTGTTTGGATCACATAGACATCCTGCCCGCGCACGCTGCTCTTCAAGCGTACCCACAGGTTATCGTTAGGGAAGTGGTGAACCTCCTGCTCGCTCAGAGGTACGCCCAAATAGCTGGAAATCTTGTTGGCTAAATCAGGGGAGCCCGTGCCAGCAAATAGCTTGATTTCACCATACATGCCGTATTTGCTATTATGTTTTTTGGTCATTTTTTCCTCTGTCAAAAAAACTTGGCTCTTGTGCGAAAAGTGTACAGGCAAGGGGATTAATCCCCTTGTCCGACGGAGGTTTGCGCTCTTTCACCAGGTGAGCCAAAAACATTCTGGCGGTCTCACGGAGCAGGCACACCCTATTGAACATCTTGCCACTCTGAGCGCAATACGCTCATGATGATTGCGTCTAAATATTGCCCTTCATGGAAATGAGCTTGCCGCATACGTCCTTCGTGGACGAAGCCCGTTTTCTCATAAGCGCGCGCCGCACGCGAATTGTGCTCGTAAACCCGTAGGAAGATGCGGTTCAGGTTCAGGGTTTTGAATCCGTGCCGCAGGAGCAAACGCATAGCTTTTGTGCCGTGTCCCTGGTTCCAATAGCTTTTCTCTCCGATGACGATACCCACTTCGGCTGAGCGGACGCGCCAATTGATATCAAACAACCCACAGTTTCCAATCGGAATCCATTGCTCTTGTTCTTCGATTTCGATCATCAGAGGGTGTTCTTCCTGCGGTCGTTTGAGCATCGCTTCGAACCACCGCTGCTCTTCAGCCTGAGATAACGGCAGGTAGATCATCAACCCATGCCGAACCTCGGGGTCATTGAGCCACTCGACGAAGAGGGGTAAATCATCTTTTTCAATCGCGCGCAATCGAATGCCTTTGCCGTAAATCATGATCTTGGTGCTCCATTGAGTAATTCCTCCACCGCCTGGCGCGGGGATAGATTTCTTTCGATGAGTTGCTCTAAAACTTCTTGATATCTCTCCGGTGAGAGGGCATCGCGCCAGCGGCTCACTAAAATGATTTGCAGCAGGCCGTCCAACTCGGCTTGCAGGCGAGCGCGTTGTCTGCCTTCCCAATCCCCGGTTTGTTCGAGATGGGCTTTATGCTGAGCGATGAGATCACCCAGTTCTGGGACACCGGTTCCATCGGTGGCGACTGTCTTTTGAATGGGGGGAACCCAAACGGACTCCTGTTCAGGTGATTCTGTTGTTGATGCTGGAACAGCAGGTACTGTTTCCAGTGTGCCGTGGTGTCGGTAGACGCGCTTGACGGGGTGAGCCAGGTTGAGCATATTGCGTAAGGCGCGCTCAGTATTCTCTACCCCGGCGCGGTCGGCTTTGTTAACCACCAGGATATCGGCGATTTCCAGAATACCCGCTTTGATGGCCTGGATATCATCGCCCAGGCCAGGAGCTTCTACTACAAGGGTAGTATGTGCCAAACGAGCGATATCGACCTCGGCTTGCCCCGCGCCAACCGTTTCGATCAGAATGATCTCGAACCCAGCCGCGTCGAAAGCCTGAACCACGCCCGAGGTTGTCCTTGCCAGTCCGCCCAGGGAACCACGCGAAGCCATCGAGCGGATGAACACGCCAGGGTCTCCGGCTAAATCTCTCATGCGCACGCGATCCCCTAAAACCGCGCCTCCCGAGAAGGGGCTGGATGGGTCTATTGCTACAATGGCAACGCGTTTAGGTGTTTTGTTTTCAGGGGGGTGACGATAGTAATGGGCTAACTGATTGACCAGGGAAGATTTTCCGGTGCCCGGCGCGCCGGTGACGCCGATGAGATGCGCCTGCCCGGTGTGAGGGAACAGTTCGCTCAGTGCAGCGCGTCCATCGGGTGTGTCGTTTTCGATTTGGGAAAGCAGGCGCGCCAGAGACAGCCGATTCCCTGATAAAACCTCTTGGACAGAAGCCATACTAATTGGACACCTCTCCTACGACCCCCTTGCGAACATCCCTTACAATTTCGTCGGTCAATGTGCCTGGGCCGTAAATCCCGGTCACACCCATCTCTTGCAGCTTGCTGATATCCTCGTTGGGAATGATGCCTCCTAAAAATATCTGAACGTGATCTTGTCCATTTGCCTTGAGCAATTCGAGCACCCGCGGGGCCAACGCCATGTGCGCTCCCGACAAGATCGAGAGGCCGACGACATCCACATCTTCTTGTAGAGCCGCTTCGGCAATCATCTCTGGGGTTTGGCGCAGGCCGGTGTAAATGACTTCCATGCCTGCATCACGCAGGGCGCGGGCCACGACCTTGGCGCCGCGATCATGTCCATCTAAGCCGGGCTTGGCGATCAGCACTCGAATTTTTCGTTCCGTTTCGCTCATCATACCTCCAAGTGTATTTGGGTGCATTTCAAGTACACCTATTGCGTATTGCGTATTTGGGAACGCAATACGCAATACGAAACACGCAATACGAATCGGCTTCAACCGAAATGAAACACCCCCAGCGTATTTTTACGAGATTATACCGCGTTACCGGGTTGATTTTTGTCACTTGACATCGTAAAACGGCCATGATAATCTATCGCCCGAAATGCTTAGGAATGAAAATTAATAACGTGCCCAATTAGCCCCGAAGGGTTTACCAACGATCTTTGAGAAACGTGCTTTTTGGCTGACTGAGATCCTTTTTCGCAGCCAACTGGTGGAAAATCTTGGGTTCTTCGGGCAAGCAATATAGAATGGAGTATGTAAGAAATGGAAGAACGTATTGTTGGAACTGTGAAATGGTTCAATGCTAGTAAGGGTTACGGCTTCATCGGCCGCGAAGAAGGTGATGATGTCTTTGTGCATTACTCAGCCGTCACCATGGACGGTTTCCGCCGCCTGGATGAAGGCCAGGAAGTTGAATTTGCCATTGAAGAAGGCCCCAAAGGGGTACAGGCCGCTGAGGTAGTTCCTCTCTAAGGAAAACCTATTTTTCATTTGGGTGCGTTTCATTTCGGTTGAACGCCTCGCTGCGTATTTCGTACTGCCTTCGGCATATTGCGTATTTGGGAAGCAATACGGAATACGCAATACGGAATACGGACACCTGCGTTCGGCGCATCAACTTGTTTGAAACACACCCATTTCATATATTACATATCACACAGAGCCGCCATTTGGCGGCTTTGTGGTTTAATGCGTGTAAGCAAATTTTGGCATGGTTCAAAATACTGAGAATCTAGCTTGGTAAATTTGAAGCATGAGAAAACACGAATATGCACGAATGGGCCGAATTGCACAAATAATGCCATTAAAAATTCGTGTAATTCGTGATATTCGTAATCATTCGTGATGCCAACGGCACGCAAAGCGAAGCGAGCGAAGCCCGTCCTCGGGCGACCCGGGGACGGGTCTTGGAGCGAAAAACGAACTACTGAATTTAGATTTCATTGGGTTTGTATCACCAGTTCTTATGATACAATGTTCAATATTATCAGTGGTGAAAGTTTATTGCTTTATCCAAACGAGCGCGGCCAAGGCTTCTTGGAAATAAAAACCATTATTTTATTGCCATTTTTGTTATGATTTTCCACCCTACCCTTGGTCTTGCTGTCGGGAATTTGGCTGTCGATGCGATAGCTGATTTCTGGCGTTATTGGCGAGAAGTTGGACATGTTATTCTATCCAAATGAAAGAGGCCAAGGTTTCATGGAATATGGGATACTGCTTGTTTTAATAGCTGTTATTGTTATTTTCGTGCTAACTGTTTTTGGAAGAGCAGTAGGCAATCTTTTCAGCAATGTTATTGCTAATGTGTAGTGTCTTGGTTCATCTCCCAAAAGTGTGCAACGTCCGGAAAAAGGACACTCATAAATGCTCTGTTGACCTAAATTTCGGGTAGACTTCCACAGCATTTCCTCAGAATCTCCATAATTCATCCATAAGAATACGCGATACTGTGGGTGGTCCAATCAAATGGGCAATCGCCCACAAATATTTTATGGAGGTACATAATGTTTCGCAAAAAACCTATTTATGGTGTCTTGATGACAGTACTCGTTATCATTGCGCTGATCGCCGCCGGGGTCGCACTCTACCGCGTCGGCTTTGTACAGGGCTACACGACCGGTCTTGTTACGGAGGGAGATGGAAGTGCATTGGCATTTCCTGGTGATTTCCAGCGCGGCTTTCCGCCTCATTTCGGCCACCCGATGGGATTCTTCGTCTTTGGCCGCCTGATCGGTTTGTTCTTCTTTGTCGGGTTGCTAGTCTTGTTGATCGGCGGCATCCGGCGCTTGTTCTGGTGCCGACCATGGAAATTTGCAGGCGGGCCGCACCCCGAAGCCTGGAAGGATTGGCATCATCACGCTGCAGCGCACCAATGGGGTCCGCCACCCTGGGCGCGGGAAGGAAAACCTGAAGACAAGGTTGATGAGCCAGAAGGCGAATCCGAAGAAGCTGAGTCGGAGTAACCAATCGAGAGAAAAAGGAACACGAGGGTGATATAGCCCTCGTGTTCCTTTTTGGAACAGGTGATGATAAGGAACGGGTGTGTTCCATTTCAGTTGATCGCCTTGCTGCAACAAAAGAGATAGTGCAGCCCAATGAGGCAACCTGATTTTCATCCAACGGATGGAAGAAACCACAGATGAAGGGAACAGAAAGATTCCGTGTTATATTCTATCCGTGGGTATAATTTGCAAACTGATGCAGATGCTCTATTCCTTATTCGGTATTTTTTCGTAACTACTAAGCCAGACTAGGAAGCACCCGAAAAAGGGTGTGTGTGGCGTGCTGCGCACGCCGCACACCCCCTTTTTCGGGGTAATCCGTTCCATGGCTTAGCACTCGAAGGGCTTATCTGGATTAGGTACGATAAAAGAAGCGCTATGAATGAAACCATTCTGGTCGTTGACGATGAGCCCAAAATTGTCAAGTTGGCGCGTGACTACCTGGAGAAGAGCGGCTTCCGGGTGATCTCCGCGGGTGATGGGAATACCGCCTTGTCCGTCGCCCGCCGTGACAAGCCTGACTTGATCGTGCTCGACTTGATGCTGCCGGGCATGGATGGCCTGGATGTTTGCCGGGCGCTGCGGCGCGAATCAGATGTGCCCATCATTATGCTGACCGCCCGTTCAGAGGAAAGCGATCAGCTTGTTGGCCTGGAGTTGGGGGCGGACGATTATATCACCAAGCCCTTCTCTCCCAGGGCATTGGTAGCACGCGTGCGCGCAGTATTACGGCGAGTTCAAGGAGGCATGCGCCAGCCAGGCATTATCCATGCCGGAGATCTCACGATTGATCTTGAAGGCCACCGCGTCACATTGGGAGATGAGTCAATTCATCTGACCCGTAATGAGTTCAAATTATTGGCCGTGATGTCTCAACACGCTGGCCAAACCTTCGAGCGGGCGCAGTTGTTAGAGCATCTGCATGGGGTTGCTTATGCGGGGTACGATCGCAGTATTGATTCCCATATCAAAAATATGCGCCGCAAGATCGAAGCAGACCTGGCAAAACCAGAGTATATCCTGACCGTGTATGGTATCGGTTATCGATTCAATGATGAAGTGTAGTTGCTTATCCCGGAAAAAGGGTGTGCGCAGGGG
>JADHXE010000030.1 GCA_016783125.1 Anaerolineales bacterium
CTCCGCAACCCGGCACACCCCTTATTTTCGGGCTTTTTCCATCGCCAGTGCGTAAGTCATATCATAAAAGAAAATCCGTAAAATCCGTGTCGCCGCGCTTTGCGGCCCTACGGGCAGGCGCGCCTGTGGCGTCCGTGTCCGAAAAAATGTTACTCTATGCCCGTTGTGAGTATATAAGGATGCTCAGTTGATGAAATTTTGCCGCATTTGAAACTGCTTTGCTGAAGTATGCTGGTTGAGTATCAGCATATTCTAAAAACATCGGGTAAAATAAGAGCGGAGGTGAAATATGCCTACTACTCTTGAAGCCACAATTGATGAAAAAGGTAATGTGTTGTTGCAATCTCCTATTCAGTTGGCAACATCTAGACGTGCGCTTGTGATTGTTTTGGAAGAGGAACCCGCTTTTCATATTTCTGAAACAGCGTTATTAAGTGAGGCAGTACTTGCGGAGGATTGGAATCGACCGGAAGAGGATGAAGCATGGTTACACCTACAACACGAGCCGTTGTCTTAGTTACGTTCCCATTTTCTGATTTATCCCGATCAAAGTTGCGCCCTGCTATTGTGCTTGCATTCGCGGGTAGAGATGATTGGATACTAAGCCAGATTACGAGTAAATCATATGGAGACGCACAGGCGGTTACCATAGATGACGATAGTTTAGTAGAAGGTTCGCCACGCGTAATCAGCTATGCACGACCGGGGAAATTGTTCACCGTTAATAGCAGCATAATCAAATCACAGGTTGGAACTTTAGGGGAAGAGTCCTTCAAGGTAATAATTGACGCAGTGATAAAAGTATTACGTTCCGGTGTTTCATAAAAATCCGAGTAAAAGGCTGAGGTCATGGGGTTGAGCATTCAAGGAGAAGGCCACCCAATCTTGTTCGCAGTTGACCTGGCTTCACCAGGGGGTAAGCGGCGCGATTAGGATATGAGAGAGAATCGAAGCATCCCATGGCCGAGAAATTCCAACCTGCCTATCTGAATCTGCTTGAGAGCGGCGAACTCAAACAGCGCGTCGCCCAGGCCCACGCGCGCCTCTCGGATTGCGATGTCTGCGCTCACGCCTGCAATATCGACCGCCGCGCTGGGAAGTTGGGCAACTGCCGAACGGGGGAGCGCGCCCGCGTCAGCAGCCACGGACCGCACATGGGCGAAGAAGACCCCCTGCGGGGCACTCGCGGCTCAGGCACCATCTTCATGACGCGCTGCAACCTGCGCTGCCAGTACTGCCAGAATCACGATATCAGCCAGACAGACTCGGGCTATGAAGTCGAGCCTGATGATTTGGCCGCCATCATGTTGGAGCTGCAAAAGCGCGGCTGTCACAACATCAACTTCGTCTCCCCCAGCCACGTGGTACCGCAGATCATGGCTGGCGTGCTGGTCGCAGCTCAGGCCGGGTTGCGTATCCCCTTGGTTTACAACACCGGCGGCTATGACTCCCTGACAACGCTCAAGCTGCTCGATGGTATTGTAGATATCTACATGCCCGATATGAAATACGCCGACCCCGCGCTCGCCGAACGATACTCCAAGATCAAGGATTATCCCCAGGCCAACCAGGCCGCTGTCAGAGAGATGCATCGCCAGGTCGGCGATTTGCAGCTCGACGGGAGCGGCGTCGCCACCCGCGGATTACTAATCCGCCACCTGATCCTGCCCGACAACCTGGCCGGCACCGACCAGATCATCAAATTCCTGGCTGAAGAAATTTCCAATACTACCTATCTCAACCTGATGGATCAATACCGGCCGGCCTACCGGGCGCACCATTACCCTGAACTCACCCGCCGCATTACCCAGGCTGAGTTTGATGCCGCCGTCAAAATGGCCCGCGAGGTTGGCCTGACTCGCCTGGACAAACGTAGAGCATTCATCTTATCGTTCTGAGTGTGACTGTGAAGAACCCTAAAATTCTGCGGTTGGGTATATATGCACTGGTTGCCTTGGTGGCTGCGCTCATCGCCGTGAATATCAGCCTGGCCTGGGTCTACGTCTCGGTGTTGACTCAACCAGGCTGTTCCGTTCCCCAATATTTGGATGAAATGGATCCCCCCGAGGAGCATTGGCTGGTCACCGAGGATGGGCATTCGCTCCAAGCCTGGTACTACCCCTCGGTGAACGGCGCGGCGATCCTGGCCCTGGGCGGGATCGGTGGTTCTCTGGGGGATGTCCTGCCTCCGGTGAGACCGTTGATCGAAGCCGGTTATGGCGTCCTGCAGATCAACAGCCGCGCCTGCGCGCAGCCACCCGCCCGCGTCACCCTGGGCGCCGACGAAGTCTACGATGCCGCCGCGGGCTTAGAGTTTCTCCTTTCAAGGCCAGAAGTCAATCCGGACGGGATCGGCGCTTTTGGATTTTCTATGGGTGGTGTGACTATCATCCGCACCGCGGCCCAACATCCTGAGATCAAAGCGGTCGTCGCCGAAGGCGGTTTTGACCAACTCGGAAAACACATTGTCCAGTCTGGGGCGGATCACTCCTTGCCTCGCCAAATTTTCCTTTACACCGTCGCGGGAGTATTTTGGATCCAAACCGGGGTCAACCCCTGGGCTGTCAGTCCCATTGATGATCTGCCTGCGATCAGCCCGCGCCCGGTTTTCTTGGTTTATGGTGAATATGAAATCACTCGCGGTGGGGGTCGAGCACAATTCGACGCCGCCGGAGAGCCTAAATTCCTATGGGTTGTGCCTGGGGGCGACCATGGCAGCAATTATCGGGCCGCGCCGGATGAATACGAACGGAAAGTTTTAGAATTTTTCAACCAGACGATTTTAGATCGATGAATATTCCGAAAAATGGGTACGGGGCGTGCTTGCTTTGCACGCCTACGGCGGCACGCCCCGTACCCATTTTTCGGGATTCTTTCCTGACAATATTTGCGCGATCACATCAGAGTTTTGGTACTGTGCATATCATAACCCTGAGCTATAATCACATAGGAGTGGAACTTGTTTAGAGAGACGAGGAGAACAATCATGGATCAAAAAATTCAAGATTTCGTTGAGGGCAAACGAATTGCCATTGTGGGAGCTTCCAGCGTCGCGGAGAAATTCGGCAACGCCGCCGCCAAGGAGTTGATCGAGCGCGGCTACGAAGTCATATACGTCCATCCCAACGCCGACGAGATTGACGGCCAGCCTGTCTATCCCAACCTGGCATCTGTCAAAGACAAAGCCGATGCAGTCTGGGTGTGCATCCCCAAAGAGGGCGGCGAAGCCGTCCTGCGCGAGGCCGCAGAGGCTGGCTTCAAGAATGTCTGGCTGCAGCAGGGAGCCTCGTCGCCCGAATTGATTACTCTGGGCGAGGAACTAAAACTTGATCTGACCTCAGGTAAATGCATCCTGATGTACGCCGAACCGGTTGGCTCCATCCATAAATTCCACCAGGTGATCTGGAAGTTGATTGGTCAGTATTAAACGCAGAGACGCGAAGACGCAGAGAAAAAAAGACGAAACCGTTCGTAGCGCCTAATGGGCGCACGAGAGTGTCCGCTAGGCGCACTAACGTGCGCAACTACAAACTTTTTGTGCTCTGCGTAAGAATGGAGAAAAAATGGCTGAGAAAACCCTCGAAAAGAAAAATCCGGCATGGTTCAAAATACTGAGAATCCAGCTTTACAAAATTGAAGCATGAGAAAACACGAATAAGCACGAATTGGCCGAATTGCACGAATAAAGCCATTAAAAATTCGTGTAATTCGTGATATTCGTAATCATTCGTGATGCCAACGGCATGCGAAGCAAACCTGTGACGCTAATTGTAAAGGCATGTCCTGAGCTCGACGAAGGATGTTTTTGGTTCAATATGAGCCATGCCAAAAATCCTGAAGAAATGTCTTGTGCAACTTGCCCCATGCGTAAGAAGGCCGAAGAGAAACCTAAATCGCTGATGTCGCGCTGGCCGTAGGCCCGCCTTTCGCGTGGAAATGGCACACCGGCTGGTGCCCCGGCTGGAAAGCTTATCAAAAGGCTTTAGCGGAGCAGGTGTAAATTTCCACTGATTTCTATTTGCGTTAGAAATGGAATCTTTGTACAGTAGGCAAAGATTTTGACCACAAGGAACACCAAGGGATTTTTAAGATTTTCTTTATTGATTCACTCGTATAACCCAACAATCTGCCTCGCAAAATCCGCCAGACTCATCCTCAGCGCCAGCGGCTTGAGCACTCCCACGGTGGCGCCCAGGGCCAGCAGGCGGGCGCGAGCATCCTCCAGGGATTCGAAGGGCAGGGTCATGATCGTCCAGCCTTCGGGATCGGGGGACTCGGTTTGATCGATCTCGCCTTGGATACTTTCTCCAAATGGATAAGGTGAGTTTTCCATAAGCTGTGGCGATACGCGCGCCTTGACGGAGTAAGTAGGCCTACGGGATTCGTAATCTGCGCGCCAGGTTTTCCAGAAAGCAGCCAGGCTGAAATCATCGGGGCGTTGAAAACTTTCATCTAAGAGGCGCGCTTCCTGTACCCAGGAGATGCGGATCACAGCTACATGCTCATCCCGCTCACAGACCAAATACCACACTCCAGCTTTGGCCACCAATCCATAAGGGGCCACAGTGGCCTCCAGTGCGCCCAACCATTCCCCAGCTTCAGTGAGATATTTCAAGTAGAGCATCTTATCCCCCCAAACCGCCTGTTGGATGGTCTGTAAATGGGGCTGAGGCTCTTGCTTGTGGAACCAGGGTGCCCAATCCAGGTGGCTGCGCTGGCGGCTGCTCTCTTCGTCGTCACGGCGTGTCGATGGCAGGGCCGCGGCCAGTTTGAGCATGGCAGCTTTGAGTTCCCCTCCTACACCTAGCTCATCCAGCGGGGCAGGGATGCTGAGCATGAACAGCGCCCGCGCTTCAGCTTTACTCAGGCCGGTCAGATCAGTGCGGTAGCGTTCAACCAGGGCGATGCCGCCCCCGGGTCCGCGCTCGCTGTAGATTGGGACACCAGCAGTGCTCAGAGCAATCACATCGCGGTAGATGGTGCGTACCGAAACCTCGAGTTCCTCGGCTAGATCTTCAGCCCTGATGAGTCCGCGGGCTTGTAGGATCATTAGTAGGGATAGCAGTCTGTCTGCGCGCATACGCACTCCGTGCCACAGAGTCCACAGAGAAATCTGAGAAAATCTCTGTGTTTTCAGTGAACTCTGTGGCTTTTCTTCTATTTTACCGCAAATGCCTGACATATAATGTCAGGTATGTTCTGATAAGATATCATAGGAATTTCCCCACAGCCCTCGAAATCCTGACAATAGATGTCAGTAGGGACGTGGTAAGATAGCCTCGGTACCGATATTTTATGGCGACAAATGAAATCGAACCAATAATAAGGAGATGAATATGAGCAAACTAGATGTCAAGATCGTCGAACTGCCGCCGATGCGCATGGTTTCTGCCCACGGCTTCGGCACTGAGCCAGAGAAAATGGCCTGGGAGAAACTCCTGGCGTTTGCTTTAGCTAAGGGGTTGAGGAAAGAGAGTGAACTCCCGCAAACTTTCGGCTTCAACAACCCCAACCCTTCCAAAGGCAGCCCGAATTATGGCTATGAGCTCTGGATTCCTGTGGCTGATGATGTTATGCCCGAGGGCGATCTGCGTGTTGTGAACTTCGAAGGCGGCCTGTATGGAGTGACTCAGTTTAAAGATCTCAATAAGATTGGCCAGGTATGGCAGCAGTTGGTCAAATGGCGCGAGGGCAGCAAATACAAGCACGGCCATCACCAGTGGCTGGAAGAGCAGATTGTCGCGTCTGACGCCTTTGAGGAGCTTGAGTTCAACCTGTATCTGCCCATTACAGAATAGGATCACAGATTTGCCCTTGCGTGCCGTTGGCAGCGACGAAGCGATCTCCCACGGCCGAAGGCCCGCACGCCAGAGGCGCGCAGAGCGAGCGTTGCGAGAAGATTGCCGCACTCCGCTCGCCAACGGCGCGCCTTCGGCGGCTGCGTTCGCAATGACATTATTTTTAGGGTGGTTTTTACTTCCAACTATCTGTAATCCAGGGAATAGTATCTTTCAATTGCTCCACAAACAGATATGTCTCATAGTGCGTGACCCCCTCTAAGATTTTGAGTTTGATATCTACCCCCTGGGATTGAAGTTGGGCAACCGCGCTGAGGGTGGGATCAATGGGAAGGACTTCATCGTCCCGCCCGTGGATGACGTAGAGCGGCACAGCCCATTCTATCTCCAGGGCATTGCCGGGGGGCATTCCGGCCATTACCACTCCGGCTGAAAATCGATCTGGTTGGCTGGCGGCAAAGTGCCAGGTTCCCATGCCGCCCAGGCTGTAGCCAGTGACCAGTACTTTGTCTGAGTCGATGTTGTGCTTTGCCTGGATGGTGTCGAGAATTTCAATGACAAAGACTTCGCTCTCAGGCTGCGTCCAATCTGATGAGGGGCAGTCGGGGGAGATGATGACGGCGCCCAATTCTCGCAACGCCGGCTCGACCATATCGGTCAGGATGGACTTGCCGTAGAACGGTGTTCCGTGACCGCCATAATGCAGCGCCACTACCAGGGGGACAGGTTTCTCCCCGCTGTAATCTTCGGGGATCGAGAGCGTGTACCTGTGTGAAGGATCCAATTCGATCTCGTAAATGCCAGGCGGGACGGGTTCGTATTGTGGTGTTATACAGGATGCAGTCATAATCAGCAGGGGGATGGGGATTGAGATGGCGGCGAATGTTTTCATGCTAATTCTACACGAAATTTCGGTGCGAGGTCCATTAGGGTGTAGTTGATTCTGTTTAGTGAGGATCAACTTAGCCCCTCGCGGGCGCGTTCCGAAAAAACACAAAGTTCCGGTATAATGGTGTCAACAATATAATATCCAATATTCACGCAGATTTTTATTATGAAAAAACGTCAACGAACTGCCCAAGAAAAACTAGACCGGCTGAAATGGAAAGTTTATGGCCTGGCCATTCTGTTTTTGGCGGTTATTGAACTCTACTATTTCTTCCGCGGGGTTCCCCTGCTTGATAATGTTCTCGACTTGATGATGGGCGCTGGGGGGGCAGGTGTCCTGATAGAGTTTGCTTTCTGGAATGCCAAGCGATTGCAGAATCAGCTGGATGATGAATTGCAAAATAGCCGGCGACATTTTCGGCAGATGGTTTCGCTGCACACTGCCACGACCGCGTTGGTGATGACGCATGATTTGAGGGAGTTGTTAGAGCGAATCCTCGAAGCGACGTTGAACGCCATTCAACCAGCCAATACCGGATCGATTTATCTGGTTGATCCTGAGACCGAGCAGCTAAAATTAGAGGCCCTGCGAGGAGAAGATCTCTTTGATATGGAGAGTTCGCAAGATTTAGAAGCTTTTACTTTTGCTTACGAGCAAGGCTACGCCGACCAGGCCATCCAGAGCAAAGAGGCCATCTTGATTTCGGATGTTCATCATGAGTTGGAGGATCAAGACGTTCAGGATGGGGAGTCGAAATTTGCTGTTCGGTCGCTGATATTGGCCCCATTGCTGCTTGAAGATCATGGGGTGGGGGTGCTGGCTTTAAACTCATTCTCCGTGGAAGCCTTCAGCGATATGGATCTGACTTCACTGAGAACTTTTGCGACCACGGCAGCAGCCGCGATTTTAAATGCCCGCCTGTACGAAGAAGCGCATTATTTGGCGATTACGGATGTCTTGACGGAATTGAACAACCGCCGCCATTTCTTCGATCTTGCCAGGGCTGAACTTGACCGCTCTCAACGATATCAGCGTTCGTTATCGTTGCTGATGCTTGATTTGGATCATTTCAAGCACGTCAACGACCGGTATGGACATACTGTCGGCGACCAGGTATTGCAGGCTGTGGCTGCCCGCTGTAAGGAGACCATTCGTAAACAGGATATCATCGGGCGCTATGGGGGAGAAGAGTTCGCTTTGATTCTGCCTGAAACAGACACGCAAGCCGCCCACAATACTGCCAATCGCATTCGGGTAAGTATTGCTGAGACTCCCTTTGCTGCATCCAATGGGGATGAAATTAATTTGACGGTGAGTATCGGTATTGCTACCCTTGATAAGCATACTCGAGACTTGACGACCTTCATCAGTGCTGCTGATAGCGCCCTCTACAAGGCTAAAGAATCCGGCAAAGATTGTATTGTCGTGGCATAGTAGCGGAAGAGTTTATGTCCCTTGAGATCATCCCCGCTGTATTTGAAGATAAGCTCATATTGCGCAATCTGTTGGAACTTTATCAGTATGATTTCAGCGAGTTCGACGCCTCCGATGTGGATGAGCATGGCTTGTTTGGTTATAAATATCTCGATAATTATTGGGCCGAGCCAGGCCGCCATGCATTTTTAATCCGCTTTGCTGGCAGGCTGGCAGGGTTCGCTCTGGTGCGCGAAGTTGCTGATGAAGTTGGTGTCCATCACTCGATGGCGGAATTTTTCATCATGCGAAAATATCGCCGGCGGGGTATAGGCCGCAAGGTAGCAGCCGAACTTTTCGATCATTTCCCAGGGACGTGGCGTGTCCATCAAGAGGCTGCTAATCTCCCCGCGCAGACTTTTTGGCGAAACACCATCGCCGCATACACCAACGATCAATTCGCGTATGTTGAAGAAGACGGTTGGGAAGGTCCGATCATCGAATTTGAGATAACGAGTAACAGCTCAGCCATGGAACGAATTATCCCTATCAAAAAAAGCGAGCATTGAGTATGGAGCTAGAACTGAAATCTGTTTTGGAATATGGCGTTACTGAAACCACGCAGGTGCTCAATCAGGGCTTTTCGGATTATGTTGTGCCTATCCACATTGGCCTGGAGCAATTGTTCAGTATGCTGCGTTTTGACAGCATTGATGTATCGAGCAGCCGAGTCGTTATCCGCGATGGAGATGCCGTCGGCGCGGCGCTGATCGCTCGCAGAGGTTGGAGCAGCCGTTTGGCAGGGATGGCGATCCTGCCTGGGGCGCGTGGTCTGGGAGTTGGGCGCTGGCTGATGAAACAACTTGTCGATGAAGCCCGGGAGCGCGGAGACCGCCGTATGGAGTTGGAAGTCATCGAACAAAATGGGCCGGCGGTGAGTCTTTACCAGCAAGCTGGCTTTGTGATCCTGCGCCGCCTGGTTAGCTATATTCTCGAAGAACCCGCTGGCGAAGCCCATCCCATCGATGAGATCGACCTGCGCGTGATGGGGCGTCTGGTGAACGCCTATGGATTATCCGATTTGCCCTGGCAGATTTCCGGGGAGACTGTGACGCAATTTGGCCCACCTTATCAGGCTTACTGTCATGAAGATAGCTATGTGGCTATTTCCTCACCAGAATCTCCCCAGGTCACTTTGCGCTCGATGCTGTTGATGCCTGAAGCCCAGAAAAAGAACCAGGGGGGTAAATTATTGCAGGGGCTATTTGCTCGATTTCCCAACAAAACCTGGCGAGTCCCGGCCATCTTTCCCGAAGAGTTTGGTGGACTTTTTGAGCGTGTGGGGTTCGAGAAAGAGGAGTTGTCGCAGGTTCAGATGGTGATTGGGTTGAAATAGCATATCTGAAATGGCTGATTGCGCCTCTATTTTTTGAATTATTCCGCTAACCTTGACATCATCATAGCCTCTGGTAAACTATCTCCCGTCATGAACGCTATGCGTCGCTTCTCCCCATCTCCTGTCCCTAGCAACCGCAAGCCGCGATAGGCTTCGGTCTCTTGGGGTTGGTGGGAAGTAAACAATTCACCATACCAAACTGCCCTCTGGACTGAAAAGCCAGAGGGTTTTTTATTGGGGACTGGTAAACTGGGAACTGGTAAATTGGTAAACCAGGGACTGGTAAACTGGTCAACAATTTACCAACTACCAAACTACCAATTTACCAATCTACCAAACCACAGGAGTTCTCTATGAGAATGTCAATGCTCTTCAGCCAAACTTTGCGTGAAGCCCCTACGGATGCTGAAATGCCCAGCCACAAATTATTGGTCAGGGCTGGCTTCATCCGTCAACTGGCCGCGGGAATCTACACCGCCATGCCGCTGGCCAAGCGCTCCATCACCAAGATCGAGAATATCATGCGGGATGAGATCAATGCCATCGGCGGGCAGGAGATGACCATGCCGGTGGTTCATCCTGCCGAAGTCTGGCAGGAGACCGAGCGTTGGTATCAAGTCGGCTCCGAGATGGGCCGCTTCAAAGACAAAAATGACCGCGATATGGTTTTGGCCATGACTCACGAGGAAGTGGTCGCCGACCTGACTCGTAAAGAAATCCATTCCTATCGCCAACTGCCGGTGCTGATCTATCATATCCAGACTAAATGGCGCGATGACCCGCGTCCCCGTGCCGGCTTGATCCGGGTGCGCGAGTTCACCATGAAGGACAGCTACAGCCTGGATGCCGACTGGGAAGGTCTGGATAAACAATATCGGGCGCACTACCAGGCCTATTTCGATATCTTCCACCGCTGCGGCATTCCGGTGATCGCTGTTAAGTCCGATGTGGGTATGATGGGCGGCAAAGTTGCCCATGAATATATGTATCTGACTCCCCATGGCGAAGATACACTGCTCATATGTAATAACTGTGGCTATGCTGCCAATCGGCAGGTAGCTACATTTAAGAAGGAAGCTTTACCCAAGGAAGAGGCTCTACCGTTGGAGAAAGTAGCCACGCCGGATTGTAAGACCATCGCTGAACTGGCTGAATTTCTCGACATCCCCGAGGCCAAGACAGCCAAAGCGGTCTTTATGGTGGCCGATATCCCCGTGGGTGAGTCCAGCATCCAGAAATTTATCTTCGCGATTGTGCGCGGCGATATGGACCTCAACGAGACCAAGCTGGTCAACGCCCTACAGGCCAGTGATATCCGTCCGGCCACCGAAGAAGAGATCGTAGCCATTGGCGCGGTGCCGGGATATGCCTCACCGATTGGATTGCCGGAAAAGAGCGCTTATCTGCCGGTGGTCACCGTAGTGGACGATCTGCTGACCGAGTCCCAGAACCTTGTGGCTGGCGCCAACGATGCCAGTTATCACATGCTCAATACCAACCTGGGACGCGATTACCAGGCCGACATCATTACCGACCTGACCGCAGCGCGCGCAGGCGATGCCTGCTCGGAATGTGGCGGTTCTTTCCGAGAGGTGCGCGGCGTTGAAGTTGGCAATATCTTCAAATTGGGCACGCGCTACAGCGACTCCATGGGCTGCACTTTCCAGGACAAAGATGGTAAAGAGAAACCTGTGATTATGGGTTCCTATGGCATTGGCAGCGGGCGCTTGCTGGCTTCCGTAGCCGAGGAATACAATGACGAATATGGCCTGATCTGGCCGATCACGGTAGCGCCCTACCAGGTGCACCTGGTGATGCTGTCCGCAAAGAAAGGCGATGGGACGGTCGAAGAGACTGCCGCCCAGCTTTACCAGGACCTTCAAGCCGGGAGCGTTGAAGTGCTCTTCGACGACCGCCAGGAGAGTCCTGGCGTGAAGTTCAACGACGCTGATCTGATCGGTCTCCCCATCCGGCTGACTGTCGGCGCCCGCGGGCTGGAGGGTGGCAATATCGAATTCAAGCGCCGCGATCAAAAAGAAAAGCGACTGATCTCCCAAGATGAGATCATAGAAGCCGTCAAAGCTGAAATTGCGACCCTTGAAGCTGAGATCAAGGCCGAGGTGGTCGCAGTTACTTTTGATGAGTGATATTTTTGCTCTTGTTCCACCGCTCCGCGGTGGAACGCTATCCGCACGTTCCACGTGCAAGCACGCGGAGCGTGGGTAGCGGTTTCGACGCGTAGCTTCGTAACCAGATAAAACTAAGAAGCTGAATTTCTTCGAGAAGTTCAGCTTCTGTTTATGTTCTCAAATGGCCGGGTTTTACAAATGAAAACAGGGCATACGTCATTCCGTACACCCTGTTCACATGCCACATGCCACTTGCCACTTGCTTACATGCAACTTCCCTCAGCCCATTTTGAAGAAACTGGTCAGCTTCATGGCCAGGTTGAGATCACCAGCCAGTTTGAGCTTGCCCTGCATGAAGCCTTTCATGCCATCCTCTTTGCCGATCAGCACATCGCCGAAGTAGCGGCCATCGGCGGTCAGGGTCATGGTGGGGGCGTCGGCGGTGCCCTCTTCGACGGAGCAGGCGCCATCCTTGATATCGATGATATAGTCGCCGCCCTCGTCGCCGGTGAGGTGATATTGGATCACAGCCTCGACACCGGCGGCCTTGTCAACGCGGAAGGCCTTCTCATGGTTGAAGATCAATTCTTTTACGGTATAGTCTGTCATTGATTTACTCCTTGTTGTGCGTGAAGCGTCGAGCGGTGAGCGGGAAGCGACTGGAAATACGCTCCACGCTCACCGCTTTCCGCTACACGTTATTTCAGATTCTCGAAGATGCCCGCGGCGCCCATCCCGCCGCCGATGCACATGCTGACCATGCCGAATTCCAGGTCGCGGCGTTTCATTTCGTAGAGCAGTTGGACGGTTAATTTTGCGCCCGTCGCGCCCAGGGGGTGACCCAGGGCGATAGCGCCGCCGTTGACGTTGGTGATCTCTTCGTTGAGGCCCAGTTCGCGCATGACGGCCAAACCTTGAGCAGCGAAGGCCTCGTTCAACTCGATCAGTTGGATATCATCCAGGGACATCTTTGCTAACTTTAACGCCTTGGGGATGGCCTCCACAGGGCCGATGCCCATGATTTCGGGCGGTACGCCAGCCGCGCTGAAAGCTACAAAGCGCGCCATGGGTTTCAGTCCCAGTTCATCGGCCTTGGCCTTGGACATGATCACCACGCCTGCCGAACCATCCGACATTTGGGATGATGTTCCGGCGGTGACGCTGCCGCCTTCCTTGAAGACGGGGCGCAGCTTGGCCAGCGCTTCCAGGCTGGTGTCGGGGCGCGGGCCTTCGTCTCGTGAGAAGGTGAAGGTGCGCGTTTTGGGTTTGCCGTTCGGTCCGGCCTCGACGATCTCGACTTCCATGGGTACCAGTTCGGGGTCGAAGCGTCCTGATGTGACGGCCTCATTAGCCAATGTATGGCTGCGCAAAGCGAATTTGTCTTGATCCTCGCGACTGATGCCATATTTCTCGGCCACGTTCTCGGCGGTCAGGCCCATGCTGGTGAAAGCCTCCGGGTAGTTGGCTGACAGATAGGGCGTGGGGGCGAATTTATAGCCAGTCATGGGCACCATGGTCATCGACTCGACGCCACCAGCGATGGCCACATCGATCCAGCCCGCTATGATAGCCATGGCAGCGTGAGCGATGCTCTGCATGCCCGAGGAGCAGAAGCGGTTGATGGTCTCCGTGGGGACGGAAACGGGCAGTCCGGCGCGGAAGCCGATCAGCCTCGACATATTCATGCCTTGCTCGCCCTCTGGGAAAGCGCAGCCGATGATCAGATCATCTAGTTCTTCGGGCTTTAGGGGTTCGACTCGTTTGAGTAATTCTTTGATAACCGCCGCGGCCATATCTTCAGGGCGCACCGTAGCCAGGCTGCCACGCTTGGCCCTGCCTATCGGCGTGCGCGCCGCCGCAACGATTACGGGATCGTATTGGGGGTCTCGTTTGGTCATGGTTTATCTCCTTTTGGACACGGATCGTCACGGATTCCACGGATTTATTTTTGTGTTACTGTGGCTTTGTCCAAGACAGTGAGCCTTTAAGTTTGTTGTCAAGTACTTTGCGTTTGAATTCCGCTTTGGGGCCAAAGTTGAGTAGTATTCCAACTTCGATCTCTGTGGCTTTGAGGTAGTTGAGCAGTTGAGCTTCGTGATCACTAATTAAATTTCGAACCGCTTTCAGTTCTACCATTACGATGTTTTCGATCAACAAATCAGCCACATATTCTCCAACAATTTGACCTTCAAAGTAAACGGTAATCGGCACTTGTTGCTTCACAGATAAGCCAATCTTTCTCATCTTGATCGCTAGAGCGTTTTCACAGACTTTTTCTGAGAAACCATATCCTAGTTCGTTGTACACATCGAAAAAAGCTCCGATGATTTTCTCAGTTAGGTCACTATGTTTTCCCTGAAATGACTTCTTTGCGAATTTGCGATTATCTGTCAAGTCTGTTCTCCTATTTATTAAATCCGTGCCTATCCGTGTAATCCGTGTCCCGTTTCTAGTTTCTCAACACTTTATTTTTCTGCAGCATATGCCACATGCGTTCTTGGGTTTTCTTTTCGCCACACAAGGAGACGAATGCCTCGCGCTCCAGGTCGAGAATGTATTGCTCGCTGACCCAGGCGGGCTTGCTCAGATCGCCACCGGTCATCACGTAGATCAGCTTCTCGCCGATGTGGGATTCATATTCGGTAATGAAACCGCCTTCAGCGAACATATGCAGCCCGGCCCTAAGGGCGGCCAGCGTGTCGCGCCCGGCGGCATAGATATTCTCCGGCGCGGGCGGCACGTAGCCGATGTCCAACATGTGCAGGACTTCCTTCTTGGCCTCGGCCAACAGATGATCGCGGTTTAAGATGATGCGGTCGAGGGCCCCCAGGAAGCCATGCTGTCGGGCCTCCACTGCGCTGGTGGCTACAGTCGCCATGCCGATCAACTCGAAAACCTTTTGCATGAAGGGCAGCACAGCCACATCTTTGGTGCGCATAGGCGGGTTGACGATGCGGCGCAGCAGCTCTTTCGTGCCGCCGCCAGCAGGGATCACGCCAACGCCCAGCTCGACCTGGCCGATATACAACTCGGCCGCAGCCACAACGCGGTTGCCGTGCATGGTGATCTCGCCGCCGCCGCCCAGGGTCAGGCTGAAGGGAGCTACAACCACCGGCTTGGGGAAGTGGCGCATACGCATATTGGTATCTTGGAGCATCTTGACCACCCCTTCAAGCTGATCCCACATACCATTTTGAGCGGCCATCACCACGCCGAAAATATTCGCTCCGGCGCAGAAAGCGCGCTCGTCATCGTTGTTGATCACGATGCCCTCGAACTCGCCGGCCTCAGCGCGGTCCATGGCTTCGTTTAGCATCGCCAGAATATCATCATCGATGGAATTCATCTTGGTCTGGAATTCCACGCAGACCACCCCATCGCCGATGTCGACCAGCGACGCGCCGGGGTTTTGGGAGACAAGCTTTCCGGCGTCTTTCTGTTCCTTGATGACGATCAGGCCTGGGGTGCGTTCGATCTGTTCGTAATCTCCCTTGACGGGGTTGTACGCAGCCACCTTAGAATCGCCATCATATTTATAGAAAGTCTCGAAGCCTTTTGCGACCATCTCGTCCACCCACGGGGCGGGCGGGACCCCAGCTGCTATCATGGCCTCGCTGGCCTTGACGACGCCGATCATATCCCAAATCTCGAAGGGACCGGCCTGGTGGCCGAAGCCCCAGCGCATAGCGTCATCGATAGGCTTGGGCGTATCGGCAACTTCAGGGATGCGCTCGGAAGCGTAGGCCAATCCCTGATAGGTCATAGCCTGCACCAACTGGCCAGCGCGGTCATCGGCGGCCAGCAGCACTTCCAGCTTCTCGGCCAGAGTCTCTTTGCCCTTGGCTTCACCAATAGAGTCGAACCTGGGCTTTTCCCCTGGCGGCTCGTGCTCCATGGTCTCCAGGTTGAGCGTCCAAAACTCTTTGCCTCCATCTTTGAGCACCATCTTGTAGAAGCCCTGCTTGGTCTTATTGCCCAGCCAGCCCTTCTCCACCATCGTGTGGATTAGATTGTTGGCGCGCTCCGACCCAAGGTAGCGCATGGCATGTTCGTCGAAGGGAATCGCTTTGGCCAGGTTGGTGCCAACATGCTCCCAGACATCCACGCCGACCAGGTCGATCAGGCGGAAAGTGCCCGTCTTGGGGCGGCCGATGGCAGGGCCAGTGATGGCGTCAACCTCTGAGACAGTGTAACCATGCTCGAGGATATAATCCAGCGCGAAGGCGCCGCTGCCGAAGCCTAAGCGATTGGCGATGAAGTTGGGGGTGTCTTTACAGGGGACAATCCCTTTACCGAGGCGATACTCGCCGAAATGGCGGATGAACTTGATCACCTCGGGGCTGGTATCTGGTCCCGGAATGATCTCCAGCAATTTGAGGTAGCGCGGCGGATTGAAGAAGTGCGTCCCCAAGAAATGCTGCCGGAACCCCTCCGAGCGGCCCTCGGCAATATCTGCAACCGGGATGCCCGAAGTGTTGGTGCTGACAATACAGTGCTCTGGGCGGATCTCGTCGATGCGGGTCATCAAATCCTGTTTAATCTTCAGGTTTTCGATGATCGCCTCGATAACCCAGTCGGCTTCAGCAATCACATCGAAATCGTCTTCCAGATTGCCAACACTGACCATATCGGCCAGGTCTTTAGCGTAGAAGCTGGCCGGCCGGGATTTGACCGCGGCCTGAAAGCCAGCATTGACGATGCGGTTGCGTACTTTGGGGTCTTCCAGGGTCTGACCTTTTGCTTTTTCCACCTCGGTCAGTTCCCAGGGAATGATATCTAGCAGGGTTGTGCGGACGCCAGCGTTAGCCAGATGAGCGGCAAGAGCCGCCCCCATGGTGCCAGCGCCGATGACCACAGCACGGTTAACTTTGTAGGTCATAACGGCCTCCTAAGCTTGGTAATAAAGTTTATTCACCCTCAGGGGTGACTGTTTCTATAGCGTAATCCGCCGGTCCCCAAACTTGGAAGTCGTCGATATGTACCGTAACGTGGTCTTGATTGTAGGTTGTTCCCACCATCATGCCAGCATAGCCGGGGCCTAAGCCCTCGACCTCTTCTCTGGCAAGCAGTGCGCCATTGACCCATAGGGAGAGCGTATTACCCCGGCATTCGGCTCGTAATTGATTATCCTGACCTATTCTGATAGCGCTGGACGGAGCGTAGATCAGGAAATTTACTTTTGTATTGAGCGTATGCCCTACACCGTAATAGCCTTCAGATGTAATGAAGAGGGTGTAATAGCTGCTGCTGCCCTCACGGCAATTGAAGCCAGCATAGCCTTCTCCATCGATGAAGCCAATTTCAGCATCCATGCGCACCTCGGCCAGCTTCAGCCAACTGCGAGAGCTGGTGATCTCCACATTGGGCATGGTGACTTGCATAACATAGACACCATTGCCGATGGCTGTGGACCAGTTCTCACCGCTGCTTTGCAGCCAGGCATCCGCATCGCTCTCGAACTGTTCATAGAGGAAGCGGAAGACTTCGGGCGTGGCGGTTGGAATGGGGGTAATCGAGGGGGTCATGGTAAGTGAAGGAGTCCAGGTGGGACGCAGAGTGCTTTCCGGCTTGGGAGTCCAGGAGGGTCGTAATGTCTGCGTCGGGATGGGCGTCAAAGTGGGTTGAGCCTGCGCTGATGCACCCCCGCCTTCGCCGATGGGTGTTAGCGTCCACCGATTGAAGGTGACCATGGTCTTGGTCGGGGTGATAGTGTTGGTAGGCCCAGGCGTGGAAGTGATCGTAGGACTAGCCAGGAACGGAATAAATTCCGCCAGCGCGCTGCACCCTGATGTAAAGAGCAGGATGAAGACAGTTACGAGACCTAATTTCCACTTTGATCGTGTCATCAGTTTCCTTGTTGTAGAGCGGGTTGATAACCTGCTCCAACGGAATATCATTCCGTTCTGCGTAGCGCAGGTTGCCAACCTGCATGGACAGAATATCATTCTGTCCTACGCGTTCTTAATACAAGAACATGGGTTTACCCAGCATGTCCTTCACTTTAGGCTTGTAGTTTTCCGGGTCGTAGAGCGCACTCACATCGACTGTTTTCTTGGCAGAGATGACCATGGGCAGGGGCACGGTCGTGTAGTTGCCCTGTTGGAGGGCGACCATACGTCCGGTGTGACCCAATGCCACCTGGTCTAATGCCAGATTGCCGAAGGAGACTGCTACCATGCGGTCGAGGGAGTCGGGCGAGCCAGAGCGCATCAGGTAAGCCAACTGCTGATACAGTGTGTGCATTCCTGAGCGCTTCTTGATCTCCTGGGCGACGATCTGCCCAATGCCTCCCAGCTTCTGATGCCCGAAAGCATCCGCTTCGCCGGTTTGCACGATCTCACCACCTTCCAGATGAGCACCTTCAGAGATGGTCATAATGGCATAGTGGGAAGGATTGCTCTTGCGATCCTGGACGAGGAAATCGATCAGCTTGTCTAGATCGAAGGGCACCTCGGAGATGATGGAGCGGTCGACATCTGCCAGGTAGGCAGCGAAGAGCGATGTTTCGCCAGAGTTGCGACCGAACAATTCCACCACGCCGACGCGTTCGTGCGACCCGCAGACTGTGCGCACGGCGGTAATATTTTCCACCGAGCGGGTGACAGCCGTGGAGAAGCCGATGCAGTAGTCCGTCCCGAAGACATCATTATCCATCGTCTTGGGGATAGCCACGGTTTGGAAACCTTCCTCGTGCAGCCGGGCGGCATAACTGAGCGTATCATCACCACCGATGGGGATCAGGGCATCCAGCTTGAGGGTTTCCAGCACCTTCATGACGTGGCCGGTGATATCCACGTGACCATTATCCTTGGTTACACGGTCACCCTCGGCGACGAAGTCGGGGATATCCTCGGGCTTCATGTTGGAGGGGTTGGTGCGAGAAGAGTGCAGGAAGGTGCCGCCGGTGCGGTCTATCACGCGCACTCGTGCGAGGGGGAGCGGCTCGGTTAACTCTTTGATGGTCTGGGGGTCAGCGGGGTTGATACCCACAACCGACCACCAGCCGCGGCGCAGACCGATTATCTCTACATCGTGGTCTTGGGCCCGGATTACTACAGCTTTCATGGCGACGTTTAAACCTGGTACATCACCACCCCCAGTCAAGATTCCTACGCGGCGCTTATGTGTCATTGAAAATGCCTCCAATAGATTTGGTCACTTTGTATTGTGTGCAATGTTCGGGTTGTTTTCTCATGACAAATTTTACCGCAATTGGTGTCCTTGACAGGGGTGATTTGGGGACCTTTGGATTTTTTCTCGTTTTCTCGTTCCTCCGCTCCGCGGTGGAACGCTTTCGTGACGCTCCGCGTCAAAGTGCAACGCAGAGCGTTTGTCTCATGGGTTACGACGCGGAGCGTCGTAACCAGCCGCCCAGCAGCGTCAGCGTAACTGGCTACCGCGATAACCTAACATATGACGGGCCACCACCAGACGATTGATCTGGCCGGTGCCCTCGTATAGATCGGTGATCTTGGCATCGCGGAACCATTTTTCGAGCAGCAGCTCGCGGCTGTATCCGAGAGGACCTAACAGCTCGATGGCTTTCTGTGTGATCTTGACGACGATGTCACCCGCATACACCTTGGACATGGACGCCTCTTTGGGATTATGGAGCTTGTTATCGGCCATCCATAAGGCCTTGATGGTCAAGAGCCAGGCCGAGCGCAGCATAACTTCCATATCAATGACCTCGCGCTCGATGTTGGTCAGTTTCTGACGAGGTAGCCCGTAGCGGATCTCGATGCCATTTTCTGTCAGTTTCTCTTTGACCAGTTCTACTGTAGCGCGGGCGATACCTACAGCCTGGGCTGCGATTATGGGGCGCGTAGCGTCAAAGGTTGCCATAGCGCCCTTGAAGCCCTTGGTGCTCTTCTCGACGGTGGGGCTGCCGAGGATATTCTCGAAGGGCACGCGGCAATCTTGCAGCACAATGGAGACGGTATCGCTGGCGCGGATGCCCAGCTTGTGCTCCATCTTGGTGACCTTGCAGCCCGGCGTGCCGGCCTCGACGACGAAGGAGCGCATCCCGGCGCGTCCGGCTTCAGGATCGATGGTAGCCCAGACGATGATGAAGCCGTCTGACTCTTCCAAGGCTTTGTGCCCGGCGGTGACGAAAATCTTCTCGCCATTGAGAATCCACTCGTTGGTCTGCTCGTCGTGCACGGCCGTGGCGCGGATGGCGGAAGTGTCGGAGCCAGCCTGGGGTTCGGTCATCGCCATAGCGTCAAAGACCGGCTTATCGCCCATGAAGCGGCTCAGGAAGCGCTTTTTCTGCTCGGGGGTACCAGCAGCAGCTACGGCTGCAGAGCCGAGCATCCCGCCGGGGGTGCAGAGATACATGCCTGCATCGCCCCAGGAGAGTATTTCGACCAGGGTGCCCAGGCGTTGGTATCCGATGGGTGGGTGCTTCTTTCGCTCCGCGTCTGCTTGCGCATCAGGCTTGGCTTCCTTCTCAGAGTCAGGAGCCATGGATGTGCCGCCCATGGACTTGATGGCCGTGTGCATGAAGTTGATGAAGTCCCAGGGGATGGCGTGCTCGTTCTCGTCCATCTCCCGCGAAACTGGGCGCATCATATTAACCGCCACAGTCTCGACAACGGTTTGAAGCTGTTGGATGGGTTTGGGGGTTGAAAAATCAATCATAGTATTTCCTCCTACACCATTGCCAATCCGCTGAATGTGGCAAAGCCGCGGCCGTTGCGCATCCACATTTCGACGGGGTGCTCACGGATATAGCCATGCCCGCCGAGGATCTGTACAGCGCGGTCTGTTACCATCATGGTCGTGTCGATAGCGCCGGAGAGGGCCAGGTAGGCCAGTTTAGGAGCCTCATCCATACCCTCGTCGATCATCCAGGCAGCTTCCCAGGCCAGCAGGCGGATGGCTTCGATTTCGGTGCCCATCTCGGCGATCAAGAAGGCGATGGCCTGTTTCTGGGCTACCTTGACCCCGAAGACTTCGCGGTCTTTGGCGTATTCGATGGCGTAATCCAGGGCTGCTTTAGAGACGCCGACGGCCATAGCCGCCAAGGCCACATTAGCTGCGGCCATGATGGGGGCCATATCGTGCCCTTCGTCGCCGCCCAGGCGGTTTGCCTTGGGCACGCGCACGCCTTCGAGTTTGAGCGAGTAGAGCGGCAGGGCGTTGAGGCCCAAGAGCTTTTGGCGCTCGCCGACTTCCAGGCCCTCGGCGTCGCCGGGGACGATGAGGCCCTGTGTGACGCCATCCAGCGCGGCGTAGACGATGAAGGCTTCTGCGCCGTCAGCGAAGGGCACGTAGGTTTTTTCGCCTGTAAGCACGTAAGAGTCGCCGTCCGCATCCGCGTCGGCAACGGTCTTGAGCTCGTTGGGGTCGAAGTCGAAGCTGTGCTCCATCAGGGCGGCGGTGTAGGCTTTCCACTCCATTTCGATGACCGGTGGGATGAACTCCTTCTTCTGCTCTTCGCTGCCCGCCAGTAAGATAGGCGTGGTGAAGAGCCCGGGGGTCATCATGGCCAGCGTGCCGGATAAGTCGCCATAAGCCAGCTCCTCCACGGCTAAGACGCCTGTCACCGCCGAGCGCTCACCGAATCCGAAATAGTCCTCGGGGATGGAGGCTTGCAGGTAGCCCAGCTCCCATCCTTTCTCGATCAGTTCTGGGGGTAGTTGGCCTTCCTCGTCGGCATCGCGAGCGGCTGCCCGCAGGTCGTCCATAGCGTAGCGCTTGATGGCATCGACCAGCATTTGCTGCTCTTCAGAAGGCTGAAAAGAATACATAGGGACCTCCTTGTTAATGGTCAATTGTGAATTGTCAATTATTAATTGCTAATCTCGTTCCACCGCAGAGCGGTGGAACGGTGGGGTGGACGCTCTGCGTCTCGATGAGCGTGAACGCGGAGCGTTGGGGTAGTGGTTAAGACGCGGAGCATCGTAACCAGGGGGCTAACTTTTTAACGTTCTGTAGCGTATGGGCGCAAGGCCCCCGCCGTTGTCTACTTCTTTTATATTGGCGATTTCTAGCTGGCCGCGCTCGTACAGATATTCGACGTGCGCGCCAGCCTCCTCCAGGGCCAGTAGGATGTTGTAGCCATGCATCTCGCCGAAATATTTCCTGGAGATCTCGGCGATGGTGTGCGGCTCTGCGAGGATGTCCAGGAATTCCCCTAAGCGCTCTTGATGTAAATCCTGAATTTTCTGGATGCGAGCATTCAAATTTGTGATGGGTGCGTTATGACCTCCTAATGAAAGATGGATGCCCTCGGACCACTTTCGAGCTGATTCAAGGGATTGAAGGTAGTGACTCAGCCCGGTGAACAGGGCCAGTCCCTCGGGCGCCTGGTGAGGGCTGATCTCGGCGAGGACATGATCGCTGCTGAAGAGTACATCGTGCAGGCGAATGATGACCTGCCCGGCGCAGTGCCCGGGCACGTGCAGCATCTCGAAGGGGCCGACTTGCATCCCAGCGGCTTCGTAGGTGAAGTCGATTTTCACGGGACGATAATCGAGCTTGGTGAGTTTGTATATCTGTACCATCTCCTGACTGGTTGCGGCGTTGAGGCCGGCCTCGGCCAGGTATCTTTCCAGGCGTCGGGCGATGATGGTCAGGCGCTCCTCGGTGTGGGTCAGGTTGTGCTGGTCGAGTTCGTGAACGCCGATGAGCGCATCTGTCTTACCGTTCAGGTAGGGCAGTCCCCCAAAGTGATCGATGTGCCCATGGGTGATGAAGATGTGGGTCAGGTCAGCGAAGTCGATGGTTTCGCCGAGCAGTTCCCCAGCGGCAATCAGGCCTTCTTCTAGATGTTGGTTGTTCTTGTGAAAGCCGGAGCCAGTGTCGATCAGGACGCGGTAGTCGTCCACCAAGACCAGATAGGCGTAGACCCAGAAATCGGGGAAGGCGTTCAGGGGCAGTTGGGCGATACGAGCGCTTGATCTCGTAGCGCCGTCGCGGCTCTCAAAGAGCTGCACTTGATGGTTGTGGGGTTTTTGGCGTACATTGACTACGGCGCTATAATCCATCTTGTTTTTTCTCATCAACAATAACTTTATCTGTCATTCCGAGTAAACCCACAGCGCGATTGGCGCTGCTCAATCAGAAAGAAACTCTATTCGATGTCACTGCGAGCTTTCGCTCGCTTTGCGCACCTTCGGTGTGCGTGCCGTTGGCATTGCGAAGCAGTCTCCCCCGTTGAGTAGGAGATTGCTTCAGCGGTAAAGCTGCTTCGCAATGACAGTTATTCCTTCCGGGTGAGCAATCCATTCAATAACAGGTCGGCGTATTGGTCGGCGATCTCGATAGGGGAGAGGGAGCCCTGGGGGCTGTACCACATGATGGTCCAGTTCATCACCCCTAAGGTCGCGCGCGCAGCCTGTACGAAATCGGGACAATCTACGAGGCCTTCATCCAGGCCTTGTTTAATCATATCCCGCCAGAGATTTTCGAATCGATCACGCCGGGCGATGTGGGCCGTGTATTGGTCGGGGTCGAGGGAGCGGTATTCGAGCAGGAGCACGGCGGCCAGGTTGCGGTTAGATGCCAGGGTGCTGATGTATGTGCGCATAGCCAATCGGAGTTTCTCAGGAGCGGTGGCTTGGCCATCGATGGCCTCGCTGACTTGCTGGATGACGAGGTCTAAGGCGCGGTCGAGCAGGATCAGCAGGATATCTTGTTTTTTGGCGATGTGGTGGTACAGGCTGGCTTTCTTCAAATCGACAGCGTCAGCGATATCTTGCATAGAGGTGGCGTGGTAGCCCTTTTGGCTGAAGATTTGGGCGGCGGCTTCGAGTATCTGTTCTTTTGACACGGTTTTCCTATTTTGATTCACATCACTTTGAGATTACGAGATAACATGTAGGGAGTTCCCTACCGACCGGTCGGTAGAATGATTTTAGCATATATTATGCGCGCGCGTCAAGAAATTCGTGCGAATCGCGACGCGATGTCTATCTTTGGACGCGGATTGGGTAGAGTTAGGGGTTAGGAGCCAGGAACTGCGCATAGTCAATTAGGAAGTTATGGCTTGGTATCTAAAGGACTGCGGACGGCCAGGGGGCCACGGTTGAGTACATGCGTGTAGATCATCGTGGTTTTGACGTCTTTGTGCCCAAGGAGTTCTTGAACGGTGCGGATGTCGTAGCCATCTTCAAGGAGGTGGGTGGCGAAGGAGTGACGGAAGGTATGGGGGGTGACATGTTTGTTCACGCGGGATAGTTTAGCGGCTTTGCGAACCGCTTTTTGGACGCCGCTTTCACTGAGATGGTGGCGGCGGGTGACTCCAGAGCGAGGGTCTACAGAAAACCGGTTAGCGGGGAAAACGTATTGCCAGATCCATTCTTTTTGGGCGGAAGGGTATTTGCGCTCGAGAGCTCCAGGGAGGTAGACATTGCCATAGCCGTCCGCTAAATCGCGGAGGTGAATATTCTTGACTAGCTGGAGGTGGCTTTTAAGAAATTCGATCAGGCTTTCAGGTAGAATTGTACGGCGGTCTTTGAAGCCTTTGCCGTCGCGGACGGTGATTTGGCGATAATTGAAATCCAGATCTTTGACGCGCAGGCGCAGGCATTCCATGAGACGTAAACCGCTGCCGTAAAGCAATTGAACGGGGAGGCGGTTTTGCGGGGCCAGGTTTTCGATGACCAGCAGGGCTTCTGCTTTGGTGAGCACAACAGGTATGCGCTGAGATTTCTTGGCGCGGGCGGCGTTGATCTCGTCGGGATCAAGTTCGATTTTTAGTACATCACGATAGAGGAAGAGCAAGGCGCTGAGGGCCTGGTTTTGGGTAGATGAAGCCACGTTGAGCTCTGAGGCGAGATGGGTGAGAAAAGCCTCGATTTCTGGGATGTCCATATCTTTGGGATGGCGCTTGTTGTGGAAGAGGATATAGCGTTTGGCCCAGTCGCAATAAGCTTCTTCGGTGCGTATTGAGTAGTGCTTGCGACGGATGGCGTCACGCATGAGATCGAGCAGTTTAGGAGATGTCATTTATGTATCCTCTTTATGGTAGAATGATTGTGGATCGCCAGTACCAGGGATGCAGCAAGAGTTATCGGTGTTAGTGGGTCTTAGTTTCGTTCTTGTGTTGAGGATAGAATGCGTCATTATTTCCCGATAAACCCGTTTATTGTTAATTATACCGCAATATTACAACAATACTCCCTAATTTGGGATGTTATACAGAATATATTCCGGATAAAACAAAAAACAGGACATTATGCCCCCTATTTTCTGTCTATTTAAGGGTTAGCAAGGCAAGGTGGTGTGGTGTTTGAAAGAACGTTGAAAACGGTGGATGAATTTTATCGGTGGGTGAGCACGAAGACAGCACATGAGAAATCCTGAAATGAGAAGAAATCAACACAGTTCTAGTTTTGCGCCAAAAGAAAATCCTGGTTCGCCAGACAACAGACAGCAAAGGTGTGGGGCAGTGGTTTGCGAACAGGTTGAGAGTCGCCGATTGTTGGGCCATCGAGTGGAACAGGTTATTTGAAAAGTGCATCAAAGCGAGTCGTCAAATTCAAAGAGAGAGTGAGAGTCAAGGTAGGGTCTTGGTGTGGCGAAGGATCAGTCGAGAAGATGCGACGCCGAAAAGTGCCAGATATGCAAAGCAAGTATTTGCTAAAATGGACTCATCGAGTATACGGAATCGTGATCGCAAAGCAAGTTCAGGCTCAAAAGCCTTGCTAACCCCGCGTGAACCGGAATGGCTTCGCCATGGGGTAAGCGGCGCGAATTATCAAGGATGGTGTTTTGCAAAAAATGTTGAGGGCTAAAAACGCCATTCCGGTTACGCCCCTGTT
>JADHXE010000270.1 GCA_016783125.1 Anaerolineales bacterium
GCAGGGTTGCTCCGCAACCCTGCACACCCCTTATTTTCGGACTTTTTCCATCGCCAGTCACGAACCGGGTTCGTCTCCCCATACTCACGGGTTCTGCAAGCTGTTATTCGCGGCCCAGTCATTCCCCAAAATGACTTCAACATCAAAGGGATGAGCCGGGTCATATTTATAATAAATATAGCGTCCCTCAATTCCCAAAAATGAAACCAAATATTGTACTGTGTAGGGACGTCCAACATGATCGATTACAGTTGTGTAGGTGTGGCCGTCACCAGCATCGCGAACTTCAACGATTGCGGCTCCCTGGGAAGTGAGATAGTTAGCAGTGCGCCGGGCGATATCGGGATCATCACTTCCATTTTGCACTGAGATGCTGGCGACTTCGAGAGACATGCGCTCCTGGTCGTTGCCAGGCGCGAGGGGGCCAAGCGAACCCGAGGTAGCAAAGATTTCATCACGCAAGACGCGAATTTTATCAGGGTACGGAACCAGGACACTTAATTCATCCGGTGACCACCCAAAGGCCACATGGCGAATATCAATCACATCATTGACGATATTTTCATCTGGGACTTGCGCTGCTAACACAGCCAGCTTGATCACCTCATCCAATTGCATATTGGTATTGACCCCGGAGACAAGTTCCTGGTAAAGCGTTGGCGCTTTCTCTATCAAGGTTGGCAATAACTCGAAATCGAGAATACGGTCGCGAATCCCCAAGATGACTTGCTGCTGGCGGCGGGCACGGTCAAAATCGCCTTCACCTGTGCTGCGATTGCGGGCATAAGCCAGAGCTAAATCCCCAGGCAATGTCTGAACACCTGGTCTCAAAGTTTTATTTTCATCCCCAATGGGATCGACTTCAATTTCATAAGGGATATTGAGTTTCACCCCGCCCAATTCGTCGATGAAGCGTACGAAAGCCCCAAAGTCCACCACAGCGTAGTAGTGAATGGGAACGCCGATGACTAACTCAACTGTCCTGACCGCTAAGCTTGGCCCACCGATGGCGTGAGCCGTGTTGATCTTGGCATGGATGTATCCAGGGATACCTACCCATAAATCTCGCGGCACCGATAGCATCCCAGCCGTTTTTGTTACAGGGTCCATGGTCAGCAACATCATGGTATCTGAGCGCGCCGCGCCTTCTCCTGCACTCCAGTCACGGTAATCCACGCCCATAATCAGAATGGTGACACGTTCATTGCCATCCCAGGGAACGAGGGTTGCCTCCGGCTCAGATACGCTAAGAGGAGTCGGCAGTTGAGTGGGTTGATCAGGCGCTAATGTTGGGGAGGGGATTGCATGGATTGCATCTATCGTTTCAGTGGGATGCTGAGGAGTAAAGCCGCTCACAGGAGGCGCTTCTGGAATTGATGCCTGAGAGAACACTACCTCGCGAATTACAGCATAAGATGTCCCCCCCACGAAAACCATCGTAATAAGCAATACAATCCCCAAGACACATCCCTGGATCATCTTCGTGCGGCTTCCCGCTGATTTTTTCTTCTTAGAATTCATAAGCTACGATGGGTAATGGTCGGGGACGCGGAGCGGTGATCCTGCGTTCCACCGCAGAGCGGATGGAACGAGATACCACTACTGCTACGGTGTGTCTGTCGCCGTCGGGAGTGGGGAAGGGGTTTCGCTAGGAACTGGTGATGGAGTGTCCGTAGGAGTCGGCACAGGTGTATCCGTTTCCGTTGGGGCTGATATGAGCGTATCTGTCTCGGTTGGCAGCGGAGATGGCGTATCCGTAGCGACCAGCATCGTGGCAGTAGGTTCCAGTGTGGCGGTGTCAGTAGACGTCGAGCCCGGTATTGTCGTTGGGGTTGCTGTCGATGTGGGAGATGGGCCTGGCGTGGGGGTATGGGTTATGGTAGCTGTACCTGATGGTGCCGGAGATGGTGTATAAGTCCAGGTGGGAGGCGAGCAAATATACGCCGCTTGAGTGAGCGTCAGGGATAAATCCTCTATTTGGCGAATAGCCAGCGCAGCTTCATATTGAACCTGGGCCTCACACCATTGTTTTTCAGCTGCCAATTGATCGCCATAATGGATCAAAGACTGGCGGTAGCGCTCCGAGGCTGACCACCCTGAGCCGTCCCGCAGACCTGGCATCGCCGCGGCAATCTGGCCAAAATAGTGTACAGCCTGTTCGGGATATGCCTCCCAATACCCTAAAGCAGAGAGATAAAGTCTGGCCCAATCGCGATAAACGCTGGCCTGATAATCCAAAGGGCCAAACCTCTCCGCCAATGTGAGATCATAAATGCCCCCCTCCAGATCCCCTAAGATCAGGATCTTCTGCTCACCGCGGTTTCGAAGCGCAGCGAAAATACTATCATCCACTTCGACAACCCGGTAAAGGAGTTCTTCATCCCGCAGAACTACCAACGCCTCGATAGCGCCATTCCAATCCCCCGCGGCCAGTAGTGATCGCGCACGGCTGTAAACCGAATCCACACCGCTGAGGTCACGTGTCGGGGTGATCGTGATGGTTGGGGTAGATGTCAATGTCGGCGGGACAGAAGTATAAGTAGCCGTCGCGTTTTGAATAGCTAAGATTTCACCCAACAGACTCCATGCCACAGGATAATCATCAGGAGCGAGGGCGATTACGTACTCAAAACGCTGTCGGGCCAGATCGTAACGCCCGGCCTCGTAATCTTGAACGCCTAAATCAAATTGTTCCTGAACAAGACCGACATCGCTAGCAGGTTGAAGGCTTGCCACCCGCTGCATGCCGTCTTGATATCCAGCCAATGCACCCAGCGTCCCAGCAAAGGCCAAGAGCAGGGCAATGAGCACACCATATAACAGTCGGATGGGGAAATCCTTGTATGGTGATCGCTTAGATTTGCGAATTGGTTGGGTGGACATAGGAAGTAAGCTCCTGAAAAAAGGGTGTGCGCAGGGCGCGCCCTGCGCACACCCTTTTTTCAGTCAAATCCGTTCTATGGTTGAACAATTACACTACTTTTTTCTCCAAACGATGTGGAGAACTCCGCCAAATAATGAATACAAAATTCCCAAGACTATAAAACCAAACTTGGGAACCGCGCACCAAAAGGCGATCTGCGGCCAGGGATTAACTGGCGCGCCAAACAACATGACGACTAAGGCAATATTTTCAAGAACATCCAGCAGGCCAGCCAGAAATACCGACCAGGCTAGCGGAGCCCCCAGGGAAGCAACGCGCCATCCCTTGCGGCGCAGCACCCCCGCCGCCATACTACAACCAAATGCGATCGCGCCAGCATATATTGGTATGAAGAGGAAATCCAAGCCCTGGACGAAAGCAGCGCGTTCGCGTGCCATAGCATCCCAGCTTGCCAGGATTTTTTCGACTCCTGAAACATTTCCCGCCAGTTCGTAGGATACAATGCCCGCCGGCGCTGCTGCGGTGGTCAGGGGCGCGCCGACCAAATTCATCGCAGCCATGGTCAGCACGGCCAAAATGACCAGGGGCCAGAAAAAACGCCCCTGTTTCTCTAAAGAAATAGAAGAGAATGGATGAAGCATAGATTTCTCCTTTTTATTCGATTTGGGCGTGTTTCAAACAAGCGGAAAAGTTCCGGAAATAGGGGGTGCCAGACTTCCGAAGTCTGCGAGAATCTACTGGAGCCGGGGATGTGTCTTTGAGACTTCGGAAGTCTCCTCGATTCTTTGAGAAGATACGATTTGTCAATTATAATATCAGATGTAAACTACAAAACGATAAGAACAAAGAGGAGATATTTATGAAGCGGGCAACGAATTTTATTTTTGGATTTGCTATTGGCGGTGTGATCGGTGCGACAATCTCTCTCCTGCTCACGCCCTCATCTGGGGATGAGCTGCGTACCCAATTACAAACACGAGTTCAGGCCATCCAACAGGATGTCAAAGCAGTCACGGAAGCTCGACGGGCTGAACTTGAAGATCAATTGGCAGCACTGCGAAAGCCGGGATAATCAATCGGGTGCGTTTCATTTCAGTTGAAGAGAGCCCGGAAATTGGCAGGCTCTCTTTATTATGGAGCGATCTCGAAGCGGTAAGCGGCTTTTTGCCGGGTGTAGCGGGTTGTGCCAGTGACCACAAAAATCACCTCCTCAACATCATCACCGATCTCAAGGGGGATATCAGCAACTGCGTCCACACTCAGGGGGATAAACTCTATCTCAGTCGTATGGCCTATTTTTATGACTGCTAACCTGAAGGTCTGAGGCAAAATATTGCGAATACGCACGAAGCCAGCAGCATCCCAACCGCCAGAATCAGCTTCAAAGTCGGAAAAGTAGCCCACCTCAGGAATGGCAATATCATCGAGCAGGAGTCCTTCCCCATTAACGGCCGCGTCGGTGATATATTCAAATCGAATCTGCACCTGCTCGCCACTATATCGAGATAAATCCACCTCTTCCTGGATCCAGCGTCCATCGCCCCCTGAGAGGCCATTGTACCCCCAGCCATAACTATTCCCGGAGGGGTCTTCAGTTGTACCCGAGGGTGTGGTGAGAATTTGCCAGTGCTCACCATCCAGGGAGACCTCAAGATAGATATAATCATAATCCTCTTCAAGGTCATACCAGGTCCAATAGGTCAGGGTGAGCGGGCCGTTGTGATCCCTGAAATCGAAGCTGCGCGTCAGGGTCATATCTGATTCATCACCCTTGTTAGACCAAAAGGCGTAATTGCCCGAGTAGGCTTCAGCCGGAAGCACGCCCACCTGAATGGAGCCTTCGAAGTGCAGGTTGTAAGAGCCGGGACATGCAATGCGGATGTAATCCACGCCATATTGATGCACGTCTCTGGTCAGCGTTTCGGATGGACAGGTGTATATGCTCTCCACAGCGGAGGGAGAGGGGGCATTGGGGTAATTGTGATAGGTATAGCGGCCATCGGCGATGGAATCATCTTGAATATAAGAGGCTAAAACCCAGTCCAAGAAGAAATCATCAGCCTGAATGGGTTCTCCGCTCAAGGGGTCTGTGATATCCAACTCATCCAGCACCGCATCGACGCTGGACATGCCATTTTCGGGGTGAGCGACCAAGGCTTTGGTGACATCATCCCCAAATCGATCCAGGAAATAATTTACGAAGAGAAAGGCTGCGCCATAATGGGGTGTCGTCGCGTTGGAGTCATTGGGCCAATCATTGAGCTGTAAATCCGGGTTATTGGTATAGAGATAGTCAAAGCCGCCCACATCATAACCATTGATATAAGCCGCTAACTCAGAGAAACCCTCATTGAGCCAGGATGATTCATTGCGATCACCATACCAATGGATCATATGCTGGAATTCATGCGCCAGAACGCCCAGGGTAAAGTCGCCTGAAAGCCAGAGGTTGTCAGCATTGAGCACAAAAGCCTCGTGCGCATTGGAATACTCATGGGCCAGAGGATGATTTTCATCAGCGGAAGAATAATATCCCGCCAGGCCAAAACCAAGGTCGTCGGCATAGATGATATATAAGTGAGGGTCGCCATCAACCCCTGGAGTCCATTCGCTGCCAAAGAACTCACGGTTGGTGGGGTAAATCTTCGTCTCGAATGTTTCAACCAAATCGGCCAAGTCATCTTCATCAAAGCGAATACCATCTTCAATCCAGAAATAAACATGCTCAGTGACGTATTGCAGGGTGACATCGATCTGGAAGTTATCGTTAGTATCCACATTGGTGACCCACATGACATCCGTGGCGCCAACCTGTAAGGGCGCTGCCGGCGCTGCCATGATCAGGGGAATATTCTCTCTCCCTTGAAGGCGTGCGGCTAAATCAATCAAGTCATTGGGCGGGATGACGGCTTCTTCTAGCGTATGCAGTGTATCCAGTGGGACAAGCGACTCTTCAACAATTTCAACTTTGGGAGACCCCTCTTTTGAATTGGATTGACTCTCGGCTGTAGGCTGAAAACTCAAAGGATTTTCAGTTGGCTGCAAAGTGGGGCGCAAAACTACCGGCGTTTCTGTAGGCGGTCCGACTTCCAAATCCCAGGATACATCACCATCCTGAAAAACCTGAAGGGCCATTCCCCCAGCGGCGACCATTATGAAACACAGGCAACAACATAATAGTATGAATATTAAAATAATGAGGATAACGATAAGTGTACGATTCATAATGGTATTTTTTCTCTCCAGCAACTGGACACTTTCGACACGGGGACGGATTTTCCTGTCTGGCTGAGATAGGATGAGAAAGTCGGTTCTCCAGAAATGTGATATACCAAAGGTAGTCACAATCAATTAGCGCACTCGATTAGGTGCAAAGGAGAACCGACTATGAATAAGGATAACACAAAT
>JADHXE010000271.1 GCA_016783125.1 Anaerolineales bacterium
CAACCCTGCACACCCCTTATTTTCGGACTTTTCCATCGCCAGTGCGTAAGTCATAACCATTATGGAGAAAAAAATGAAAACTAGATGGATGATCATCATATTGATCTTGTCCGCTATCTCCGTCGGGTGTACCGCTGATCCAGCCGCCCCGGCGGGGGAGTCGGCCCTGACCCCCACACCCTTGTTGGCGGGGTATATTTCCACGGACTATAAAGATGCTGCCAGCCTGCGCAACCAGTTGGCTTTGGGAATTCTATACCTGGAGGAGACACCCTCGGCGGTGACCTTAGAACAGAGCGGTGAGTTATTGCTGCTGTGGCAGGCTTATGTGGCTTTGCTTTCCAGCGACATCGCCGCCCCGGAAGAGACCAATGCTGTACAGGACCAAATTGCCGAAGTTCTCAACGAGGAGCAGCTACAGGCTATCGCAGGCATGAAGTTGACCAACGCAGACCTGACAGATTTCTATGCCGAACACGGTGTGGTTATGCCAACGCCTCAGCCGGGGATCACCCCTGATGCAGGCAGTGGCGGCAAAAGCGATCTGTCCCAGGAGGAGCGGGAAGCTTTTCGGAGTACCGCTGAAGCATTGGGCACTCCTGTTGGCAGCAGCAGTGGCAGCGGGCAAGACCGCCAAAATATTTTATTCGATTTAATAATCCAATTACTCAGCGAACGCGCTGGAAAATAACCCCAAGGAGATAAGTAATGAAACAGAAAACAGTTTTAATCGTAATTTTATTGGCTCTGCTCGTAAGCGCCTGTAGTTCTGGAGAGAACACTGCCCCTGATGCCGATTCTCCGGCAGATTCTTCTGTCCAAACAAGCGATACGCTTGCTCCAACAAGCGAAGAAATATTGACCATCGAGTATGATAACGCTGCCAGCTTGCGCAATCAACTTGCCCTGGGTATCCTGGCGCTGGAAGGTTCTCAGCAAGCAGTCACTGCGGAGCAGGCTGCCGATGCGCTGCCTCTATGGCAGGCCATGGCGACCCTGGAACAAGTTCAGGATTCGGCGCAAGTAGAAATAGAGGCTCTGCAAACACAATTGGTTAAGAGTATGACCACAGAGCAGTTAATGGCCATAGCCGATATGCGCCTGACCAATGACGATCTGGCTGAGTTCTATGCCGAAAAGGGCATTGATATGGGAGCGCAGTCTAGTGGAGAACAAGGAATGCAGGGCGCAAATAAAGATATGTCCGAAGAAGAGCGCGCCGCCTTCCGGGCGACCCGGCAGGTATCTGATTCCGGGGACACTTCAGGCGGCGCAACGGGGGGAGGCCGCGAGCGTAGAAGTGTGCTTACAGATGAAGTCGTTGCCTTGCTCACCGAACTCAGCAGTGAGTGAGTTAGATTAGGGTGTGGTTTATTTCATCGGTTTTTTTTGAACGTCACATGACCCACAAGCCCCATTCATGGGGCGCTGCTTCCTAGCCCGGACACTTTCCCAAAGGGACGCAAAGCGTGTCCGGGCGGATGTCGGGGTGCAAAAGTCTGCGACTGTCTATCTTCCCGTTGCCCATTACATTCAATGGACACAAAGGCTCACAAAGAAAAGAATAGGGCGCATTTCAAATAAGTTAAAAACCCTCCCGCAGGTTTTGCCGAGATGTACAAACCGCACCCATTTACAGCGGGGGAACCGCTCTACGTCACCCCATTTGACAACCTGCGGGAGGGTGATTGGAGCATTCTCCATCGCTCCCAAGCCCCTTCCGCGGGGCGGTTTGGGTAGAGATCGTTGTTCTATAGCGTTCAGAGCTATCAATCGATCCATCCCTTGGGCGGTTTGCACGAAAAAATTTTGATCATCCACTAAGTGCAGGCTGCAAATCGCCCGGGGATAAACTTTCCCATTTGTTAAAAACTTTTCTGAAGATGGCACGATTTCGTAGAGCTTGTTTTCTTGCAGGCGCGCGAGCAGATCATCAGGCTGTGGCCCGCACAGGGCATGGTACCAGGTGTGCAAGAGCAGATGTTCATCATCGGCTGATACGACCTGCACAACGATATGCGGGTATCCCAATTGTTTGAAAGCTGTCGTGCGGGTGGCCCCATCCAAGACAATATAGTATCCATCCCACTCTACAACCACCGGAGGGTTTACCAGCGTCTCGGCTGTTTCTAAACGAGCGGCCAGATCGCTCACCCGTTGTGGATCGTAATGTTCATGAGGCAGGACGCGCTTTACAGGAACAACCTGCAAAGACAATGGGTTTCCAGGGCGCCTTTTTTGCAATTGAGCGACGATCTTTTCTGCAAGATTAATGGCGATGTCCTGATCAACCTGCACCTTGCCAGGAGCTTGAATATCCACCCAGATCATGTTGGGATCTATATCGTATATGTCCTTGTCCGTATCTGGCTGAGCGATCACTGCTGCACCAGTCATATGCCCCTTCTTCAAAGATTGATTGAGCGCGCTGATATCAACCGCTTCTGGATTGCTGACATTGATCAGGATACACCCTGGGGGACAGGCAGCCAGCTCTCCCTCGGCAATCAAATGCCGGATTTTCGATGTATTGGGCACATGCAAACTAATAAAATCTGATTTTGCCAGCAGCACCTTGAAATCACACAGCTCAACACCAATTTCCAGAGCCAGCTCGGGGGTCAGCCGCGGCTGATTCACGAGCACGCGCATCCCAAACGCTTTCGCCCGTCGCGCCACTTCATGCCCAACCGCCCCAAAACCGATGATCCCCAAAGTTTTTCCAGATAAACCGACGGCTTGATGACGGTGAGCCATTGTCAGCATGAGCCCTAAGATCTGCTCAGCTAAAGCCAGGGAGCGCGGATTGGGCAGATTGACTACTGCCACGCCTTGAGCCCGCGCCGCGCTCACGTTGAGATGATCTAAGGATGCCCCGGCTACACCAATCACCTGGAGTTGATAGGCATATTCAATCGTGCGATCTGGCACCAAAGATTCACTGTTGACGATGAGCGCATGATAGTCGCTGATGATGTTTTCTAACTCATCGGGTGATAATCCCGTGCGAGTATCCACCTCGGCGATTTCTTCAAGGATTTGCAGCCCGGCCTTGTCAAAAGGGATCGTGATTAGAATTTTGGGTGGATGGGAGTCAGTCATGGGAAATCGGTTGGGTGTGTTTCATTTTAGTTGAAGCTGTCCGTGCGTATTGCGTATAGCGTATTCCGTATTTGGCTGTACGTTATCAGGGTATCTTTTTTTTAACTCATTTGGGGATATACAGGTGGGGCGCACTTATTGGAAGGAATTCTTGAGGTAAAAACATCTATTCAAGTGCGCCCCACCTTGCCTTGCCTGCAATGAAAGTCCGCCATAAATTCGACCAGCGCTTCGACAGCTTCAACCGGGCAGGCGTTGTATATGGAAGCTCTCAGGCCGCCAACGGATCGGTGTCCTTTGAGACCAATTAAACCTTCTTTAGCAGCAGCCTCTACAAAGGAGTTCTCTAATCCTGTTGAAGCCAATCGGAATGTCACATTCATCAAAGATCTGCATTCAGGTTGGGCATATCCACGATAATAACCATCGCTTTGATCGATGGCCTGATAAACCAGATCAGCTTTCTTGGCGTTGAGTTTGGCAATCTCTTTCAGCCCTCCCAGGCCAAGCAGCCAGTTCAGGACAAGCCCCAGCATATAGATCGAGAAACTGGGCGGGGTGTTGTACAACGATCCCTTTTCGGCCAGCAAGCGATAGTCCAGCATGGCGGGCAAATTCTGCGGGATGCGTTCCAGTAGATCATCTCGAATGATCACCAGCGTAACCCCGGAAGGCCCGGCGTTCTTCTGCGCCCCGGCGTAGATCAGCCCGTATTTCGATATCTCTACTGGGCGGCTGAGGATATCGGAGGACATATCGCATACCAAAGGCACACCTGGCGGAGGTTTGGGTGTCTCGGCCCACTGGTTGCCATGGATGGTTTCGTTGGATGTGAAGTGCAGGTAAGCAGCCCGGGGGTCAAAGTCAGCCTGACTCAGATTGGGAAGGCGGTCGAAATTTGTCTCTTCTGATGATGCGGCCACGCGGGTATTCCCCAACTTGCGCGCCTCTTGAACGGCCTTCTCCCCCCACACGCCGTTGACGAGATAATCTGCCGAGACGTCTTTGGGGAGTAAGTTCATAGGCAGCATATCAAACTGCAAGCTGGCGCCCCCCTGCAAGAAGAGAATTTTGTAATTGTTTGGGATGCCCATCAACTGGCGCAAATCCTCATCCACCTGGGTCATCAGATCATCGAAGGCGGCTGAGCGATGGCTCATTTCGAGGATGGACATGCCCAATCCATGATAATCCAGAAGCTCGGCCTGAGCCTTTTCCAGCACAGCTAGTGGTAGAGCCGCAGGCCCGGCATTAAAGTTATGAACGCGTGTTTTCATCATCTATTTCCTTACACTGGGTTGAGTAGTTTTTTTGTACACGGATTGCGCGGAATGGTAATTGCATATGCTTAATGTACCGCATATTTCTCATCATGTTATACCTCAAATCACAACTATCGAGATATACTTTAGGATTGACGCAATTGCAGGGTAAATTGTGAAGACTGCGTAAACATATACTTCTTTTACTTCAAATGAAGAGATAGGAGAGTTTTATATGGGCACAATGCTTGTCAAAAATCCTGATCTGATTATCACCATGGATGGGGGGCGAAGCCGTATCCAGAGTGGCAGTATCTTTGTGCGCGACAATGTGATTGAGAAAATTGGGCGCGCAGATGAACTTCCCTCAGATGCCGATGTTGTTATCGATGCAACTGGGATGGCTATCCTACCAGGCTTGATCAACACGCACCATCACTTTTATCAAACCCTGACCCGTGCTGTTCCTGGCTCCCAGGACGAGGAGTTGTTCGATTGGTTGGTGCGGTTATACCCGATTTGGGGTGAGATGACTGAAGAAGCGGTCTACATCAGTACGCAGACCGCTATGGCAGAGATGATCCTCTCTGGTTGTACCACGAGCAGTGATCATCTCTATTTGTACCCTAACAACGCCACCGCAGATGCGCAGGTACGGGCCGCGCAGGATATTGGAATGCGTTTTCATGTCACGCGCGGCTCAATGTCTTTGGGGCGCAGTAAGGGAGGCCTGCCACCCGATCATGTCGTTCAAGAAGAAGATGAGATACTTGCAGATTGTCAGCGTGTCATCGAAACGCACCATGATCCAGATCAATATGCCATGCTGCGCGTGGCTCTGGCTCCTTGCAGTCCCTTCTCAGTAACAGACGATTTGATGCGCAAGGCCGCTGAACTTGCCAGGTCTTATGATGGCGTCATGCTGCACACGCATGTTGCTGAAACCCGCGATGAGGAGGCGTTTTGTGTGCGCGAGTTTGGCGCGCGCCCGGCAGTTTATATGGAAAAACTCGGCTGGGTAGGCCCTGACGTGTGGTGGGCGCATGCTATCTTTCTGGATGACGACGAAATCAAAATGTTGGCCGAAACTGGCACCGGTGTAGCCCACTGCCCATCTTCCAATATGCGGCTAGGCTCTGGGATTGCCCGCGTACGCGATATGCTGGATGCGGGCGTGAAGGTTGGGATCGGTGTGGATGGTTCGGCCAGTAACGACTCCTGTCATGTGATTACTGAGGCAAGATTGGCGATGTTGTTGCAGCGCGTTGCTGGCGGGGCCGGAGTTTTTAGCGTGCAAGAAGGTATCGAACTCGCCACACTTGGCAGTGCTTCTGTACTGGGCCGCGATGATATTGGTCAGTTAGCCCCCAACAAAGCTGCTGATTTCATCGGCGTGAAACTGGATAAGCTCAGCCTGGCTGGCGGTGCGGTGCATGATCCTCTTGGGGCGCTCCTGTTATGTACGATTGATCGAGTAGACCTATCTGTGATCAACGGAAAAGTGATCTTGCAGGATGGCGAGTTTCAAACACTAAACCTGGTGTCGCATGTAAAACGGCATAATGAAATTGCCAAAGAAATGGTATCAAGACACCCTGAGCCAGAGCGCTTTAAATTGGTATGACCGCATATCAAAGGTGAATTGATCGAAGCGGGCCTGTCTTTCTAAGACGCTCGAAAAAAGGAGTGGTTGATCATGACACTGGCCGATTTCGAATTATCAAACTCCGCTCTAAGACCCGTCACCGGGTCGCCCGAGGACGGACTTCTGAGTCAATTTGCAACAAACCTGGCTCACGCGAAGTCGCAAAGACGCCAAGAAATAATTGACGTTCTTTGCTGAAATATTATGGCTTACGCACTGGCGATGGAAAAAGCCCGGAAATAAG
>JADHXE010000272.1 GCA_016783125.1 Anaerolineales bacterium
CTGATTGATGAATTGGTTGAACGGGGGAAGGAAATCCAGAAGTTGCCGAAACGTGAACGGCGTAGGGCATTGCCACCCTGGTCGCAATAAGGGAACTCCAAGAAAATAATTGTCCCAGAATGCGTATTTCGTATTGCGTAGGGGGAGTCTTTACGAAATACGCAATACGAAATACGCAATACAGGTTGGGATGATTTAAATCTTGGAACTCCCTTATTGTCCCGATAGCGCCTCGATGGCCGCTTCCAGTACGGCGTCTATCTGGCCCAGCGCGCTGGCTTCGGTGACTGGCACAATGATGTCGGGGACAACCCCCATGCCCTCGATGAGCAGATCGCCCTGCGGGGTTTCAGAACGACCAGTAGGGAATTGCAGCGACAGGTCAGCGGGCAGATCATATTGACCGCGGCCGACTTCTCCGTAAGCCCCGGCAGAAGGGAAATGCCCAACGATGATGGTGTTTTCGCGGTGCGTCAGGGAGCCTGCAAAACCCTCGCAGGCGCTGATACAGTAAGGGCTGACCAGCACAGCGATAGGGCCTTCAAAGTAAGTTGGGCCTGGTTTGATACGGCCTGGGGGGTCTTTGTATTCGAATTCTCCAAGCAGCTCGTTGTAATAAGAACGCCGGGATATGATAACCTCCTCATCATAGAAATAACCGGCGAAGGCGTTGGCCAGGCCTGAGCTGCCGCCTCCATTGACGCGCATATCAATGATCAGCCCGGGAACTTGGGCATCGATGAGACTGTTGATATAGTGATCCCACAACTGGGCTGTCAGGTTGTAATCATCTGAGAAGGTGTTGATGCGGATGTAGCCCAGGCCTGAAGGCTCCAGAATTTCACCTACAATGGGAGGGCTTAATTCATCCACGATGAAGGATGGGATCCACTCGAATAGAGAATCATATTCAACTTCAGCTTGCATTGTGACGGTCTGAGGCTCGGCTTTGGGATTTTTGAAGGTGATCTCAATTTTTGAATCTCGGGGGACGCGTGTTAGAAAGACAAGCTGTTCGAATCGTTTATGGTGCTCTGTGGAGTAGGGGCCGAAGAAGGGTTCTGCCTCGCTGATGGCCTCTCCTAGGGCTAAGCCATCCCACCGGGTTATCTCAGCACCCACCTCGACCCCCGCGCGCTCAGCCGGAGTGTCCGGGAGCACATCCTGCACCAGGACGCGGCCATCACTCAATTCAATCAGGATCATCCCAAAGCTGCCGCCATGATTCTCAAAAAATATACCCCCAATCAACTCATTGAAGGAGATGCCGATATGCGCATCTGGGATCGCTAAAGTGAAGTCTTTCAAGGTCCAGTAGAAATCTTCGTCATTACGGGCATCGGCGACGTTGGGCGCGTATTGGTCGTATAAGCCATCCCAATAGATATTTTTATCGGGGGTGAAGGGATATTCGGTGGAAACCTTTTCGAAAAGGGCATCGAAGGCCTCGGTGTAGCTCATTTCGGAGAAATCGTTGACGGCAATGGAGCCCTCGTGGAGGGTGATGTAGGGTTGAGCCTCTTTGGATATCTGGAAAGGCTCATGGTTGAGATCGATGAGATTGTAACCCGCCGCGATGGGCGCCGTGGGATCGTCTGAGGTGAAGAGCTTGTTATCGTCGCCAAAGCCAGTGGGGAAGCCTTGCTCGTCATCCTGTGCCCAAACGATGAGAATACCGCCGTCGATCTCGTGATCACGATCAGGGTCAGTGGTGGTGGACGCATAAGCCGTGGACCAACCTGTGCCATCGCGCGGTTCCAGGAAAGGCCCTCCCCAGGTATTGGACCAATAAGCCACGACGAAGACCAGCACGCCGGTATCTTCTTCACCATCGTTGTCTACGTCGGCGAGGGTGCCCTGGGGAACAGCCGGAAGAGCCAGTTGGTAGGCGACTGTGTCTTCATCGATTAACTCTACAGGGCCGATAGCTTGTCCCTCTAAGGGGAACTCGAATTCCAAATCCCGTTGGATGAAACCACCCTGATCCTCGAGCATCACGAAGGCTTCAGCGATAGTATCGAGGAAGAAAGGGGATGTAAAAGGAATTTCGCCGGTAACGAAAACAGGTTCATTGGGATGTTCCGCGCCCGGCATTACAGGTATGGGGGGCAAGGGTGTTGTCGTCGGTGTGGGCGAAGGCACTGGGGTTGGAGTTGCAAAAACGCTTTCGAGCGCCTGGCAGGCAAGTGAGCTAAGCAGAAGAGCGCTGGCGATACCGATAAAAGTGATTTTACGATTCATATTGTGTCTCCTTTGAATGCTGCGTTATACTAGTGTATCGTAGTTTTCCGGAAATATCTCATGATCATTTTCATGCGCAAGTTTCGAATAATACAGAACATGGTCAGGAAATACTAACCACGAAACATAAAAATAGGACACGGATTTGCACGGATGAACACGGATGAAAACATAGAGAAAATCCGTGATACCCGTGTCCAAAAAACGTTACTTTATGTCCGTTGTGAGTATCAAGTAAAAGAGTAGAGATGACACAAAAAAGTATTGCATTATTTGAACAGATTAAAAAACAAAGATGTCTCAGTGATGAGGTTATTGAGGCCGTAAAGCCGGTCATCCAGGAAGTGTATTACCCGGATCGTGCGCTTGATGAGATCCAATGTGGTGATATGAGCTCCTTCAACCGTGGGACGAACAACGACCTTGCCCCAGATGTGGATATCATCTTTCTCAATGCCCCCAACGATGAAACTAAGGGCTATAAGGATTGGACTCCAATTGGCACTCGCGAGTCGACCGGAAAGAAAGAAGGGGTTACTTCGATCGAAGAATTGAAACATTATGATCCCAGGTTGGCAGCGTTGATCCCACAGCTGCTAACTGCCTTGGAAACTCATTTCAAGATGCCATCTGGAAATGCCCAGTTTAAGTTTTTGCGTACCTGGCAGGGCTATCCTGGTCTGGTATTCAATCTCGCCTTACCGCACCCTGATTATGGCGCAATTTCATTTGACTTCAACCTTGATTACACATCTGGTCATTACGGCATAGAACACAACCGGCGTTTTATCCGCTACTTCGAGCGGGTTGTCGACGAGCTTGGGTCAGAAGTCGCAGTGCAGCTTGTTGAGGATATCAAGTTGGTCAAAAAGCAGGGCAAAGATAACGCCCGCGACGCCGATGGTTGGATCGACCGCACCAAAAAGCTGTTTGGCTTCATCGTCGAGGGATTGTTCTGCCAGCGTTTCCCCCCATATGCATACGCTGAGCTAATGGAGCAAGTTTTGGCGCACAAATGGGAGCCTGATGCAAACTTACAAGAACGCTGGGTTGGAGATCAGATCAATCAAATCATTGATGCTGGGTTCACTTTCAGCGAATTAATGCATAATATGGTGCGAGACAATTACTCCCTGCCCAAAGGTTCTTGGGAGAATCTCCTTCAAATTGCGAAAGAATATAATTCAACTCTTTAGGTGCATACTATCTTTTCAATTAAATGCTTGCAAAAAAATTATGCTTATCCAGGAAGTACCAGGGAGTAAGGAGTAGGGAGTAGGTGTATTTTCCATTACTTCTTACTCCCTACTCCCCCCTTTACTTTATGGTTCCGGCTTGTCCGGGTTAGGATGTAGGTATGAAAGACAATCATTTATCAAAAACAATCTTGTTACTGGTTAGTGCTGTGATTCTCACAATCGGGATCACTGGCTGTGATGTCCCTGCCGAGACTCAGACCCCAAATGCCGAGGCGACCATCAGCGCATCAAAGTCGCTCACGGCAACCGCAGATGTGGTATTTCAGGAAGCGGTTGATGAAGCGGTCGAGGCTACAGTGACAGCCACGCCCACGCCTGATCTGGCAGCCTACAGCGACGTGAGCGAAGAAGAGCTGGCATCTGATATCGATTCGGCAGTCTATGAAGCTGAGGCTGCTTCTGAGCAGGCCAGCTCGGCGGTGGATGAAGCCGCCGCTGATGGCACCATCACCCAAGAAGAATATGATGAGATTTATGCTCTGATTGCGGATTTAGAGTATGCTATCGCCCTGGCCGATGAGTTGATCTATGCTTATTTCGGCATCTATGGCGAATTGGCCGCCGAGACGCTCTATTTACTCCAGGCGATCGAAGACGATCTGGATGAGTTGGCCGCTTTTGCTGTCGAGATGCTTGAGTTAGCCCTCCTGGTTGAAGATGCCCTGGTCCAAGGAGTTGAAGTTGCCACAGATGTTATCGATCAACTTGTGGATGCCGCGGGAAATATCGACGATAAGATTGCTGGCCTTGTAGAGAACCGGGGAACTTGGAAGGATGCCCTCAGTACGGATTGGGAAAGTCGAGTTGCTGATATCCTGAATGTGGCCCCTAATCAGGTAGCTGGCAATCGCAAAGATGCCCTCCTGAGCGCCTTCGATTTCGTCGATTCTGTCCGCGGTGCGCTGGGTGATGGCAATATTTCTAATATCGAGCTGCTCAATATCGGGCAGCTCAGCGCCAATGCCAGAGCCAGCATTGATGCTGTCGGCGGCCCGGCACTCCAGGGTCGTTCCGGTGAGATTGGAGACATCACCTCGCAATTGGCGCGCGGCCAGGTGCCTCAGGCGAGGAGCGGCTTGGGTTCTTTGGAAGGGGCTTTGGGAAATAGACCGAGTCGTTAGGAGATTGGGGATTAGATATTGGATATTGGAGGGTTCGCCAAAAATATCCAATATCTAATATCTCGACCTTTCAGAAATACAATTCAGGCAAAGTTTTTAGGGGGATTTCATTCTCTGGGGTGGGATCAGTGAACCAGGGCGGGATTTCGGACTCCCCCGTGCGTGGCGCGGCCTCCCGGAGTTTTCCTAATACCCCCAGATACCCCTCGGCAGTGCGTTCCCAGGTGTATTTCGAGATCACGCGCTCGATTCCCGCCTCCCGAAGAGTTTGCCATTCATCTGCGGATGCAGAATCCACAGCCCGAAGCAGGCCGCGGGCAATATCCGCCGGGTCTGATGGATCGACCAGCACGCCGAACTCCCGATCACCCTTGATCATGCTCTCAGACGGGCCGCCGTTTTTCGTCACCACGGCAGGCAGACCGCAGCTCATCGCCTCTAGCGGGGCCAATCCAAAAGGCTCGTACAGGGCTGTAAGGGCAAATACAGATCGTCGCCTGGCAAGCTGACGGTAAGCCGCTGCCAACTCAGCCTGACTATTCAATGGGAATGCGACCGTTTTTCCCCATAAGTTGTACGCATCCAATAGTGCGACTATCTCATCCATGATGGATTTTTCTTCTTGGGAGAGTGTATCGTATTGCCGTAGAGGATCTTCTAGCCCGCGTATCGCAATGGCCAGGTTCGCTGATGCCTGTAGTTCTTTGCTTTCAGCAAAAGCCTTGACCAAACCGAGATGATTTTTCTTGGCATCTAAACGGCTGGAAGCCAGCACCATGGGCAACTCCTGCCGTTCAACCGGGATATCGCGTTTCAACGCCATGGTAATCCGTTCGTCGATCTCGCCATCGATCTCGGTGGGATCAGGGTTGAAGATGCGCCGATTGACTCCCGGGGGGATCACCGCAAAACGAGTCTCGTCTTGGGGATCGATAGCGCCGCGGTAGGCGTTATGCCCATACTGCTCCGATCTTTCTTGGAATGTTGACGTAATGATACGCCCAGCGTGTTCCATGCTGACGCGCTCAGCCAGAATGCGGCGGCTGAAAAGAAAGCGCTCTTCAAGTTCACTAAGATTCTCACGATTGGTATTGAGCTTGTCCATCTTCTGAGCGCCCAGGGAGTGCCCGGTGAAGGTGAATGGACGACCTGTCTCTCTGGCAATTAACGCGCCAGATAATCCTCCATCGGCGTAATGAGCCGTAAATACATCGGGTAACTGCCCTTTGTGTTCATAAAACTCGATAATAAAGGGAGCCCATTCTGTTCCCAGGTGCGGCCATAGTTGCTCTTTTGCCAGAAAGCCCTCGGGGCCACATGGGATGCGTAAAATGCGCACACCCTCAATTCCAGGGTAGGCGTCCTGCATTTCGGCGAACTCAGACCATTCAGGGTCGATGATCTGGCGGGTGATGATATCCACTTTATGCCCCAGGGCGGCCATAGCGATAGCCACTTCCTTGACGTAGACAAGTTGACCGCCGAAATCGGGGTGCTCAGTCCAGTAGCTGTCTTGGGGGTCAAAATTTCCTTGGGGGTTGAGAAAGGCGATGTACATGTGTATCCTTCTATGAGATAAGGTATAATTTGGTTGCGTTTCATTTCAGTTGAAGGGAGGCCGGAAAAAGGGGT
>JADHXE010000031.1 GCA_016783125.1 Anaerolineales bacterium
CATTACCACGCGAAGTCCCAAAGAGCCAAAATATTTAAATCCGTTCAATCTGTAAGCGTCAAGAGTAATTTGAACACTCGGGCATCACGCCGCAATTTATAAGGAACCCAGGAAAGCAGGAAGATAATTCATGACTTCCTGGGTTCCTCATAGATTTCCTACGTGTTCAACGTTCTGTTGACCTTTGCAAAAAACCACTCAATCCGTGAAATCCGTGTCCATTGTTTGTTAGAGTTTAGCACACAAAAGTTGCTAAGGCTGCCACAGTAAGAATCTGACCAGGATTAGCAAGTTTTGGTCGAAATCTGTATTTTCGTGGTCTGTCAACTCGATATCGACTGCGGCGATGCCTTGGACTGAGGCCCAGTCGATCAATTGTCCCGTGAACTGGCAGTCTGTGTCAATGGGTGGATAGGGGTAATTGCTGATCGAGGCGATGATTTCGGCCAAGTTCACTGATCGAGCTTCGGGCGGTTGGCCGCCGGGGAAAATACCTAATGCCGCGCTGTGGTAGTTGATCAGAGCATCGATGTGATGGTTTTGGATGAAGTTCATCAGGGCGATGGTTTCCGGCTCTGACCCGGCCTGTGATCCGGCATTGATGGGGCCGTAATCCCAGCAGCCGTAGCGCGGCCAGTCTGCTTGCCATAGGGTGGGGAAGTTGCGATTGAGATCGACGCCGTTGCTGTTGGCGCGTCCCTCGTAGCCGTGTGATCGAGCTTCGCCGTCCGGATTGAAGGAACGCAAGATATGGAGTTTGATGTGTGACGGTACGATCTCAGGATGTTGATCGAGGTATTTGATCAATTCGTCCGCCAGGGCAACAGTATTCCATTCGTATCCGCCATGGATGCCAGCGACGATCATCCGCTCGGTGCTGCCAGTGCCAAAGGTAAAAACTTCCAAGGGAAGGCCGTTGACGGAGTATCCAATAACCCTGGGGCGGACGCTAAGTCCAAGTCCTTGTTCTGCGCTGGATTGTCGCGTGCTGCTGGGCCGCGGGTAGTCCGTTGGAGTGATGATTGGCGTGCGTGTAGCCATCGAGGGCACAGGGGTGGGTGAAATGGGGGGTGGGTGTGACGTTTTGGTTGGTTGATCAGGCAGGCTGGTTGGAGACACGATAGTGATCTCGATTGGAGCCGTCGGGGTTACCTGGCCATCCTCAGAGAAGTAAATACTCCCCAGCCAAACCCCCAATGCCAGCACGATGCTCCAGATACCCAAAACCAGAAAACGTAATACAGTATTTGATTCTGAATGTGTATCAGAAATTTTCGGCATGGGGGATGCGAATGAATGCGCGTTTGCGCATAGCCACAACGGTAAATAGACCCAGTTGGTATTATCAGCTTATTCAGGGTTAAAACGAACGCGGTTCCTTTGCGCAGGATCACGACAGTGAGCAATGATCAGGAACCGCGTTCATCCCCTATTTATTGCGAAGCGACGAGCTTGGGTGGGGATATCCGCGCAGGCTCAAAGGAGGTGAGTGGTTAGGTGATCAGCGTTTGTTCTTCTTCTTGCATGGCCTTGAAGGCAGCAATGCCTACCTCGATGATCTCCAGAGAAGGTTCGCGCGTGGTCAGGCGTTGAAGAGCCAGGTTTGGCTTGATGATGAGTCGCACAATGGGCGAGTTGAGGTTGTTGGCTGTCCAGCGAATATATTCATAAGCCAACCCAGCAAGGATGGGAATGAAGGCCACCCGGCTGACCAGTCGCCAGAGTAATGGCAGCGGTCCTAGCAGCGAAAAAATAAGAATTGATATTAGAACCAGCGTAAGCAAGAAAGCTGTGCCGCAGCGCGGGTGTTCGCAAGAATGTTTTGCCACGTTTTCAGGCGTAAGTTCGACGCCTGCTTCGAAGGCGTTGATGGTCTTGTGTTCGGAGCCATGGTAGGCGAATACTCGTTGGATATCGGGCATCAGGCCGATAACCCAGATATATCCAACAAGCAAGAGCAGACGCACAAGGCCTTCAGCGAGATTGCCCCACCAGGCGTTGAGGTGCAGATACTTCTCAACCAGTTGCCCGGTAGCAGCAGGCGCAATAAAGAATAGTCCAATCGAGAAAACCAGAGACAGCCCTAAGGTCAGATAGAGCGCAGCCCCCTCTAATTGTTCGTCTTCCCCCGTCTGTAGATTCGCCGAAATTGTCAGGGCGCGCATCCCCAAAACCAGGGAGTCCCATAAACCGATCAGGCCTCGCAGGAAGGGAATCTTTATCAGGCGGCTTTTATATATGCCGCTCAATTCTTCGGTGTGGATGACGATCTCTTGATTGAGATCGCGCATGGCGATGGCGACGCTCTTCGAGCCTCGCATCATTACGCCTTCGATGACGGCTTGCCCGCCGTAAGTTGGTAATTGTTTTTCCATTAGTTTGCCAGATTGAAGAAGAAGTGGATTAGCGCATCGATGCCTTTGTACCAGGTAGGCAGGTGCAATTTTTCATTCGGGCCGTGCATATTGTCGGTTGGTAAGCCGAAACCCATGTTGACTGACTCGACGCCGAGAATTTCTTGGAAGGCTGTCACCACGGGGACGCTGCCGCCCTCGCGCTTGAAGACAGGCTTGACCCCCCAGGATGTTTCGGCGGCTTTGAGATAGGCCAGTGCCCAAGGGGAGCTGCGGTCGCTGATGGAGGCTGGGCCGCTGGCCATTATGATGACTTCCCACTTTACGGTGGCAGGCGCTTTCTCTTCCAGATATTGGAGAAGCTGCTGGTGAACTTCGTCAGGATCTTGATCGGGAACTAAGCGGCAAGATATCTTGGCCATGGCGTAAGCGGGCAGCACGGTTTTGGCGCCCTCGCCGGTGAAGCCAGAGAGCAGACCATTGATCTCCAGTGTGGGGCGGGCGCCCACGCGCTCATCAGGAGAGTACCCTTCTTCACCCCACAATTCAGGAGCCCCGGTGTTTTCCAAATACCAGGCTTCGCCTTTGGGAAGTCGGGCAAGCTCCTCGCGCTCATCTTGCGTCAGATCGCGAACTTTGTCATAGAACCCTGGCAATGTGATGCGGCCTTTCTCGTCGTGCATGCCAGCGATCAGATCGGCAAGCACCTGGGCGGGGTTGTGCACTGCTCCACCAAAGACACCCGAGTGCAAATCCTGGGAAGGCCCCCACAGATGTAACTCGAAATATGCCAGACCGCGCAACGCATAGGTGATGGTGGGTAGATCGGGGGCGATCATGCCAGTATCGGGGTTGAGGGCGAAGTCGCAGGCCAGGAGTTCTTTGTGCTCTTTGATGAACTCAGGCAGGTTGGGGGAGCCGATCTCCTCCTCACCCTCGATGATGAATTTGGCGTTGATAGGTAATTGGCTTGTTCGAAGGATTGCCTCAATCGCGTTGAGCGTTGCAGCAACCTGACCCTTCATATCGGAAGCGCCGCGGGCGTAAAGGTTCTCGCCGCGCTCGGTAGGCTCGAAGGGGGGCGTATCCCATTTGTCCAGGGGTTCGGCGGGCTGCACGTCATAGTGTCCGTAGATCAATACGGTGGGGGCTTCGGTCCCTGCCGCCAGATGATCACCGTAAACCACCGGGTGCCCGGCTGTTGGATATATCTTGACATTTTCAAGCCCCACATTGTTGAGTTGCTTGACCAGCCAATTGGCAGTTTTATGGACATCGGTATCCCGTTCGGTATCTGTAGAAACTGACGGAATGCGCGAAAATTCGATCAGTTCATCGAGGAAGCGTTTTTTCTGTTCGTGAGCGTATTCAAGTGCAGATGATCGTGGATCAGACATGTTTAGATATGACCTCTAAATGAAATCGCTTTATGGATATTGGGGCAATTATTTTCTTGGAATTCCCTTATTACTCGTCGGCACCGTTTAGCATGACCGCATACAGGCGATCACCGAGCAATGCGCCGCCGACGTAGGGAGTAAAATCTTTGATTTCATCGAACTGGTAGGCGGTGGTCCAGACTTGAGCGCGGTAGCGATGGGCATCGCACTTAGTTATTGGGGGAACATAACTACCTGCTAGCTGGGTAATAGCGCTGCCTTTTCCAGCGTGATAATCTATTGTGGTGGCCTGTAAACTAGAAGTATAGGTGGCATTATAAAGGCCCAGCACATATTGTCCAGCAGAGAAGAGATAGTTGAGAGCAACTTTCAAGTCTTCTTCAGCATTGCCAGTTTTATAATGTCCGGTCAGGACGGGGATTACGCTGTCCCCACAAGCGACCGGCCCGCCAGAACCAATGATGACAAAATAGGCCACAATGGCGTTCTCAGGGAAGCCTACAACAGGCACAGGTGTTGCGCTAGCAGTTGGTGTCTCTGTCGGCGTTGCGCTGGCAGTTGGCGTCTCCGTGGGAGTAAGGCTTGGTGTTGCGCTAGCAGTCAGGGTGGGAGTATCTGTAATCGTTGCTGTTGCTGAGAGCGCTGCGATGCGCGCCGTCTCAGTGGCCTCAGCGTATACCGTCTCGATGGCAGCTGTGATTGTGCCCTCAATATTTACAGTGGCTGTTGGCGTTTCCTTCGGCGGGAAGATGTTGAATGAGCAAGCCGAAAGCAGGATGGTAAAAGCGATGAGTAGTGGTAGAGCGTAGCGGTGTTTAGTCATAGTGAAGCATTCTGATAAGTCTTGTTATACTCACAACGGGCATAGAGTAACATTTTTTCGGACACGGACGCCGTAGGCGCGCCTCTGGCGACACGGATTTTCTTTTATTAATTCCATCCGTGTGTGTCCGTGAAATCCGTGTCCTATTTTCAGAAGTCGAATTGTTATTTTCTAACCGTGTGCTGTATATTCGTGCTTGGCATCAATAAGCAAAATAAATCTGGAAAAGCGAGTAGATTATAACGATTTTTGTTAAATTGTGGGTTTGGGTTTTATGATAGAATAGATTTTGTTCGGATCGGCGGTCGTCGCGGCCAAATCGTGGTTGCGGCGGCGTCGGGTCAAATAGAAATCGCCCCTCGAAAAGTGCCGCCATCCTAGTGATGTACTTGGCGCCGATCCTATGAACCTCTGGAAAAAATACCACAACGCCCAAACTGTATCTGATGCGTTACAGGCTTTGGCCGAAGCCCCTGGCACTGCCGTCCTGATCGCAGGGGGGACTGACCTGATGCTCGACTTGCAGCAGGGTAATCATCCCCCCGTTCACACCCTTGTGGACGTAACCGCCATTCCCGAAATGACAGCGCTTGAAATCCGAGATGGGGAATTATTCATCGGAGCTTCTGTCCCTCACGCCAAAATTACCAAATCTCAAATTGTACAAGAACACGCGGCCGCTTTAGCAACCGCGTGTGGCTTGGTTGGCGGCCCTCAGGTGCGCAACACAGCCACCCTGGGAGGTAACGTCGGTCACGCGCTGCCGGCGGCGGATGGAACCATTGCCCTGACTGCTTTGGATGCTGAAGCCGAAGTGGCCAGCCTGGAGGGACGTCGCCGTGTTCCTCTAGAGCAGTTATTCGCCGGGCCGGGAGAATCAACCCTGGATCCACGCGGGGAACTCCTGGTTGGGTTCTACGTGCCCCTGGGGGAGTCGAACCAAGCCTCGGCATTCAAGCGTATCATGAGGCCCCAAGGAGTCGCCATCGCGATTTTGAATACCGCGGTATGGCTGCAACGTGATGCGCAAGCAGAAGTCATCGCCGATGTGCGTATTTCCATTGGACCTTCAGGGCCTGTTCCCAGGCGTCTGCGGAAAACTGAAGACACACTCAGGGGTAAGATTTTCAATGATGAGACATTGGCGATGGGGGTTGAGGTGGTCGTTGAAGAAGCCAATTTTAGAACCAGCCGACACCGCGCCACGAAAGAATATCGCCACCACATGGCTGGCGTCTTACTGGAAGAAACCTTGTCCATGGCCTGGCTGCGCTCGCATGCGAATGAGGGAGTATTCGTATGATGAATTTGCAGGTAAATGGCAAACCCATAGAAATCGAACCTCAGCCCGGAGAAACCCTGGCGGATTTGTTGCGGGTGCGTCTGGGGTTGACCGGCACCAAGATCGGCTGCGAAGAAGCCGAGTGCGGCGCTTGCACCGTGCTGGTTGACGGCGAGCCGGTGGTGTCGTGTGCATATCCGGCGGAGCGCGCTGATGGCAAAGAAATCTTGACCATCGAAGGTCTTGCATCCCTAACTCCTAACTCCTATCAAAAAGTAGGGGATAGGAGTGATGAGTTAGGAAGTGAACTTCACCCTCTCCAGGAAGCATTTATTACGCACGGCGCGATCCAATGCGGATTCTGCACACCGGGCCAGATTTTGACAGCTCATGCTTTGATTGAGGAGAAGCCTGACCTCACATCGACGGATGTGCGCAAGGCTTTGAAAGATACATTGTGTCGCTGCGCTGGTTATCCTTCCATCGAGAAGGCTATTCTGGCTGCCGCCGACGCAATTCGCACGGGAGAGCCAGTTGCTCCTCCGACAATTGATCTCTCTTCGAAGCCGCTCAAAACAATTGGCGATATCAATTTTCGGCCGGATGCTATCGAGAAGGCTACCGGGACAGCCAAATTCACCGATGACCTGATTTTTGATGGGATGCTCCACGCTCGGGTGAAAAGGTCTGACTATCCCCATGCAATCCTGGAGAGTCTGGATGTGGAAAAGGCCCGCGCATTGCCTGGCGTGGTTTGTGTACTCACCGCTACTGATATCCCTGGTGAGAATAACCATGGCCTGGTAATTTTCGATTGGCCGGTACTGGTTGGTCTTGGGGAACGCGTGCGCTATATGGGGGACGCTTTAGCGATTGTGGCGGCTGAAAGCGAAGCCATCGCTGCTGAAGCATTGACTCTGATCGAGGCCGAGTTATCCCCTCAAGAGGTCGTCGATAACCCTGTACGGGCGCGCGAAGAAGATGCGCCGGACCTGCATGAATCGGGGAATTTACTCAAACATATCAAGGTGCGCAAGGGTGATGTCGAAGAAGGATTTGCCGATTCCGATATCACCTTAGAGCACACCTTCTACACCCAAACAACAGACCACGCCTTCTTGGAGCCAGAATGCAGTATCGCCCGGCCAACCGAGGACGGACGCATGGAGATCTATGTCGGCTCCCAGATCCCTTATGCTGATCGCAATCAGGTAGCGCGGGCATTGGGTTGGCCGGAAAAACGTGTGCGCGTGATGGGCCAATTGATGGGCGGTGGTTTCGGCGGCAAGGAAGATATTGCCGGGCAGATCCATGCTGCCCTCCTGGCCGATGTTACTGGGCGACCGGTGAAATTGCTGTTTGACCGACAGGAAAGCCTGCTGGTGCATCCCAAACGTCATGCCACCCAGATTAAACTCAAGGTCGGGGCAAAAAATGATGGCCAGTTGACAGCCGTGAGAACTGAGTTATATGGCGACACCGGCGCTTACGCTTCCCTGGGCGAAAAGGTGATGGGCCGAGCCACGGCGCACTCTTCTGGGCCATATGAAATGCCCCACATGCGCGCCGATTGTTATGCCATGTACACAAATAATCCCCCAGCAGGGGCATTCCGTGGATTTGGCGCGCTGCAAGGCCAATTTGCCATTGAGAATATGATGGACCGTTTGGCCGAAGCGCTGGATATCGACCCCGTTGAACTGCGGCGCATGAATGCTTTGCAGGTCGGCAGTACAACCAATACAGGCCAAATTCTGCGCGAAAGCACCGGCCTGATGGAGTGTCTTGATAAGATTGACGCCGAGATGCGCCGTTTGGCAAAAGATGACGGCTACGAATCGCCATTCGCTCCGCTCCCCGCTCCCCGCTCCCCGCACCTGGTGCGTTCATGGGGCTTTGCCGTGGCTTATAAAAACACCGGTTTCGGCGGTGGCGCACCCGATAAGGCCAGCGCCGAAGTTGAGTTGTACCCTGATGGGACATTGGAAGTGCGTACTTCCTCGGCAGAGCTTGGTCAGGGCCTGGTGACAGTTTTACAGATGGTGGCTGCCGAAGAATTCGCCATGTCGCCTCAGCGGGTCAAGGTGCTCGTTATGGATACCGATCTGACCCCGGATGGCGGCCCGACAACAGCCTCGCGCCAGACCTATGTTACTGGCAATGCTGCCCGCTACGCTGCCAAAACTCTGCGGGAAGCGATTACGACTACGCTGGCCGAGAAATATGATCAACCTCCCGATCAGATTCGCTTTGTTGAAGGATTAGCCCAGGTAAACGGCCATAAAATTCCCCTCGGCGATGCAGTCGCTTTGATGAAAGCCGAAGGCCGCGAGCCTCGCGTGATGTACGAATACTGGGCGCCGGAGACGCAGCCGCTTGGCGAGGGCGGCGATATGCACTTCGCCTTCTCCTTCGCGGCCCAGGCCGTTGAGGTGGAAGTCAATACACGCACCGGTGAAGTCGATGTTCTGCGGGTTGTCGTCGCTAATGATGTTGGCAAGGCGCTCAACCCGCTGGGTTTGAAGGGCCAAATTGAAGGTGGCGTGGTCATGGGCGTGGGTCATGCGCTTACTGAGAATTACATCATCGAAGGTGGCGTGCCTTTCACGGACCGTCTGGCGCGCTATCGTATGCCCAATATCACCCAAACGCCGGAGATCATCTCTTTCATCGTCGAGCATCCCACAGAAGATGGGCCTTATGGCGCAAAAGGCGTCGGAGAAATTGTCAGCATCCCCACCATCCCGGCCATCACCAATGCCATCTACAATGCCGTAGGTGTGCGCATTGATCGATTGCCTGTTGATCAGGAGTTGATCGTAAAGGAAATTGGCGACAAGTATTAGTAATCGGGTATTAGAGTTGTTCCCCAATAACGATGACTGATTTTTTGTACACGGATTCAGCGGATTTCACGGATAAAACGAAAAAAATCCGTGAAATCCGTGTTATCCGTGTACTAAGTTTCTGCTCAATTTATTCAGGAATAAGTCTATCGTTCTAATCCCTAATATCCAATACTTGATAACTAATACCTACACCCAAAAACCATGAAGAAAACCCCCATTCCTCGTTGGCTGCAATGGGCGCGCGAAATTCAGGCTTTGGCTCAATCGGGAGAATCCTTTTCGATGAACCTATGGCAGAGTCAGCGCTACCATCGGCTGATGGAGATCGCTGCTGAAATTGTCAACGAACACACCGGACATCCAATCGAGCCTATACCTGAGAGCTTCAAAACCCAAATTGGATATGCCACCCCAAAGGTGGATGTGCGCGGGGCGGTGTTCCATGATGGCAAACTGCTGATGGTGCGTGAACGCCTTGATAATGGCTGGACGATGCCCGGCGGTTGGGCCGATGTGGGCGATTCGCCCGCTGCCGCCGCTGAGCGGGAAGTCTGGGAAGAGTCGGGTTTTCGGGTCCAGGCTCGAAAGGTGATTGGCGTGTATGATGCCAACCGCGTCGAGCCGCTGACTTTGTATCACGCTGTAAAGCTGGTCTTTCTCTGCCAACTCCTGAGTGGCGAAGCTACTCCCAGCGATGAAACTTCCGAGGTTGCTTTCTTCGCTGAAAACAAAATCCCAGCCAGCTTGTCTGGAGAAAGAACCAGACCGAGGCATATTCGTGATGCTTTCGCAAGTATGGCTGACTCAACACTATTCACGGTTTTCGAATGACTGCATCAATATCCCGGGTAACTGAATTGCCTTTCGGTTTAGAGGGCAAAGCCTATCGCAGCCCGATGCCCTTTAGCGATTATGATCCATTGAGTGAGATTTGGATCGCTTACCAGGAGCGTGGTGTGGATGTGGTTGTTGTGCTCACGGAGCCGCAGGAATATCTGGTGCGTGCCCGCAGGGATTTACCAGCCTTCTATCAATCGGCTGGAATGGATGTGATCAGGTTGCCGATCCCAGATTTTTCTCCCCCAAAGGATATTGACGCTCTGAATGCGGCTCTCGAAAAAGCTGAAGAAAACTTGCGCGCAGGTCGAAATATAGCCGTACATTGTATGGCTGGGCTGGGTCGTACTGGAACTTTCCTGGCCTGTTTAGCTAAACGCATCCTGAATCTGGATGGAGAGGATGCGATTGAATGGGTACGAAAATATATCCCTGGCGCTTTGGAAAACCTTGCGCAGGAAAAATTTGTAATAGAGTACAACAATTAGGTGCGATTACATAAAGACGGATCTACCCGAAAAAAGGGTGTGCGCAGGGGGCACTCCCCCTGCGTACACCCTTTTTTCGGGAGTTTCCTTGGAGTATTGCATGACAGAAACGAAACCAATTATCGCCGTTCTTGGCGGAACTGGCAAAGAAGGCCCCGGTTTAGCCATGCGCTGGGCCACGGTTGGGTATCAGATCATCATTGGCTCAAGGGAAGCCGAAAAAGCGCAGCGTGTGGCTGCCGAATTGAATGATAAGCTAGGCATCGATACCATCACCGGGATGCAAAATGCAGAGGCTGCCCAGGCTGCGCATATCAGCGTGCTGACCGTGGTGGCAACCGCTCACCAACCCGCAGTGGAGAGTCTCAAAGAAGCTCTCCAGGGCAAGATTTTGGTGGATGCCACTGCGCGGATCGATTTCCGCGATCCCAAACCGCCCGCGCCGCCCCCCGCTGCCGCTATCGCCCAGGAAATCCTTGGCCCGGGTGTGCGCGTCGTGGCTGCCTATCAAAATGTGCCGGCCCACTCGCTGAGGAAGAACTTAGGCGGCACAATTGACACGGATGTCCTGGTCTGTGCCGATGATCTCGATGCAGCCCAGGAAGTCATTGACCTGACTCAGGCCGTGGGTATGCAGGCCTATTATGCGGGCGGATTGGCCAATGCCATCATCGTGGAAGGCCTGACTGCTATTTTGATCGCCATGAATAAGCATTATGGTGTCAAGACGGCCAGTATTGGGATTACAGGAATCAGTCAACAGTAAACAGTTATCAGTTGCCAGTTATCTGCAAATGTCACTTACGTTAACGCCACTTCCTGGTATTCCGCTCATTCGTCCTGGGGATGATCTCTCATCGATTATCCTTGATGCGCTACACGCTACACGCCTCACGCTTCACGACAACGATGTTCTTGTGCTGGCCCAGAAGATCGTTTCCAAAGCCGAAGGGCGCTCTGTGAACCTGGCCACAGTTACGCCTTCGGAGAGGGCGCTTGAATTAGCTGACCAAACGAATAAAGACGCTCGGGTCGTGGAGTTGATCCTTGAAGAGAGCAATGCAGTCTTGCGCACCCGCCCTGGGCTGATCGTTGTCGAGCACAAGCTGGGTTTTGTTTGCGCTAATGCGGGGATTGACCATTCCAACGTTAGTAGTGACGACTTTAGTCGTCGTGAATCGGCGACTAAAGTCGCTACTACTAACTCATGTGTATCTGACGATTGGGTCTTATTGCTCCCCGAGAATCCGGATGCTTCGGCGGCGGATTTGCGGAAGAGATTGGAAGAGGAAACGGGCGCCCGCGTTGGCGTGCTGATCATTGACTCGCACGGCCGCGCCTGGCGCATGGGTACGGTGGGTATCTCGATTGGATTCTCCGGACTGCCCGGACTGGCCGATCTACGCGGTCAACCTGATTTATTTGGGCGCACGTTAGAACGCACTCAAGTTGGCGTGGTTGACGAACTGGCTGCGGCGGCATCTTTGATGATGGGGCAGGCTGCCGAGGGAACCCCGGTGGTGCATGTGCGCGGTTTCCCGTATCCCTTGCGAGACGCGGACACGGGCTTGAGAGAAATGCTGCGCCCCAAAAAAGAAGATTTATTTAGATAGGAGATTGATGTGAAAGCAATTCCCAAAGAATATCACGATCTGCTTGCAGACGAAACCAAGGCTTATGCTGTCCTGGCGACAGTCATGCCCGACGGCTCGCCTCAGGCGACGCCGGTCTGGTTTAGCACGGATGGAGAACATATCTTGATCAACTCACTGCTTGGCCGGGTCAAGGACAAAAATATGCGCGCCCGCCCACAGGTGGCCCTGGTTATTTTGGACCCCAGTGATGTGTTGCGGTTTTACCAAGTGCGCGGCCGGGTGGTTGAGATCACCGAGGAAGGTGGCCGAGCCCATATTGATTATCTGGCCAAGAAATACACCGGCGCGGATAAATTCACCTGGGGTCCGCCAGACGATGTGCGCGTGATTTACAAAATCCTTCCTGATGATCGATGAAAATCCTGGCTTTGGCAGGCGGTGTTGGCGGCGCGAAACTCGTCGATGGCTTGGCACAAATCCTCCCCCCGGAAAATTTGACGGTCATTGTCAATACCGGTGATGATTTCGAGTACTGGGGCCTGAAGGTCTGCCCCGATCTGGATACGGTATGCTATACCCTGGCGGGCTTGGCGAACCCGGATACAGGTTGGGGACGGGCCGACGAAACCTGGCATGTCTTTGAAAGCGTCACAGCACTTGGCGGCGATAGCTGGTTTCGGTTGGGCGACCGCGATCTCGGCTTGCATCTAGAGCGCACACAACGTTTGCGGGAGGGCGAATCGCTGAGTGAAATCACCAGGGATTTCTGCCAGGCCTGGGGTGTCCGCCCGACGGTGCTGCCCATGAGTGACGATCTTATCCCAACGATGGTCACCACCAACGAAGGCGTTTTGCCTTTTCAGGAGTATTTCGTCCAGCGCAAGTGCCAGCCGCGTGTGAGCGGATTCAACTTTATGAATATCGAGCGTTCTGAACCTGCGCCGGGAGTCTTGCATGCCCTCCAGGAATCTGATCTGGTCGTGATTTGTCCGTCCAACCCCTGGGTGAGTATCGACCCCATTTTAGCAGTACCCACCCTGAAGTCGGCATTGAGCAGCCGCCCCATTGTGGGGGTATCCCCTATCATAGGTGGAAAAGCTGTCAAAGGCCCGGCGGCTAGGATGTATAGGGAATTAGGCATCCAGCCCTCAGCTCTAGCCGTCGCGCAACATTATCAAAATCTGATCACAGGATTTGTGTTCGATACGGTCGATGTTGCTCAAGATGATGATATTCGAAAATTGGACATCCAAACTTTGGTCACAGATACATTGATGAAGACTTCTTATGATCGGCGTCGTTTAGCCCAGGATGTTTTGCAATTTTACGAGGGGATGATCGTATCTTCTAAAAAATTTGGAGGGAAAGCGTAAGTCAGATTGTCAATCTGACCTACACCCCCCAGAATATTGAGATGATGCGGATGATCTCTGATAAAATTGAATAAATATAAACACGAAGGGATTGGGAACCATAGATGACAATTTGGGCAATTGTTCCAGTAAAGCCCTTGCGCCGGGGAAAGTCGCGTCTGGCAGGCGTGTTTTCGGAGGAAGAGCGTACTGATTTGAATCGGTACTTGTTGGAGAATACAGTCAGCACTTTAAAAAATATACCGGAAATCGAACATGTTCTGGTTGTCAGCCGGGATCAAGCGGCGTTGGCGCTGGCGCGAGATTTGGGGGCGCGCACTGTGCTCGAAAATGGCGCCCCTCATTTGAACGTCGCCTTAGAGCGCGCTACCATTGTGGCCCAGACTTATGAGACGCGCGGCGTTTTGATCTTGCCCGCAGACTTGCCTTTGATCACCCCGGAAGACGTAAAGATGATGTTGGAACGTGCCACTGATCCGCCAGTCGTTGTGGTCTCTCCGGACCGGCACAATAAGGGCACCAATGCTTTGTTGGTCTGCCCCGCCGGACTGATCGAATATCATTATGGCCAGGATTCGTTTAAGAAACATTGTGAGCTTGCGCGCGCCGCGGGTGCGCGTTTAGAAATTTGTGAGTTGCCTTCACTTACCCTGGATATAGATGTCCCAGATGATCTGACGCTTTTGGAAGAGCGTTTAGATTTATGATGGGAACTGCCAAATCACGGACGCTATGCTATGTGGGCCTACGGCGACACAGATGAACACGAATATGCACAAATAGCTCGACTGCAAAAAGACCATCTCACCACAGAGCACACACGCTTTGCGGCCCTGCGGGCGAGCACAGAGATTCTTGATTTTCATCCTAAAATATCAACACGTTTTTCAAACTCACTTTTTAGTTTTTCTCTGCGTGCTCTGTGGTAAAGCAGTTTTTTCACGGCATTCGCCGATTCGTGTCATTCGGCAAATTCGTATCCATTCGTGATTGCCGAAGGCGTGTCAGGTGGCTAGGTGTTTCTGGAATTGTTGAGAGATTATAAAAAACTGCAAGATACCACTAATTTATCGAGAGGAGTTTATCTATGAAGACAGAAAGCTATGGGGATCCCATTTTAATGACCCCTGCCCAATTACAAGTTGAGCTTCAACGTTGCGAATATTGTGAAGAGAAGCCCTGCCAGAAAGCTTGCCCGGCTGATTGCTCACCCTTTGATTTCATCATGGCAGCCCGGGGAGGCAGCCCATCGGATATCAAACGTTCCGCCGGTGAAGTGATGCGCAATAACCCGCTGGGCGGAGTGTGTGGGGCGGTTTGCCCGGATACCCACTGTATGGATGCTTGCTCGCGCAAACTTTTCGATGACGCTATCGATATCCCCAAGATTCAGGCCACGGTTGTTGAGATGGCAAAAAACCTTGGCGGTATCCCGACGTATGCAACTACTGAACCGAATGGCAAGAAAGTCGCTGTGGTTGGCGGGGGTCCGGCTGGGCTTGGAGCGGCAGCGGCTTTGGCTCAACTGGGATGCGCGGTCGATATCTACGAAAAGGAAGAGCAGCTTGGCGGTATGATGGCGCTGATCCCCGATCATCATCTCGATAAGAAAATCATGGAGACGGATATCGAATTCGTTTTGACTTTGGGTGAAATTGAAGCAAAGCTGGGTGTCGCCGTCGATAATCCTAAGGATTTGCTCGGTCAGGGCTATGATGCTGTTTGCGTCGCGGCTGGCTTGTGGAAACCGATCCAACTTGGTATCGAAAACGAGGATTCAGCGATCAAGATGGTTGACCTGCTCTTGAGGCCGGAAGATTATACCTTCGATGGGCGGGTTGCTGTTGTTGGCGGTGGGGCTACCGCTCTGGATTGTGCGACGACAGCCAAGATGCGCGGGGCCAAGCATGTCGAACTCTTTATGCTTGAAAAAATCTCCGAAATGCCGCTCACTTCCAATGAGCGAGGTGAGCTGATCGATTATGATATTGAAATGAACGGTCGTATCCGCCTGACTCGGATCATGGAAGGCGGCGGAATCGAGACTGTCAAAGTGGAGCTACCCGATGGTAAACCCTTCAGCCCGGCGAATATGCAGGATGTCAGCGGCACTGCGGGCGTTCGAGCGGATATCGACGATGTCGTCATGGCCATTGGGATGCGTTCATTCCTGGAGATCGAGCAAGCCGCTGGTGTCTTCTACGCCGGCGATATGACCACCGGCCCGAAGACCGTGGTCGAAGCGGTGGCCTCGGGAAAGAATACCGCCACGCAAATCGACGCCTATTTGCAGGGCCAGCTGGCGCCGAAAATCGAGAAAGCGACCAAGTCAACCTTCACTTTGCCCGGTTACAATCCTGTCCCTGTCTCCCTGGAAACGGATTTCTTTGGCAGACCGATCCGCGCGCCTTACCTGCTCTCTGCGGCTCCCCCAACGGATGGTCTGGCGCAAATGACTGCCGCATACGAGGCTGGCTGGGCTGGCGGCATCATGAAGACTGCTTTCGACAACCTTCCAATCCATATCCCATCTGAGTATATGGTCACCTTTGGTGAGTATACATACGGCAACTGCGATAATGTCTCAGGCCACACGCTTGATCGCGTTTGCCGAGAGATTGAGCAGTTGATCAAAGTATGGCCCGACCGGCTGACGATTGGCTCAACCGGCGGCCCGGTGAGCGGTGACGACGAAGCCGATGCCGCTGGCTGGCAGTCGAACACCAAGATGCTTGAAGCGGCTGGTGCCATGGGTATCGAGTATTCCCTGTCCTGCCCCCAGGGCGGAGATGGCACCGAGGGCGATATCGTCTCCCAGAATGCCGCTCTAACGGCCAAGATCATCGATTGGATCATGCAGGTTGGTTCTCCAGATGTGCCCAAACTTTTCAAACTGACCGCGGCAGTGACGTCGATTGTGCCGATCATCTGGGCGATTCGCGAAGTGCTCGAACGCTATCCCGAAAAGAAAGCTGGCGTTACCCTGGCAAACACGTTCCCGACCCTGGCATTCCGGCCAACTAACGGGAACAGTCCTTGGGAAGAGGGAGTTGTCGTCGGTATGAGCGGCGAGGGCGTGTCGCCCATCTCGTATCTCACCCTGGCCAATGCCGTGCCGCATGGCGTGATGATCTCCGGTAATGGCGGCCCCATGGATTACAAAGCCGCGATGAATTTCCTGGCCCTGGGTGTCAAGAACGTTCAATTCTGTACGATAGCCATGAAGCATGGTTATGGCATCATCAATGAACTCGAATCGGGCACCGCTTTCCTGATGCAGGAGCGCGGCATCAAGTCGATGAATGAACTGATCGGTATCGCACAGCCTAACCCCATCACCGACTTCATGGATTTGACCCCGGTGAAGAAAGTCTCATCGTTTGACCACGATTTATGTGTGGCATGTGGAAACTGCGCGCGCTGCCCTTACTTCGCTATCGAACTTGATGAGCAGGGTCTTCCTTCCTCGGACCCGGCGCTCTGTATTGGCTGCTCGATCTGCGCGAAGAAGTGTTTCGTTGGTGCGATTACTATGCGAGAGCGCACCCCCGAAGAACACGCAATGCTGCTGGAGCATTAAGCAGGATTATGAAAATGGTAGGGATCAGGAATTAGTAAATTGGTAAACCAGTAAATCGGTAGACCTGTAATCAGTTTCCCTGATCCCTGGTTTACTAATTACCAACTTGTGCTACATGCGGACGAAATGATGATCATACCCAAAAGTTAGAATAAGGTATAAGGAGTGAACAATGACAATTAGATTCGAGAATGGGATTGTTGCCACCTTAGGTTCAGAGAACCGGGTGCTGTGGAATAGCACAGTCGTAACCGATGGTGAAAATGTCGCTGCAATTGGTGATGCTGGTGAGATGGCGAAACGTTATCCCGATGCCGAGGTCGTAGACTGCGCCGGGAAAATTATTCTGCCGGGCTTCATTTGCACGCACCATCACTTCTATTCGACTATGGCCCGGGGCATGGCCCCTCCAGGGGAGCCAGCCTCCAATTTTGTCGAAGTGCTTGAAAGGTTGTGGTGGAAACTCGACTATGCTCTTCATGAGGAAGATGTCCTGCTGTCGGCGCAGATTCCGCTCATCGAGTGCATTCGCAACGGCACAACCACAGTCATCGACCATCATGCCTCGCCCTCTTATCGTGACGGTTCATTGGACCTCATCGAGAGCGCCGTCCGGGAGGCTGGCCTGCGAGCCTCGCTGTGCTACGAAGTCTCAGACCGCAACGTGCCTGGTGCGGGGATTGCCGAGAATGAGCGTTTCATCAAGAAGGTCGGCAAAGGCGATGGTCAGATCGCGGCCATGATGGGTTTTCATGCCTCCTTTACCGTGTCTGATGAAACCGTCGAAAAGTGTGTCGGCATCGCCAATGACGCTGGCGTAGGTTGTCATATCCACGTTGCTGAAGACATGGCCGACCGGGAAGATTCGCTGGCTAAGTATGGCGTGCCTACGGTCAATCGCTTGCACAACCTGGGTCTCTCTGGCGAGCAATCCATCTTCGTTCACTGCGTTCATATCGACGAATCCGAGATGGATATTCTCGCAGATACGAATACCATCGTTGTGCATAATCCTGAATCAAACATGAACAACGCTGTGGGAGTCACCAAGGTGCTCAAGATGCTGGATAAGGGCGTCCTGGTTGGGTTGGGAACTGACGGCATGGCTTCGGATATGTTATCCCAGATGCGTGTCGCTTATTTGCTGCACCGCCTGGATAACCTCGACCCGCGCGTTGCCTTCATGGAAGCGCCCCAACTCTTGCTGCAGAACAATGCCGAGATTGCTGAGCGGCAGTTTGGCTTACGCATGGGTGAGATTGCAGAAGGTCGCCCCGCCGATCTGGCCATCATGGATTATCATCCCCCCACGCCGTTGAGCGAGGCCAATTTCTTGGGGCACTTCATCTTCGGTCTGACAGATGCTGCTGTCGATACCACGGTCTGCCGGGGTGAGATCCTGATGAAGAACAAAGAAATCCTCTCTCTGGATGAAGAGCGCATCGCAGCGCGTTCGCGTGAACTCGCCCCGGAGATGTGGAAGCGTTTATAGTTTGACAATGTCACATTCGCGAAAAGTTCCGAAATTTGGAGGTGCGTGCGGGGTTCCACCCCGCATGCACCCCCAAATTTCGACCATCTTTTTTGTAATGTGACATTGTCAAGATAGGTAAATTTAGATTTTTATCGGTAGAGGTGAAAGATGGAACGTGTAGGATTGTATTTGCAAGACGCTCATGATATCCGCGATGGCGTTGATTGTGTGCGCTATGCCGAGGAGATGGGATTCGAAGCTGTATGGCAGGCTGAATCCCGGCTGGTTCGAGATGCAATTGTCCCCATGGCAGCTTATGCTGCGGCGACTGAGCGCATTCATGTCGGTTCTGGCGTCATCAACAATTGGACCCGCAACATCGGTTTGCTGGCTTCCACCTTTTTGACCCTCGATGACCTGGCGCCTAATCGCATCATTTGCGGCATCGGCGCCTGGTGGGACCCGTTGGCCAAGAACGTCGGCATCGAGCGGCGCAAGCCCCTCCTGGCGATGCGCGAGACCGTCGAAGTCTTCAAACGCCTGCTAAGCTTGGAGAGCGTGACGTTTCATGGAGAATTTCACCAGGTTGAGAACATCGAGCTTGATGTCGTTCATGGCCGGCGAGAGCCGCGCCATGTACCCATTATGATCGGCGCCACCGGACCAAAGATGATGGAACTGGCTGGCGAAATCTCCGATGGCATTGTGCTCAATTACTGTGTGCCGGTTGATTACAACGACAAAGCCATGGATCGCCTGGCAGCCGGGGCGCGTAAAGTTGGACGCACCATCGATGATATCGAACGCCCTCAGTTAGTGGTTTGTTCGGTCGAGCATGATCACGATGAGGCCATTGACGCCACCCGTGTCCTGCTGACTCAGTATCTGGCGCAGCAGCCGCATATCGCCATGGCCTCCGGGGTCTCCAATGATGTCGTCGCTGAAATTCAAGCCATCTTGTGTTGGCCCGCCACCCGTGAACAAATTCAGGCTGCGAAACATCTCGTTCCAGATGACCTGATCTACCGCATCACTGCCTCAGGCACACCCGATGAGGCCGTTGCTAAAGTACAAGAATATCTCGATCACGGAGCCACTTGCCCGATCCTGTATCCCGTGGGTGGGAACCTGAAATTACTCATAGACACATTTTGCCCTCAATGCTAAAACTACCTAACTCTCGTCATTGTTTCGTTTGCGGTGTAGAAAATGAGCACGGCCTGCACTTAGAGTTTTATGAAACCGAATCCGGAGAAGTTGTTGTCGATTATGTAGTCCCCGACCATTTTCAGGGTTATCCTGGGATCGTTCATGGCGGTATTGTTGCCTCCCTGGTGGACGAAGTTCTCGGACGAGTCCATATGGGAAATGATCCTGCTAACCCCCGATTTATGTTCACTGCCAAGATGAGCGTGCAGTATCGCAAGAATGTACCTACCGGCAAGCCCATCAAGATCGTTGGCCGCGCAGTCAATAGTAAACGACGCACAGCCACCTCTGTGGCGGAAGTCTACGGCCCCGATGGGGAACTGCTGGCCGAAGCCGAAGCCTTGTTGGTGGATGTGCCTGCTGAGAAAATCGGGGATGTCGACATGGCGACTTTGGGTTGGAAGGTCTATCCGGATTAGGTACTTCTCGCTAATGGTGAATGATGAATAGCCAATTGTGAATTTTGAATAAAAGACACACTCTCGCCAGAGCATTCACAATTTACAATTTATTATTCATCATTCATAATTTTTCAAGCATGGTGAAGAACACCAAGATAAACGAATAGGACGCTTATGATTACTGAATACCATCGCCCAGATAAATTAGAAGATGCGTTGGATTTGCTTGCAAGGACCAACCCGTTGACTGTGCCGTTGGGGGGCGGGACGGTGCTGAATCAACCATCAGATCAGCAAGTCGCTGTGGTAGATTTGCAGGCCTTGGGGTTGAATTTGATAGAACCCCGTGGGCGCACATTGAGTATCGGCGCAACAGTGACCCTTCAGGCTTTGCTGGATGCTTCCAAAACACCGCTGGTTCTGAAGGCCGCCATCCGACACGAAGCCACCTACAACATCCGTCAGGTGGCGACTGTGGCCGGCGCATTGATGGCCGCGGACGGCCGTTCTCCCTTTGCTGCAGCAATATTGGCCTTAGCTCCGGAACTGACTTTGCAGCCAGGAGACGAAAAGGTCTCCTACGGCGAGTTGCTGCCATTGCGGGCTGAGCAAATGCCTGGACGCCTGATCACCTATGTAGCTATTCCGCTGGATGTCAAGCTGGCATACCAGTATGTGGCGCGCTCACCGGCGGATTTACCCATCGTCTGTGCAGCGGTGGCGAAATGGCCCTCTGGTCGCACGCGGGTTGTCTTGGGCGGCTATGGCGAGTCGCCCCTGTTAGCGATGGATGGGCCTAATCCCCAGGGCGCGGATATCGCGGCTCGGGACGCCTACCGCGAGGCTGGCGATCAATGGGCCAGCGCCGAGTATCGCAGTGATGTAGCAGCTAAACTGACCAGGCGGTGTATAGACGAATTCGAAAATTAAACCACTAAGACACAAAGACACTAGTTTTTCTTCGTGCCTTCGTGCCTTTGTGGTGAAAATGGGAACTGTCATGAACATAGAATTACTTGTAAACGGAATTGAACACCAGGTTGAAGCTGCCCCTGGCAATACCCTTTTCAAGGTGTTGCGCTCCTTGGGTTACTACGGGGTCAAGTTCGGCGCTGAAGATGGTGAAACTGGTGCCGATACGGTTTTGTTAGATGGGAAACCCATCAACGCCGATTTCTACTTAGCGGCTCAGGCTGAAGGGCATAAGATTGCCACAATCGAAGCCTTAGGGGAGCACCCGCAACAGGGCTGGAAGCAGACCCAGGGATTACATCCTCTTCAACAGGCATTTGTGGTGACGGGCGCCATTCAGTGTGGCTACTGTACCCCGGGGCAGATTCTTGCATCCATAGAGCTGCTCGAACGAAACCCAAACCCCAGCGATGCCGAGGTGCGAGATGCGCTTTCTGGCGTGTTGTGCCGCTGTACCGGGTACAAGAAACCCGTCCAGGCAGTGCTGCGGGCCGCGGCGGTGATGCGCGGTGAAGATGTAGAACCCATCGACGGCTCTGCTCGACCGATCCCCGCGCCCCCTGGGTGGATTCCACCTGAAGGAGATACCGGCGGCCCTGCAGATGGCTTCGATGCGGGCTTTGCAACCCAAACCCAGGTCATGCCCCAGATCAAGGTCACCCCAAAGACGGAAGAACTTCAGCGAGTTGGCAAACCGGAACCCAAGGTGGACGCCATCAAGCTGGTTCAAGGCAAACCGGCCTTCGCCGCGGACTTGGAGATGCGCGGCCTGTTGCACGCCAAAGTGCTGCACAGCCCCCATGCTCACGCCCTGATAAAATCCATCGATGCCAGCAAAGCGCGGACTTTGCCGGGTGTAGCGGCAGTGCTGACCCATGAAGACATCCCCCGCGTGGCCTATTCCACCGCTGGCCAGTCTGACCCCATCCCAGGGCCGTTGGATTGTTTTTCGCTCGATAACAAAGTCCGCTTTGTTGGGGATCGAGTGGCTTTTGTGGCTGCCGATACCCCAGAAATCGCCGAGCAGGCCCTGAAATTGATCGAGGTCGAATACGAGCTGTTAGAGCCGATCCTTGATGTTCGTCAATCCATGCAGGAAGGCGCGCCTGTTATCCACGATCAGCCAGACTATGTTCACTTCGCCGACTCAGACCCCTCCCGCAACCTGGCTGCTGAAATCCGCATCGATATCGGCGATTTAGACAAGGGCTTTGCTGAAGCCGACCACATTTTCGAAGCTGAATATGTAGTTCCAAAAGTGCAGCAGGCTCATATCGAACCCCATGTGGTAGTCACGTATTGGGATGAAGATGACCGCCTGGTGATTCGCACCAGCACACAGGTGCCCTTCCATGTACGCAGGATGATTGCCCCAATTTTAGGATTACCAGTCAAACGCATCCGGGTGATCAAACCGCGCATTGGCGGCGGTTTTGGCGGCAAGCAGGAAATGCTGATCGAAGATGTGGCCGCGCACTTGACCATTGCCACAAAGCGCCCTGTGATTTGCGAATATACCCGGGAGGAAGAGTTCATTGCCTCGCGCTCGCGCCATCCCATGCGCATCCGCATGAAGACAGGTATCAAAAGCGATGGCACGATTACTGCGAATGAGATGTATGCCCTCAGCGATACGGGAGCCAATGGGGCGCACGCGCTCACCGTTACTGGCAACACTGGGCATAAGTCCATGGCGCTGTATGTTGGGGATGGAGAATACCGAGAGTCGCCCAATATCCGCTTCTATGCTGATATTGTCTACACCAACAATCCGCCCTGCGGCGCATATCGCGGTTATGGTGTTCCGCAGGGCTACTGGCCCCTTGAGCGTCATATGGAGAAAATTACCCAAGAGCTGGCGCTCGATCCCCTGGAGTTCCGCTTGAAGAACGCTCTTCGCGCGGGAGAGCTGCATCCCTTTAGCACTGCCTGGAGCGAGGGCCGCGAGCCGCGTCCTGAAACCATCTCTACCTGCGGCCTGGAAGAGTGTGTACAACAGGGCAAAGCTGCCATTGGATGGGATCAGAAGCATGGCAATGAGCAATGGCGCAATTCATTACGTAGTACGCAACACGCAATACGCAATACGCAACACGCAACACGTACTCCGTATTCCGTATTGCGTAGAGGAATCGGTGTAGCGTTAGTGATGCAAGGTACCGCTATCCCTTATCTGGATATGGGCGCTGCCAGTATCAAGCTCAACGATGATGGTTCTTTCAATCTGTTGATCGGTGCCACAGACCTGGGCACAGGATCCGATACGGTGCTGGCGCAGATGGCGGCGGAGGTATTAGGCGTTCTTGTCAATGACATAATTGTCTACTCATCGGATACCGATTTTACGCCCTTCGATGTCGGCGCTTATGCCTCCTCGACGACTTATATCTCCGGAGCGGCGGTGGTCGATGCTGCGGAGAAGGTCGCTGAACGCATAAAAATTCGCGCAGCCAGAATGCTCAATGAACGTTTGAACGTTGAAACGTTCGAACGTTCAAACGTGAAACTCATCGATGGCAAGGCTGTTGGGGTAGGCGGTGAGTTCGTCACCCTCGGTGATGTGGCCTTGAACGCGCTACATCATGAAGATCAAGAACAAATTATGGCGGTTGGATCCTACGTCTCTCCGGTGGCGCCGCCGCCCTTTGCGGCCCAATTCGCTGAAGTAACCGTCGATACGGAGACCGGCCAGGTGGTCGTTGACAAGCTGGTCATGGCGGTTGACTCCGGTGTGATCGTCAACCCCATCACCGCTTCGGGGCAGATCGAGGGCGGTATGGCGCAAGCCCTGGGCTACGCGGTCTGTGAGGAGATGGTTTATGACGAGAAAGGCCAAGCGCGCGAAAAGGATTTCCGGGATTATCATATCTTTATGGCGCACGAGATGCCCGAGTTGGAGACCATCTTTGTGGAAACCTTCGAGCCGAGTCATCCTTTCGGGGTCAAGGCAGTCGCTGAAATTCCACTGGATGGAGTCGCTCCGGCGGTGGGCAATGCCGTACTCGATGCCGTCGGCGTGAATATTGATGCCAATCCCGTCACACCTGAAAAAGTTTGGCGGGCTTTAAAAGATAAGTAAATGTACACGGATTTCACGGATCAACACGGATAGTTCTTGTGTAAATTCTGAAATGGTCAACAAGATGATAGGCATTTAAAATTATCCGTAAAATCCGTGTTCATCCGTGTCCGGCTAAGGTTTTATGAACAACCGTACCTATGTTGTAGGCCATGTTAATCCTGATACAGACTCGATTGCCTCGGCGATTGGATATGCCTGGTTGTTGCGCGAGCGCGATGAGATCGATGCCATCCCCGCTCGGGTAGGGCCAACCAACCCCCAGACAAGTTGGGTCCTCGAAAGGTTAGGGATAGAATCCCCGGAATTGCTCACGGATGCTTCGCCGCGCTTCAAGAATGTCACCCGCCGCATGGATACCGCCAGACCGGACAGCTCGATGGGTGAAGCCTGGGCGATTGCTAATCGGACGGGCGGGGTTGCGCCGGTTGTAAATAGAGACGGCACACCCTATGGCCTGATCACTGGCCGGACGCTGTTTTCTTTTATCGGGGAGATGGTCGGTCCGCATCCCAAGCGCCAGGAGATGCGCATCGCGGAATTGTTGGATGTGCCCTGTCATGAAGCCACGGATACGGGTGTGCCATGCTTCCCCGAAGCGGCGCGTATCCGCGATGCTCTGCCGCGCATTTTCCGCGAAGAGCGCAATCATTTCCTGGTTGTAGACGAAGCAGGGCGTTATCTTGGAGTCTGCCGCCAGCGCGAAATGCTCAACCCGCCGCGTTTACGGGTGGTGTTGGTCGATCACAATGAGGCCGAACAGGCCCTGGGCGCTGTGGAAGAAGCCGAATTGGTGGAGATATTAGATCATCACCGTCTAGGTAACTTGCCTACCATGGAGCCGATCCGCTTTACGGTGGATGTCGTCGGCAGCACCAGCACGTTAATCTCTGAGCGCATTGAGGAAGCCGGCTTGAGCGCGCCGCCAGAAATTGCCGGAATTCTATTGGCGGGCCTGGTTTCGGATACCTTGATATTATCGTCGCCGACGACCACCGAACGCGACCGCCGCGCGACTGAGCGATTAGGGCGCTGGGCTTTCGCCTGGGGCAGCCCGCTAAAAGATGAGGATTTTGAGTCTTTTGGAAAGCAGGTATTGGAAGCGGGCGCGGGACTTTCCACGCGAGATCCTGAAGAGATCCTCAATACAGACTTGAAGACCTATGAAGCTGGCGGGTATAAATTCGCTGTCGCCCAGGCCGAGGTCACCGATTTAATGCAGTTGAGGGAGCATCTTAGTACTTTGTCGGAAGCTTTGGACAAGTTGAGGGCAGCCCGCGCAATTGATTTCGCCATGCTGATGGTCACGGATGTTGTGCGGGGTTCCAGCAGCCTCTTGCTGAGCAACCCACCGCCCATTTTGGACGATCTGCCCTACCCGCGCCAAGACGATGGCACCCGGCGTGCAAAAGGTGTTGTTTCCCGCAAGAAGCAATTGCTTCCGGCGGTACTGGGATTGCTCGGGAATTAATGTAACTACTTCGACAATGTCAACTTAGCCAGGAAAGCCGAAATTGGGGGGTGCGGGCGGGTTG
>JADHXE010000032.1 GCA_016783125.1 Anaerolineales bacterium
GGGTGTTCCACACCCGCCACCCCCACATTTTGGGACACCTTTACATTCGTGATCGTGATAAATTGGCAGCCTGTAGGACAAAGTATAACACCCACAGGCGTTTAGTATGCTGCGCCTGTAAGCTGACGATAAACTTCGTTGGCAGCCTCAGTTTCTCCGCGACTGTTATGCAATTCTACTAATGGCATCAAGCGCTCGATGAGGTCAGGCGGCAATGGGGGGCGAACAAGCTGAGGCAGAATATCTACAGGGAGGCTGCGGCGCTGGAATACAAACCAGGCATATGGGTTCCAGCCCTTAGTTCCCCACCCATAAATAGTGTAATCCATGACAGCTTCATATACCTGGCGGTATTGGATCAAGGCTGTCTCGGAATCCCCTTGCACTAGCGATATTTCTGCCAGAGTCAGCAGAGGAATGACTTTTTCTGCGTTCGACCAAATATCCTGAATCCAAAGGGCGGCGTGTAAATATGCCTCGGCTTCATCCAGATTCCCTTGGGCGAAAGCAAGCTCGGCTAGAGATAAATACAGCGTGACACTTTGATCGTCCTGCACCCATGCTGCTGCCAAAAGCTCCTCGGCGGCAGGAAAATCTCCATTATCCGTCGCAAGTCGCCCTTGAGTAACGAGCGATTCGGATGAATCGGTTTCTAACCTGGATGCATTCCAGGATGTCAACACTTCAGACCGCAGCGTTGTTTGAGTCCAAAAATCCATCTCGGCAAGCTCAGGCTGAAGCTCCAGCAATTTGCCATAGGCGTGGCGCGCATCGTCCTGAAGTGACATCGATTCGGTATAGATGCCTACATTCAACCGGAAGATGGGCACCTGCGGCTCTAGCTCGACTGATCGAGTCATATTGGATAGTGCTTCAGGATAGTTTTCAGCCTGCCAGTACAGCGCACCAAGATTAGCGTAATGCAGAGCATAGCCTGGTCCAAGGGCAATCCCCTTCTCAGTCAAATCGATGGCCTTCTGCAAAACTGTTTCGTCTCCACTGGCAGCTAATATGCCATAGGCGTAACCGCCTTCCATCCAATACAGCGCCAGCGATGGATCGTGTTCCACAGCCTGATCAAATTCTAAGGCTGCGCTCTGCCACTCCCCGGCTGAAGCCGCATCGATAGCTCTCTCATTATCCCCATAGGCGCGCAGAGAATAAATTCCGAACCCGGCGATGAGTAAACCCGGGAGGAGCAGCCAAAGCACGGAAAATGTATTTGCGCGGGATTTCTCATCGCTATTCTGTGCGAGTAACAGGGCTAACAACACAGTAACCACGATGCCAACTGAAACATATGGTAAAAAATTGTCTACAAGGGAATGAATGCAAAAACCGGTCAGGCTGGCCACAATAGCCACCCAGCGCACACGCGCTTCTAGGGTAAGCGCCTGACGAGAAGTCCAAACCCTCCTGGCGATAAAAACTAAGAAAATCCCCAACCCAACCAGGCCAACGATGCCGCTTTCCGCTGCCAGGGTAAAGGGAACACTGTGGGCGTGCAGGTAGGGGCGATCAGGTGGTACGGCGTTGTATTGAATATATGCCGAAGGATACACCCCAGGTCCTGTCCCCCACCAAGGCGACGAACGAAAAGCACCCCAAGCCGCACCCCAAAAGGTCGCGCGGGAGCTCAGTATCGGTCCGTGGGTAGCATCCCCTTGAAATTGGAGTGCCCTCATAAATACCAGAACAAAGGGCGCAGCCGCCGTCAAAAAGATCACGGCGAGCACAACTGGGCGGGCGCGCAATAAATCCCAAACTTTGCCCACCCAATCACGAGCCCGCTTGGACACAAAACTGATCCAGCCCACAAGCAAAACGAATATGGCGGCAATATCAGCGAGTATTCCGCCACGCGAGGACGAGAAATATACAATGACAGCAATACTCGCCAATAATCCCCCCAGCAGGACCCGGGTAAAGGCGCTCTGAGAAATAAAAATCCGCCCAATTGCGATGGGGATCAAGATATTCACAAAGGCGGCCAGCAAATTTGCGTCGCCAAAAATAGCGTACAAACGATAGTCAAAACTTGGCGCATAGAGCAAGATTTCCTCCATGTTCCGCCAAGAAATATAAGCCCCTCCAAGTTGAAACAAGGCTAATCCAACCACTATTCCCCCGGTGATGAGTAAAGTTTTTTCGATGAGTTCAACCGGCCATCCATGATGAACTAAATCAGAAACAAAATAAAATACCAGAATATACACACCGTACAACACCATGGAGGGGAGACTTCGGCGCATATCCTGGGAGAGCAGGAGGGCCAACAATTGAGCTGCCATAAAGGCGAAGAACCCCCATTCGATCTTGCTCAAAGGGATTCTTCTGCGCTGAAATAATCGCCGCGCCAGCCAAGCCCCTAAAACAACCACACCCAAGACCGTTGAAAATAGATGAATGCGGAAGTTGATCAGGCCAGTGACCGTGCCGGCCACAAGAATCACATAAGCCCACAGCAATATCAACCCTGTTTCGCGTGTCAGATATTGCCAATGAGTTGAGAAATTATTTTGTTCTTTGTTCATCGGTGTCACTTCAATATTTCGGGGCACAGACTTCCGAAGTCTTCGAAAAGCCACTGAAATTGGGCAAGATGTCCATAAGACTTCGGAAGTCTCCACCGGGCAAAGTAACAAAGATACGTAGCTGCATTTTACTCAAATCTTGAATCACTAATGCCACTGAAAGCACTATGGGTCTGTAAAAATATAACTTCCCGCGTCTCTGTCATTGCGAGGCAGTTTCATCGCCGAAGCAATCCCCAAGACGGCGGGGGAGACTGCTTCGTCGCAAAAAGACGCTCCTCGCAGTGACAAATTATGTGAGCGCGGGAAACTATTCTTTTATGAACCCTATATCGCTGAACGCGCTTCCGTGAAATCATAATACTCAGTGTCGCCAAAGGCGCGCCTGTGGCGACAGTGATCCAACCGTTGCGGTTAGTACGCGCCTTCTCGTCGTAATATCACCCAGATCGTTTTGAACAAGATATACAGATCAAGGCGAAGAGAATAATTACCCACGTAATACAGATCATCCTCGGTGTGCAGGTGCATGGGCTTATCACTGCGGCCATGGATCTGCCACCAGCCGGTAATCCCTTGAGGGACTGTGAAGCGTACCCGCTGCCAGCGCTGATATTTTGCGACCAAATGGGGCAATTCCGGTCGCGGTCCCACTAAAGACATATTTCCCCTGAGCACATTGAACAACTGCGGCAGTTCATCCAGGCTGGTTCGCCGCAAGAACCATCCTATGCGGGTGACGCGCGGGTCATCAGGGAACTTGTGGATTGGCCGGCCTTGATCGTCTTCTCGTTCGACCAAGTGTTGCATCTCATCTGCCCCAACGATCATCGTGCGAAACTTATACATTTTGAAAAGACGGCCATTTTCCCCCAATCGAGTCTGACGAAAGATCACAGGGCCGGGATCATCGATCCAAATCGCTAAAGCGATCAGCCCCATCAGTATCGCCGCAGGCGGCAGCAGGATGACCGTGACGATCAAATCGAAGATCCTTTTCAACAAACGTTGATAGTCGTTCAACGCTGGGGCGCGCAAGTCGAGCAAAGGGATGCCTGCAAAATCCTCGACTTCAGCCTGGTAGAGGGCTAGTGAAAAATAATCTGGCACCACCCAAACTTTGATGGGCAAATCATGCAGCTCGGCGATCAGTTGATTGACGCGTTCATACGCCCGGCGCGGCAGCGCTAAGACAACATCATCTATGGATTGACCGCCGACAACGGGCCGAACCTGATCCAGAGAACCGAGGACATCTTCGTTAGCAGCTCTTTTTTGGGGATCATCATCTAAATAGCCGACAAACTCCAGGCCGAAATAAGGGAACTTCGTTAATTGTTCTTTTACTTTGTTGCCAACCACCCCCGCGCCAATGATCAACACACGACGGGTTTGCATCCCAACATGACCACGCCACTGATAAAGCAATCGCAGGATCACTCTCCAGATAAACAAATAGAAAAACGCCTGGAAGCCAAAGAGTAAATAAAGCAGCCGGGAAACTTCACGATAGGATAAATAAAGCACGCCAGCCAGGGATACGAAAGCAACTCCGGCCGCCAGGGTGAGATTGGTCAGCTCATCGACAATCAGAAGATTGCGCCTGCCATCGTAAACTGAAAGTAAAGCCATCACTCCTGACCATACCAGGACCGCAAGCACATAAACCAGTGCTGGCATCTGAATTGGCTCTTCCAGAACCTGAACATGCTCCAGCGAGTTGAACAGCGGACGAACTCTTACAGCCAACACCAGCGCCAACAAGACCAGCGCCGCGTCGATCAAGATGTATAAAATCGCAAGGTTTACAGAAAATCGCCGTAACATGATCGTAACCTAACCGTAAGTGAGCGTCCAAAAATAACTTCCCTGTTCGTAGTACGGGCTTCAGCACGCTTGCCAAAGGCACGCAAAGCGAAGCGAGCACTACAAACAAGTTATTTATGGACAGTTACTAACTGTTCAATGGAACGGATTTACCTGAAAAAAGGTTAATTTCACCGCACGCCAAAGGCGGGCCTTCGCGGTTTTTTCACTGGAGTCACTTATTGCTCTCGAAAATCTCTGAAACCCAGCATTTGGGCAATCACGAGCCAAACAAAATAGGGATATTCAGCATAACGCCGCCACAGCCGACGAGGCTCGGAAACCAGCCTGAAGAGCCATTCCAGGCCGCTTCGTTGAATCCAGAGCGGCGCCTGAGATTTATGCCCGGCGAGAAAATCAAAAGCAGCTCCGACGCCGATCAGAACGGGCGCAGACAACTGATCAAGATGAGAAGCCATCCACTGTTCTTGTTTTGGCGTGCTGATCCCCACCCAAACAATATCTGGATCAGCGGCGTTAATTTCCTGGATAATGGCCCGGTCTTCTTCATCGGTCAATGGCCTAAAAGGAGGAGAATGGGCGCCAACAACCTGTAAGCCTGGGAAACGCTCCTTCAATCTAGTAACCAACATCTCAACCACACCCGGCGCGCTGCCGTAAAAATAATGCCGCCATCCCGCTCGCGCGGCCAGGGATAACTGGCAAACAGCCTCCATGAGATCAGGCCCATAAACTCGACCCACATGGCTGTGCCCGCGCAGCTTGAGCAGCCAAACAATAGACATGCCATCGGGCGTAGTCAAGCCACTCTTATTGAAAATCCCTCTCAACTCCGGATTCCGCTGGCACTCCATGATGCCATGAGCGGGGGTGACACATACATATTGAGATTGGCGGCTCTCGATCCACCCCGCAATCGCGCCCAGGGCCTGGTCCATATTGATGGCGCTGACATTCACGCCGAGGATATTCTCACGCTGGATCATGGAATACATCTGGTTCATAGTTTTATATGGCTACTCAGCAATAAAACGGATTACCCGAAAAAGGGGTGTGTGCAGGGGGTACCCCCTGCACACACCCCTTTTTCGGGGCTATCTCGCAAAGAATGGTCTATTTGCAATATTCAATCGCGCCAATACAGTCTCGAATTTGTGCTCGAAGTGGAACACTTCATCGAAGCATCGGATGGCGCCCTGGCTGTATTTCGTGCGATCTGCCAATATCTCATGAATAGCATCCGCCAGATCGCCAATCTCTTCAATGCAGATTCCACATTGGTACTGCTCGACCAACTCACACAAACCTGGGAACGCAGTCACAACCACCGGCACCCCGCAGCGCAAATATTCTGCCATCTTGCCCGATGACAACCCCACGTACATGACGTTATCCCCATGCATGAAATGATCGTCTTTTCGATAGAGTACCAGGCCCACATCAGCGGATGCGATGAGTTCAGGGAGATCCTGCGAGGGAACCGGGTCGCCCGAAAACTTGGCCCTGGGGTGGTCGGCCAATTCAAGGTCTGATTCGTTCCCGCGCTGACGGCTGTGCAAGACGAGCGCGAAATCCCTGGGCCAGTTGCGTGACGAAGAAAGCAATTCGGGTGTACACGTCCATTCACTCAATGTACCCACGTGCAAAATCAACTTTTGATCGGCTGGTATGCCCATCTTTTCACGCAGATACTGACTCTGTTTTTGACTCGCCTCACCTAAGGGAGAATTGGGCAACAGCACAATCGTATCGAGTGGAATTTGGTTTTCCCTGGCCAACAACTCAGCCCGGGCTTGATCCTGAATAATCGAAAAGGCACAACGCTGATTGAAATAGCATTCCAATAACTTAATTATGCGGATATAAGCTGAGGAAAGTTCGCTCGTAAATAATATCTCTAGATTGAAATAAACAAACTTTAACCGAAAAATCGCTGCCATCATTCCGCTAATGATCATGCCAACCGGGTCCACCCCAACCAGCCAGGAATATCCACGTCTGGCAGAGCGCCAAAAAACCGCCCAAAACAACATCAACGCTTCAAGGATTCTGCGCAAACTGGTTGGCAAGGGAACTCGTCGCAAAGAAGGCAGGGCAACCAAACGCACGCCAGCATCATCGAAGCGCGGCGCATCGAAGGATGGATCGGCCACATAGATCAAATCGATGGCGTAGCCCTCCCGGAGAAGCAGATTGACCGAACCCATCAAGGAAGGCACCGTGTCGAATTCGCCGCGGTGATGGATAAAGGCGATAACGTTTGAGTTTTTTGCCCGAGGTTGGACCATATTAGATTTTTCTAGCGATCACAGTCATATTCCAATCGCTCTCAGTAATTTCTCGATCTAATTCTAGAAACGGGGAAATCTTTAGCAATTGAAATCCATTTCTCTCGAGGAAATATTTGATCTCCTGGTAAAAGAAAAAACGCATTGAATGTGCTTCGTCGATCTCATCTACAAGTCTATCATCATGTAAATGGATAATCTTGTAGAACACTCTTACAAGTTGATTCGTAACATCTAATTCTGGGCGAGCGTGGCGGATAACTCTGCCTGTCTCTGTCTCAATGATCTTTGTCCGCTCAACCGGGCGCGTCGCTAATACCGCCGGCCCAAACCAACCATCAAAGATAAACAACCCGCCAGGAACGAGGTGCTTTTGGACTGCCTGAATGCCCATCTCTAGATCAGCGTTGCTGGTCTGATACCCCATCACTGCAAACATCGAAATCACAGCATCAAAAGTATCTCCCAAATTAAGTTGGCGGATGTCTTGTAGATGATAATCAATAGGGAGATTTAGTTCAATGGCTTTTTGGCAGGCGATGGACAACATGCTCTCGGAAATGTCTACACCTGTCAGAGCATATCCTCGCTGAACTAATAAAACTGCATGACCGCCTGTTCCACAGCCCAAATCCAAGACGCTCTTCACAGATTGATCAGCATACTCGTTGAAAACCTTTTCGACAAAATCACATTCTTCGGTGTAATCTTTTTCAGCGTACAAAGTATCGTAGTAGCTGGAATAACGATTGAATGCCATTTGGTGATTTCCTCAACTTCTAATACCCTTCAATCCATGTAGTTGGGTCGAACCACATGTTGTCGTAGTTTGCCGTCGAACAAATAACGGACTGAGTATTCCAATCGCGCTCGAAGATACACAAACCTAGCTCGAAGGTAAAACCAGGCTGCTGCATCGCCGCGCAGAATCCCTGCAAGGATGCGCAATAATTTAGCGCGCCTATTTGAACCTGAATCTGCTGCTTGACTACTGCTTAGATTTTCTACTGGAAAACGTCTCGCTCGGCGGGCACTATAACCATCGCTAATGCCCTGGTTGAAAGCTCGCTTCAAGATATATGTTTTAGTTAGGCGCGCCGCAGGGATGCGGTGATATACACATGCTAAAGGTTCGTACCGGACAGCATAGCCAGCCGAATAAACCTTCTTCAACAGACCAGTTTCCCCATCACCACGAGACCAGCGCAGGTCACGGTCTGCGTAACTATCTGGGTTGAATCCTCCCGCTTCGAATAGCCCCGATCGACGAATGGCGAAGTTGCAGCCATATACTTGCTCTGGCCAGCTCAAATCTCGGGGCTTGTCGCCCAGGTCAAGCAAACTCAAATATCCAGGATGAATAAATGCCATCCACTCAGGAGGTTCGATACCCCACTCGGGCAGAACCAACCCACCTACCACAGCGACTCGTCCATCATCAAAAGGTTGGCAAATCTTTTCGAGCCAGCCATCACAGGCGCGAATATCATCATCCACAAAAACTAAAATTTCGCCCTTGGCAATATGGGCGCCAGTGTGGCGTCCGTAATGTAATCCTGCCCGGGGTTCGTGGATATATTCAATAGTGTTTTTAAGACAGAACGATTTAATCTCTCCATTCTCTTGTGGTTCGTTTTCCACCACGAGAATCTCGAAAGCAATATCACTTACATCTTGCGCCAGTATACTGGATAAGGTATCAAACAGATATTGCATTCGCTGATATGTGGGTACAATTACACTAACTCGACATTGCTTCATTACACACACCTAGCATTCATAGCAATTGTCGAGCAAGTTTTGCCACTCGCAAACACAATGCTCTGTCAAGAAACCATAAGGACAGGCTGTAAGACGCACATCCCACGATAACAACTAAAATAAGATGAATCCAGCCTGGGGCTATCGGTCGCATCACCGTAAGTGCAATATATACTAATCCGCTCATGATCAATCCAGCGAACAATGGTGACCATACACAATCCCAAAAATACCTTCTAGGCAAATCTAATAATTTCATAGACAACCAGATATGAGGAATGTAAAAAACGAAACCTACTGATGCACGCGCCAGAGAAAAACCTTCCAACCCATATTGGGCCCCAATGATATAAATAGGGACAATATAGAGAAGCGTCGCAATATGAAATTTTGGCATTACATCTGGTCGCCCGATCGCCCGATAAAGAGAGGGATTTAGGGCAATAATCCAACTCAATCCTGGCATGATTGCCAAAACGCGAATGGCTGGTATGGCTTCCAGCCATTCGCTTTCTAAAACAACCTCAACGATGAGTTCAGCGCATAAAGATAATCCAAATGCTATGGGGATAACTACAACGGCCAAAAACCGGGTCATGTCCATAAATGAGCGCCCCAACTCTTCAGTTTCATGCTTTAGACGACTAAAAGCCGAATACGCAACACGGGATACTGGCAATACCAAATACCCTATGAGAACCACTGTAACGGCAAAAGCCAAAGTGTAATAACCCAGACCATCTACTCCCAAGAAATATCCCGCAGCCATATTATCACCATAGTTTAATGCCCAACCCTGAAAACTCTCAATGGCAACCAACACCCCAAAACCTAACAACAGACGCGCCACTTTGAGATCATAGCGAAACCGGGGCCGCCATTCACTGATTCCCCATAAGAACACAACGCCCAGAGCTGCGCCGATCAAAGTTCCAGTTACCAGGGACCAGTAACCAAATCCGGCCACAGCCATTACGATACTCACCAGGGCTGAAACGATCACTGGCACTAAACGGCGTGATACCAGTTCTTTGAAGTGGAAATCGCGTTGCAGCAATGCTTCTTGGACATCATCGAAGGCGCTAATAATAAGTTGAAATCCCATCACTTGGATTACGGCACTGGAGCGAGGTTCGTCAAAAAACCTGGCAATCAACGGGGCCGCAAAAAACAAAACTACGAACAAAACGATACTAAGAGCCAAATTGCTCCAAAAGACGACGTCGGCTGCTTTTTCAATATCTTCATCCGTTTGGATCAAGGCCTGGTTGAGTCCCATACTTTCGATCATTCTGACAAGGCCGATTACAAGCATAGCAATGCCAATTATTCCAAAATCAGCAGGTGTTAGCAACCGCGCCAGCACGATGGTTATTACAGGCTGCAAAACCTTTGGAAGCAAATCACCCATGAATGCCCACTTCATGGACCGGGCAGCTTGCTGCTTGAGTTGGCCAGGCGTAGTGGTCACCTTTTTTATTGCCCTCTCGTATCTTTAGAGGTAGCTGGCGCCCCGTCATCAGGTTGATGAAAAAATTGCAAACCGGGACAATCCACAAACTGCCATTCGATATCGCCAATCAGCGTATCGGGCAAAACTTGAGCCAGATATGCCAGACTCAAAGTTCGGAACCAAGTCGGAAATAATGCACTTTCGTTTTTGGCCGATGACATACGCTCATGTCCATAGATCAGCCGCTCACCTCGCCTAAAAACAAAGCCTCCATCATCATTCATATTTACAAGCGTCCATGGCAAGGCTTTTCTTAAAACACTTTGAATATCTTCACGCCGATAATCCGTCAGCAGTGATAGCCTGACCAATGGATCAATCGAATCTATATCTTCGCAGGCGCTGGAATTCGACAAAACACCAAATCCACCAAATGAGTTTTGGGTGGCTAATACACTATCAATGATCCGTTCTACACAGCGTATCGGGCGTTTATCATAAAATAATAACAGCCAGAGATGATAGCCAGTTTGTACACCCAGAGATAGTGAATCGGGTGTGGAACCAGATTCTCCCCAAAAACCAGTCGTTGGATCCTGGTTCCTTCCCAACCAATCTAGCATACACTCAACTGCCCGGCCGGCCTGATCGTTAGCGTGATAATCCCGCGAATACTGAAGCAACACGCCGATATTTTGCACTGCGTTACTTGCAAATGCAGCTCTTTTTTCCCAGTCCTGATTTTCCAGCCAGGCAGTCAAGTAATCCAAATCGAGATATGGGTCAAGAAAAACAAACGGCTTTCCAACGACCCCACCAAGCGCCGTTATCGAGATAATAACTTGAAGAGCGAGATGCCTCCACCCCCACCAATCATCAGTTTCAACTAGATCGTTCTCAATTCTGGGGTCCTTGAATAAACCATCAGGCGCTTGATAGCAAGAGAAATAATCTACCCAGGCTGTTCTTTCATCCGAGGAAAAATGCTGTAATTCATTCAACAGATGCAATGTCATTGCGGCATATGTAGCGTTGTACAAAACTGGTACAGATTGAGATGCAGCAAATTTATATTCCCAAATCACTGTTGGCTCAGCTTGCATGCGCTCTATATAAGACAAAATGCGTGCACGCAGATCACTAGCATTCAATCCATGGATTTGCTCTTCGAGCCGTTTTGTCCTTAGGATCAAGTCACGCTTAATTGGAATTTGTCTGATTACACGAAACATTCGCTTCCCTACGGAGCGAAACTTCCCATTATTGTTCATCCTGTTACGATCCCGCCTTTACTCGAGTCCAATAAAGATTACTCATTTCAAGACCAGGTTTTTTTTCCCTTGGCTTTACCATATCCCGAACAACCTTTTGAACGCCTTCGGACCATCCATAGTCATGCAAGATGATAATTCCACCGTTCTTTACTTTTGGAAGCCAGGATTCAACATCTGCGCGGCAACTTTTATACGAATGATCTCCATCTAAAAATAACAGATCGATTTGGTTGTCAAACTCTTTTGCGATATCTTCTGATCTACCTCGTAAAGGATATATTTGCTGTTGATAGAGAGTAGTGTTGGAAATAAACTCCTGATACGTATCACGTGTACCTTCTGTCATACCTTCATTCATCCAAGTGTCTACACAATATACCTGGCTTTTGTTCTCTTTAGCCGCGGCAGCCAAAAATGTAGTGCTTGCACCAAGATAACTCCCTATCTCTACTATTACAGAATTATGATCAAATTTCCTGGTCAACTTATAAAGCAATAGTTTTTCTTCCAAAGTCAAGTGGGTAAAGATGCCGAAGCACGGTCCGTGGCCTCGCAAATATAGATTTACTTCCCAGGGCAAATATTTTAGATGGGCAGCAAGTTCCTTCATAAATCTTGCAATAGATTTCCGAATAGCAGACAAAAGAGTGCTTGCTTGATCCATGGTGATTTTTTTATCTCATTCCAAACATTGCCGCAAATAAAATACCAAAGGGGAATATCAGCACGCTACACCAAGATGCCCCGTACCGCTTCCACAACCTGCTCAATCTGCCCCTCGGTCAACGTCAACCCCGAAGGTAGATACAATCCCCGCCGTGCCAATCTTTCTGCAACGGGATATCGCTCACCAATAAAGAGATTTCTATCATTGAGCACCGGTTGCTCGTGCATACCCAGGAAAAAGGGACGTGTTCCTACACCTGATTCTTTCAATCGGTGGGCGAACTCAAGGACATCGAAGGGTACAGCATCATCCAAGACCACACCATACATCCAGTACACATTTTTTGCCCAATCCTTTTCAACGGGTAGCTGAAGGGGCAGCCCGCTCAGACCATCTTCATATAACTGCGCCATGCGCCGCTTCTTGGTGATCAGTTCCTCGATGCGTTCGATCTGCGCTAAACCAATGGCTGCTTGCAAGTTGGTCAGACGATAATTATGCCCCAGTTCGGTGTGGTAGAAGCGCCGCTCCGGCTTGAAGGCCAGATTGCGTTGATCTCGCAAGCGCCCCGCCAAATCTGGATCACTCGTTAAAACCATGCCGCCCTCGCCTGTGGTGATGATCTTATTGGCGTAAAAACTGAAGCAGCTCATATTCCCCAAACTGCCGCACTTGCGACCTCGATACTCCGCTCCGTGAGCCTCGGCGGCATCCTCGAGGATGATCAAGTTGTGCTGCTCCGCCAAACCCCACAAGGGATCCATATCGACCGGGTGGCCGTAGATATGCACCGGCATGATGGCGCGTGTTCTCGGCGTGATTTTTTCAGCTACCTGACGGACATCCATTGTCCAGATTTCGGGATCAGAATCCACTAACACTGGCGTTGCCCCGCTCTCTACAATTGCCAGGGCGCAGGAAATGATCGTAAAACTGGGCATGATGACTTCATCACCGGGCTTGAGTTCCAGAGCAGCAACAGCCGCCAAGAGTGCAGCCGTCCCATTGCACACCCCCACCCCAAACTGCATCCCACAGTACTCCGCCCACTTCGCCTCGAATTGATCGACATATTTCCCTGCCGAGGAGATCCAGCCGGTTTCTAAGCAATCCAACACATATTCTTTTTCCCTCTCGCCAATTAAGGGTTCATTGACCGGGATCATGGATATGCTCCTTCTCGCGCAAACCGGTATACGGACCCTGCTTGATCTCGAACAGCACGGCATCTTCCAACATGCGGAAACCGTGCGCGCCGCCGAGCAGCAAGATCACATCCCCCTCCACCAGCACCGTTCTAACCAATAAGTTCTCAGCATCATCGAATAGCTCAACCTCGACCTTTCCCTGACGCACCATCAGCGTCTCGGCAGTGCCGACGATATTGCGCTCCAGGGGGATATGCTTATGTGGAACGATCCGGCCGCCCTTGGGATAGACAACATGTCCAACTTGCATAGTGCTCTCATCGGGCGTATAAAAAGTTGTCTTTGAAGGATATGCTTTGTCCCGGATAATCATAGCGATGAGTTGATCGCCTGAGGTAATGCGCTCGATATGATTCGTCATTGCGAATCTCTCCCATAGGAAAACACAAAAATCGAAAATGCGGCGGCAAGATATAAAAAGGCCGCCAGCCCGAGTACAGCGCCATAGCCACTGTTTAGCGCGAGGATGAGAGCCAGGATTGTACCGATAACAGTAAAAGTCGCATTGATCCCCCAGGCCCAAGGAACGAAGCTTGACTCAATTTCCTTGACGGCAGACAAACCTGACGGGAATGGAATGCCCATAAATATGCCCGGGATGGCTACAATCAATGAGGACAGCAAAACTCTGATAGCCAGTGGTTGAACCAGGATCATCCCTCCAAAGAAATCTAAGGCTGGATTTACGATAAGAACCAGGGCGGCTACAGCAAGCGCGGCCAGTGAGGCCTTCTTCGCAATGGGTATTGAAACCTTGATACTCAACAGGCTTCCAATTCCAGATGCAATCAGCAATGAACACAACGTGACCGCCAAAGAATAGGATGGATGCCCAACAATCAGGCTGAGCTTCTGGATCAGCGTCACCTCGACAAAAATGAAACCCAGCCCAAGGCAGGCGAAATAAACCACGATGGATAGGGGTCTTGGAATTGAGAGTCCTCTGCGCCCCAGGAAAAATGCGGGCAGGATGGTCAGGATAATCGAAAAGATCAGCAAGAAAGACAGGGTAAGGATAAGCGCATCATAGTTGATGCTTTGAAACCCCCATTTATCAAGCACGAAAAAGAACGGCCAGTTATCCGATGGCGGCGTGATGGTTCGCGGCTGCTCATCGATAAAAGCCTGCTCGTTCCCTGACTCTAACGCGGTGATAAAAACAGAATATTGATTATCGGAAGGATAGCCCGGCGCTAACAAAATCCGGCTGTTAGCAATAAAGTCAGCATCCGGCGTACCAAATAAACGGTGATAGAGAGGGAAATAGATGCTGGATGGCTCTTCTAAATAGTGCTCCTGAAGCGCGGCAATCTCAACGTCGGTGAAGGGACTCTTTTTTACCAGCACATGAATATAACCCGTCATCTCAGACACGATCACATGGTCCGCTACCGGGGTCAGGTCATTGTATTGCAAGGCTTCAGCCGCAAGAGTTAATAGACGTAAACCAAGCCCTTCGATATTGGGGAAGGAGACAGACAAAACGCCCGATTCATTCAAATGACCCAAATATTGAATAAATGCCTCGCGCGTGTAGAGATAATTCTCAGCCATATTCGGATTGGCGCCAAGCGAAGCGACCGTGGTGTCAACGCCTGTTAGCTGGATGATATCGAACTGCTCATCACTGCGCGCCAGCAGGTGCCTTCCATCGATCAGCTCAATTTGAACCCGCTCATCCGCGTAAGGGTTACCCGTGAAGTCTGAATAATGCTCCTCGACAATGGCGATCATCTCCGGGTTTACCTCTGCCCCCCTGATGTTAGACGCGCCCGCTGCCAGACCAGCAAGAACATCGGGGCCTCCTCCCAACCCAATGATCAGCACTGAGGGATTATCCTGTATCCAATAAGGCACACCGAAGATCGTCTTGTCAACAATATCGGCCTCATCTTGTACACCTTGCAGGTTGAGCAGTAACGTAGGAGCGCCTCCGTCGTGCGTGACCAGCTTATATGGAATTTCAAGCTCATCTGAAAGTGAGTCGCCCGGAATCGACAGCACATCGACACGCGCAATTGGGCTCCAACCTTGATACTCCCAATCGGCTTTGTTATCCAAATCAAGCATCAACTTGAGTTCTTTCGGGGATACTGAAGTGATGCCTTTCGGAAGCCAGGAGCTAAGTCCAAAAAGTACTGAAACCAGGAGCAATAAAACGCCAATCATCGCCCATCTGCGCCGAGGAGAAAACATCCCTGAGGCAAGCAGGCCAGCCGCCGCGATTAGCAAGCCAACCTGGATACCATCGAAGTAGATCAAGCCAAGCAGCACCAGGCCGGCTGAAGCCCCCGCGCCCAGCAAATCGGCAAAATAAAGCACCGGCAATCGAGTGCCCGGCAAAGAGAAGGACAGCGAAAGCGCAAAACCGCCAAAGAACATCGGCAAGGCCAGGATCAGGGGCAAGAAGATTGCGACGGTCGGCGTGCGACCTGCGAACCACACAAATGGAAAAGATGCTAAAACCGATAGCGAAAATCCAATACAACTGAGGCCCGCTCTGCCTATCTCAAAACCAGATTTTTGCCGCAGACTGAGATAACCTCCACTGGCGCCCAACCCCAGGAGAGCGATACTGATAACCAAGTAGGCCGCCACCGGAAATAACAGAATGGACACGAACCTGATATAAAGCATCTCCAGCGCTAGAAGGCTCCCAGAGATGAAGAAAACGCCCAGCGCTCTACGAAAATTGGGATCAGAGAAGATATTTTTTCTAATCAACGACAACAGCCTTTTTAGCGTCCATACACAACCGCAATATCATCTTCAAATAACAATTCCCAGCCCTCCCCAGACAACTTGTCCACGACCGGGCGATCAGGCTCCAGCAGAATCACCCCCACATCCCATTGCTCTAAGGCTTCCTGCCAACCATCATCGGCCTGCACCACCTGCATCCACTGGCGGATCAACTCATCGCCATACAAATCCGTGCGCCCATCCACAAACACGGGATACTCCGGCAGCGCCCACAAAAGGTAACCACCCCAATTATATGAATTGAAGAGCTGCCCCTCAGGTCGTTTATCTTTCAAGAAGGCCACCGCAGCGACGGGCAGCGATTCTTCAAAATGCTCTTGATTTACTGCTATGGGAATGACCAGGCTGGATTTGAGGGCAACGGCCAGAATCAACACCCCTAAGATGATCCAGTTCAAAATAGATTGCCATCGAGACGCGCGGACGGGGGTCTGAGTTGATCCTCGGAACCCCAAACGTGATCCTGCCTCCTCGAGAAAGGGCAGCGCGTGTCGTGTCAATATCATAGGGGCCGCTAAGGCGAACAAAGCAATATTGCGCCCAGCCACGAAGCCGAGATAGGCGAACCCGCTCAACAGCAGGTAATCAACCAGCGATATGCGTTTACGCGAGGTGCCTATCGCTGCGATGGTCAGCAGCAACAACCATAAGAAAGGCTGCACTTGCATATGATGGAAATTAGGCGACTGCCACTCCTGGATGAAATCCTGCAAAACCCCGATATTCAACGTTTTAAAAGCATACAGCAAGATCGCCGGGCCGGAGGGGTTGATGCATACCGCTAGTACCATGAATAAACCAATAATTAAAAGCGTTTGCATGTTGGCACGTTTGCAAGTCCCCATGCGCCAACGTGCCAACGCGTCAACGAAATACGCTCCCCACAAAATAAACCCCACTGCGAAGCCGCCGTGACTGTTAGCCCAGATGATCATCAGCACAGGCAGCAGCCAGAGACGACCGACGACGGAGGACGGACGACCGCGGTCGGCTGTTGGCTTTCCGCCTACTATTGCCCCTTTGCTTGAGCTGATCTCCTGATCAAGCCCTCCTTTGTTCGAATCGGTCTTCTTCTCTACTCTGCTCTGGCCGGTCTCCTGACCGATCTCACTATTGTGGCTATGCGCATTCCAGCGCTTACGCTCCGCGTTCGCGTCCAGAATCCACAGGAACACACCCGCCAGCAAAAAGGTCATCAAATTGGGTCTGGCAGCCCAGAAGACACCCGAAGCCGCCGCTGCCAGGATGGTCACAAAAGCCCGGGTAAACTCCCCTCCCGAGAGCGTCATCCAGACAAAACAGAAAGTCAGCGTGACCATTGCGGCAGTCCAAATATTCAGACCACCCGGCCCGAAGGTTTGGTAGATAGCGTACATCGGCACCTCGACCAGCCAGCCCGGGTACTGCCATATCTCCCCCGCCATCGTATAGGAGAAAACATCCTGCTGAAGCACGGCGCGATGCTCGACGATCAACTGACCAGCGCGCAAATGCCACCAGGTATCCGTATCCACCGAGATGCGCGCCGACATGGCGAAGACAGCCAGAAAAGTCAAACAGACAACCAATCGTTTTATGTTCAAATCAGGGATTTTCATTTTGTTTATTTCGACAATGTCACAATTCAAGCAAGAAAGTTGAAATTTGGGGTGTGAGCGGGGTCGCTTTGCGCCCGCTCACACCCCCAAATTTCGGAGCTTTCCGCGAATGTGACACTGTTAAGTTAATGTAGATTCAAAAAACTTGGCCTGCAAGAGCGGATAAATCACCAGAATGATCGTAACAATCGGGACAAGAGTCGTGAGTCGATAGCCATTGGGTCCCAGCAAAAATGGCGCGCTGCCGATCACATAAACCCACCAGGGCAGAGGCAATACTAAAAGCGGCAGAATTGAATATGTGGCCGCGTAAGGGACCGATAATAGCGTCGCTGACAAGGCAACTTTGACTCTATCCATGGGAGATTTAGCTATCAGCAGCGCCAACCAGGCTAAGAAGCCATAAGGAAATAAAGAGATATTCGTAGTCTGAGGAACATAGTATTCCTCCTGAATGGTTAGAATATTTCGCACCCAGGCAATCGGCCACTCCCAACCCCACACGATCATAGATAACGCTGTAACCAGCAAAACTGTCAGCAGCGTGTCGCGTTTTGGTAGCCACAAAAAATAAAGTATCGCCAATGGCGCGCCGATATGCGGCTTTACTAATAACAAGAGAATGGCAATGCCCATCAAGATCGGCTTTTGTAACTGCTCAGCCATCGAGAGGAAGTAGCCAAAAAAAGGGTGTGCGTGGGGGTAGCTGCCGCTTTGCGCCCCATGCACACCCTTTTTTCGGGGCATCTCTCTCTCAGCCTGAATAGTTACCGGCTTTTTTGAATCTAAGGCTTTCAACCCCAAGGCTGTCCCAAAGAGCACAAAGCCATCCAACTGCCCGAACCACAACATCCAGAAAGCAGGAAAAGAAAGCAGCAACAAATATCGATTGCCGCCTGTCAGGTTGCTCCCCATCCAGAACATGCCCAGATTTAGAAGCAAGAATACCAGATAGCTGACAGGTAATGGTAATCGCGCGATAGGGCCAATGACAAAATATATCCAAAGGGGATTGATGAGGACATCTGAGGTGGCCTGCTGTGCCTGGGGGTAATAGAAGAATATCCAATCGAAACCGCTGATGCCCTTGACGAAGTTAATGCCGCACCCGATAACAATGCCAATCCCAAGCACCCACCAGATAACTGTGAACAGTTTGTCTTTATGCATCGTCGCTCTGGTTTTCGTTGAAGAGAAATATATCCGAAAAAAGAGTGTACGTGGGGTGCGCTTTGCGTCCCTTCGGGAACACCCCACGCACACCCTTTTTTCGGGAACTATCTATCTTCATCATTTCAACAAAAACACATTCAATATCAACATCAATGGTAGATAACGCAGAACCTTTAGATGGCGGTAGCGCCCTGCAAACAAGATCAATGACAGCACCATACCACAGGCAAAACGCAGCAAGCCGCCTGGCTCTCGGAAGGTCGAGAAGGGCAGGAACAAGATGATGGCGGTGTTCAATCCGAAAGCCAAGTCAATTAGTTCGATTTCACGCTGCCAAACCTTTACTCCCACAACCCACAATCCCCAAAAGACGGGTACCAGCAGGAAGGGGCCGAACACCACCAGGCTGGCTATCAATAAGGTTGGGCTATAAGCGCCGATGCGAAATAGGCCCATGAGCGGAATCCACTCGAAGGGAGTCGTCATGTCCCCGCCCGAACCGAGGCCCAAAGCCCCAAAGGTATGCCACAGCCAAAGCTGGAACAATCCAAAGGGCAGCAAGGTCAATAATCCCAAACCAAGCGCGCTCCGCCATTGGCGACGCCAGAGATAAATCAAACCCTGCGCGGCCACGAACAGCAATGTGACTTCTTTGGCAAATAAGGCCAGGCCATACAGAATCCAGGCCGTGCCTTGCTTTTCTTTCGAGGCAGCTAACAACGCGGCGACGACAAGGCCATAGGCTAACGGCTCGGGCAAATCCAGGCGCACCGCCAAAACGAAACCGGCCCACAGCCCGTAGACTAAGGCATACCATGGATTGATGCCCCAATTCTTCAACATCGCAGCCAGCCCCCAGGTTCCCAAAGAATGAGCCACAATCCCAATGGCTGCCAACATCCACGGCAGAATTTCAAGATTTCCAAAACTGAGCAGACGGGCCAGCAGCGGCATCAAGATGCGCTGATAGCGATATGCGGGCACATCTAGATGTGTGGCTGCGCCATCAGGGCGCAAATCTCTGGCGATGTAATACACAAATTGGCCGTCATAGCCTTGCGTACCATTCGGGTCGTTGTGGCTGTATTGTGTGCCCAGGCGGGCCAAAGCGAGCGGATCGCTTCCCGAACTGATAATCACCCAGGCAACGATCAATCCCAGGACGAGAAAAGTGATCAGCGCTGGCGCCCAGGTTTTATTGCTCTGCTTCATCCTCTATCTTAACCCATCCTGAACAATCGACACCTTTCAGATCGCCATCAAATCCCATTTCTTCGGGCCGCACAGCCCAGGATAAATCATAAAAAATATTATAATCACCGATATACGTTTCATCAAAGACTACTTCCAAATTGTCGAAGTGTTCTCGCAGGCAGCCATCCAAATCGGGATGATGGGTGGTGATATAGGCGATCCGATCACCGCCAGCCACCAGATCGTGATATGGCTCGTAACGATCATCGCGAGACGTGTAGCGGAAATCACCATGGTAAGGCAAGCGCGGTATGAAAATCAATTCTTCAGCGGATTGAAATGCCAGCGGATAGGCCACCCAATAATTGGTGTAGCCATGCCTGATGTCTTGCTCATCAAGAAAATCGATCAACTCATCCATATAACGATGATCGACTTGAGTGATCTCATCAAACTGAGTAGTTATTCCAGGCGGATATTGAGCCGCGCTCTGGATCGCCCCCCATAAATTGAAAGCCAGGATCAGTCCGACAAAGCCCCAAACCCAGCGGCCATATTCTTTTATCCAGAGAATGATCATCTCCGCAGCGAAGAGGGATAAGGGTATCGCCAGAGGCAAGAAATACCGGCCCGAGGGATCCGCCCCAAAGGGAGTAAAGATAAAGCCGAAGGCGAGAACCACTATGACCCCTATCAACAAGCCAGCCCCTCTACGATGAGATCGTCCTGCCTGGAGACGGGTGAATGTATGCACAACCACACCAGTCCAAAATGTCATCGCCACTGGCAGTAAAGGCATAGCCAACCAACGAATCTCCCAGGATGGACGCAGCCCAAAGATGACTGTGCCCCCAAACAAGAAGAAGGTCCAGAAATGATTCCAGGTGCGCAGCAACCAATGGGTATTCTCAACGCCAGCGATAGCGCCGCCGCTCAACTCCCAAAGCAACTGCTGAAAGCCATACTGAGAGGCATACATCCACCAGGGAGCAGAACCGATCAACCCGCCCAGGAGCATCAAAAAGATTGCCTGCCAGGTTTTCGATGAACGCAATGTACCAACGAACTTCTTCCCCGCCCCTAGATTGACCAGCAAAGCTATCCCCACAGGGATGCTGTATACCAAAGTCAGGCCGAAAGCCCATATCCCCAGGCCCACCATCCCCCCCCACAGACACCAGCGCCAACCAGGGATTGCCCGGTCATTGCGCAACGCTTCGATCAGGAATATACCTTCCAGCAGGATCAAATTTCCAAGCAGTAAGGCCTCGCCGTAGCCCCCCAGGGAAACCGTTGTGTAAAGGCTCACCACTACGGGAGGGATCGCCAGGAACCAGGCCGCCAAAATCCCTGCCCGCTTCGAGCCAAGCGCGACTTCGCCCAGCTTGACTGTGCTGATGAGTACACCAACATACAAAAGCCCCTGAACCAATCTGATCACCCAGACCGACTCCCCAAAGATCCAAAATCCCCCCGCCACCAGCCAGGCATCCAGGCTGCCCATATAAGCCTGGCCATAGAAGAATATCGGGGCCTCGCCCTGGGTGATGTGGCGCGCCATCAGGGCTACCACGGCTTCATCGCTGTTGAAGGGGACGGCCTCGATCAAAAGCAGCCAGAGCTTCAGCCCAACGGCAATGATGATTGCGCTGACCAAGAAAATCACACTTTGATATTTTCGACTTGCCTGATAGTATCTTTCGAGCATATAATTCAATTCCATGGCTGAACAATTACAACGTCTGCATTTTACACCATTTTCTATGAGCGACTCATCAGATAAGGATAACCCGAATAGCGAGACCTTTTTACTCGCTCTGGCACTACTATCTTCTCTTCTCGTCGGAGGCTTTGTCCGCTTTGCGCATGTGCTGCCCATGGATTACCCCCTCAATGATGGGGGCTTCTTTTACACCTTGATCCAGGACCTCCAAGCTGCCGATACTTTTCTCCCCGCGTACACAAGCTACAACCAGATCGATATTCCATTTGCATACCCGCCTCTGGCGATTTTTATCACAGATATTTTTTCTCAACTTTTAAATATTTCGATACTCGATCTCATTCGACTGCTCCCCGCCGCCCTTAGCTGTCTCACTATTCCAGCCTTCTATTTGCTGGCGCGCAAGCTGCTGCCATCGACGATACAAATCGTCTCAGCCACATTTGCCTTCGCACTATTGCCCACTGCCTTTGACTGGTTGATCGTCGGGGCCGGATTGACGCGTGCCGCAGGTTTCTTTTTCGCTATTCTGACACTCGTCCAAATCCACTCCCTTTACACCACCTCACAAAAACGACACATCTTTTTTGCGATACTGTTTGCCAGCCTGACGATTCTGAGTCACCCAGGAACAGCCTGGTTCGCCTTCTATAGCGGCGGGATCCTATTTGCTTTTTTAATATCTTCTCAAAAAGTTGGGGGGACTTCCGAAGTCTTATGGAAGCGTCTTCGATCCCGGCGGCTTCTCGCAGACTTCGGAAATCTGGCTCCCCAGAATATCATCAAATCAATCTTCGTGGTTCTGGGAACGCTCTTTCTGACATCGCCCTGGTGGGGCACACTGATCTATCGGCACGGGCTGCAAACCATACTCAATCCCTATCAAACAGAAACACACTCCCTCACAGCCCTGATCACGCCATTCTCGCTGCTGTTCACCAACGAACCTCTGGTCGACATCCTGGCCGTGCTCGGCTTCTTGGGGCTTCTGGTCAGCCTGCGTGAGCGCAAGTTTCTACTCCCCAGCTGGCTCCTCGCCGTCTTCATTTTCGAGCCAAGACTGAGCGCGGTCTACGCCTCAATTCCGATGGCGCTGCTCGCTGGCATTGGCGTCGATCAGGCTATCCTGCCCTTAGTGACCACCCAGCGATCAGGAGGGAAGCTGGCTAAGTTCACCATCGGCTTCCTGCTGATTTACGCTCTGATCTCTGCCTACTTAGCGCCGCAATACAACAGCATCTCCCATGCGCAAGCAGAATCGATGGAATGGATCAGCCAGCACACTCCAGAGAATTCGACCTTCATCGTCCTGACCGGCAACGAAAGCTACGGCAATGACTATACCAGCGAATGGTTCCCCTCCCTCAGCCGCCGCCATAGTATTGCAACACCCCAAGGTCACGAATGGCTGCCAGAGAAAGAGTTTTCTCGCCGGATCAGCCTTCATGCCGAATTACAAACCTATGCCCACACGGACATAACCAGCTTGGAGGCTTGGGCAAAAAACAATCAACTCACCTACTCGCATATCTACATCGCCAAGAAGGCTCTGCAAGAGAACCAAATTCCAGTAAATATATTCCAAGAATCGCTCGAATATTCTTCCGGTTATGAACTTATTTTCGATAATGAGGGCGCGTTGGTTTATGCAATAAGGCCATTATCCGAATAAGTTAGTGCCATATCAAGGAGCTTCTTGTATTTTGTGTAAAACAAATCTAACCACCAAGATCACAAAGAAACACAAAGGAAAACATAGGATTTTTATTGGATTTTTCCTTATTCCTTTAATCATATTCCTCTTCGCCCTGTCCGCCCGCCTGATCCCCGGCCCGCGCACCATCGATGATTCCTTCATCACCTACCGCTACGCCCGCAATATCCTGGCCGGAGAGGGCTTCGTCTACAACCCCGGCGAGCAAGTCTTGGGAACCACCACGCCGCTCTACACATTAACGCTGGTCGCTGTGGGCACATTCGCGGGGGGAACACAAGCGAATTTCCCCGTGATCGCCCAGCTCATCAACGCCCTCGCCGACGCGCTTACCGCCCTGCTGCTCTGGAAACTGGGAGTACGACTGGGCTACAAGATCGCTGGCGCGGCCGCGGCGTTGGTTTGGGCCAGCGCCCCTTTCAGCGTCACCTTCGCCATCGGCGGCCTGGAGACCAGCCTGTATGTACTGCTGCTCACCGCGGCGGTCTACACCCACATTCAAAACCAGCACAAACTCACCGCCTTCCTGGCCGCCCTCAGCCTATTGACCCGTCCCGACGCGTTGCTGCTGCTCGGACCCCTAGCCATCGCCCGTCTCATACCTCACGTCACAGATCGCACATCGCTCCCCGCTCCCCGCTCCCCGCGCTCCGTCCTCCGTCCTCCGTCCTCCGTCCTCCTTGAACTTCTCGCCTTCATCCTCCCCACCGCCGCCTGGCTCACCTTCGCCACCCTCTACTTCGGCAGCCCCATCCCCCATTCCATCCTGGCAAAATCCCTGGCATACCGACTTCCCGATACCGCCGCGCTGATCCGCCTGCTCCAGCATTACGCCACCCCCTTCCTCGGCCACCTGACCTTCGGCATCCCCTGGATCGGGATCGGCCTGGTCATCTTCCCCTTCTTCTTCGCCATCGGAGCACGCGCCGCCCTCAAAGCATCGCCCCGCCTCTGGCCCTGGGTCATCTACCCCTGGCTGTATTTCGCCGTATTCGCCATCGCCAACCCGCTCATCTTCCGCTGGTACCTGACGCCCCCGCTGCCGGCCTACATTTTTTTCATCCTCTTGGGAATGGAACACTTCGTGGGGACAATAACAAAAAGGGCGGATGCTCCCGCGGGACCCCAAAGTTGGCGCGTCCGAATGAACCAGATACTACTCCCGCTGGTGATCCTGTTCCCCCTGGCACTGACTCTGAGAGGCTGGACTCTGACACCCGATCACGGCCCGAGCCGACCAGCCCCAGAGATGGCCTGGCACAAATTAGAGCTGCTCTACCGTCAGTCTGCCGACATCCTGAACGACGAAATCGCCGATGATGCATCTCCAATTCCCCTATTAGCCGCCGGCGACGTAGGTGTGTTGGGCTTCTACACTCCGACGCGCATCCTCGACACTGTCGGGCTGAACTCCCCCCAATCGCTAGAATACTATCCGCTGGATGAGTCCTTTTACGCCATCAACTACGCTATTCCCCCCGATCTGATCCACGATCAGCAACCAGATTACGTAATCATTCTCGAAGCATACGGGCGTGATGGCTTACTCAAAGAGCGTCGGTTTGAAAATAGTTACTCATTACTGCATAAAATCTCTACCGATATCTATGGCAGTGACGGTATGTTGATATTTGAAAGAATCCCCAATTATTCTCTCAGATATTTTACTCATCCAAATATAGCTTTTCTAAGATAGTTGGATTGAGTATTCGAATCTTCTCCATAACTGACAATTTAGTCACTTTCCGCAAACGGCCAGCCATGACGCGCATAACCTGGATAGCAAAATCTTGATCCTGTTGAATTAAAGACTTAAACTTTTCTTGGTCAACCAAAACTAATTTACAGTCTGTTTTTGCATAAGCCGAGGCGCTGCGTGGAGAGTCGTCAAGTAAGGCCATCTCTCCGAAAACCTCATTAGCGCCAATCTTATTAATCGTGGTGCTCTTTAATCTAATTTCAACATTAGAATCAAAAGCAATTGTTTTATTATATCAGCACCTTTCTTACACAAATGAATGAGATATATACCAAAAATAAAGGGTGTGCCAGGTTGCTG
>JADHXE010000273.1 GCA_016783125.1 Anaerolineales bacterium
AATGTGACATTGTCAAGAGAGATATTTTATGAGCGAATTTTTTACAAACACGGGCGGCAACTCGCAAGAACTTGTCCGCGTACAGAACTTGGTGAAGTATTACCCTGTCTTGGGTGGCGTTCTTCGACGCGAGATTGCCCAGGTCAAAGCGGTAGATGATGTCAGCTTCTCGATTGCTAAAGGCGAGACACTCGGATTGGTTGGTGAATCAGGCTGCGGAAAAACCACTGTCGGGCATACCATGCTGAGACTGCTGCCGCACACCAGCGGATCGGTCACCTTTGACGGCACGGATGTATTCAGTCTCAAAGGCCCAGAACTAAAAAACATGCGCCGTAATATGCAAATTGTTTTCCAGGACCCCTACGCTTCACTTGATCCACGCCTGCCGATTGGGGAATCGATTGCAGAGGGCATCAAGATCCACAAAATGGGCAACACCCATGAGCGCGTGGACATTGTCATAGATAATATGCGCAAGGTTGGGTTGGAAGACTACCACGCCAACCGTTACCCCCATGAGTTCTCCGGCGGACAGCGTCAACGCATCGGCATTGCCCGCGCGCTGGCCCTGCAACCAAAATTCATCGTCCTCGATGAACCTGTCTCCGCGCTGGACGTTTCCATTCAGGCGCAGGTGCTGAACATTCTGCGCGACCTGCAAAAAGATCTCGGTCTGACCTACCTTTTCGTAGCGCACAATCTCGCCGTTGTGGAGCATATTTCCGACCGCGTGGCGGTGATGTATCTTGGCAAGATTGTTGAGATGGCCCCCCGTGACGAATTATTCAGCAACCCGCAGCATCCATATACACGGGCCCTGATGTCTGCAATCCCTATTCCTAAACCAAACCGCAAGCGGGAACGCGTCATCCTCTCCGGTGATGTACCCAGCCCGCTCAATCCGCCATCAGGCTGTCGTTTCCACCCGCGCTGCCCCTTTGCCCAGGAAAACTGCGCTGTGGATGAACCTGGACTGCGCCAGCTGCGCCCAGATCATACAGTTGCCTGTCATTACGCAGAACAGTTCTTGGATTAGTTTTTTCGTATGTTATCCTCCGAAAAAAGGGTGTGCAGGGTGCGTACGCACCCTGCACACCCTTTTTTCGAAACCTTCCTTTGACATTCTGAACCGCCCCGGCTAAAATGGATATGATCTGACTATTACAACGGGAATTCCCAGAATATCAATAGTGAGGAGACCTTATGAGTGCATGGCCAGATAAATATGTGATTGGACTGACTGGCAATATCGCCACCGGCAAGAGCGTGGTCCGCAAAATGACGGAACACCTTGGCGCGTACGGCATCGATGCGGACACATTGAGTCATCGTACGATCATGAAAGGCGCGCCAGGCTACCAATCCATTGTCGATACTTTTGGAAAGTGGATCCTGTCCTCTAACGGGCAAATTGATCGCGAAAAATTGGGTAATCTCGTATTTCCAAATCCCGATGCGATGGCTTCCCTAGAGGAGATCATCCACCCCCTGGTGCGCCAGGCGATAGATATCTTAGTTCGCCGCACCAAGCAGCAAGTTATCGTAATCGAAGCGATCAAACTGCTCGAAGGTGATTTGCATACTCTATGTGATGCAATTTGGGTGACTGATGCAACCCAAGAAACACAGATCGCACGCCTGATTCAAAGACGCGGCATGGATGAAGAAACTGCCCGGAACCGAGTCTTTGCCCAGGAAGCCCAAGAAACGAAACTAGAAGCGGCTGATATTGTTATTGAGAATGACGATTCATTCGAACAAACCTGGGAAGAAGTATTAGCTGTCTGGCAGCAATCCGTACCTGCCAAGGTCGAACCGACACCTGTAAAGCATGTTGAACATGTCAAAATAAAAGAATTGACCGTTCGACGTGCTGGCCCAGGAGAGGCGGAAGAGATCGCTGAATTTATCACTCGTATGAGCGAGGGCGAGCGCCGCATGACTCGCACGGATGTGATGGCTTCTTTTGGTGAGAAAGCTTTCATGCTGCTGAAAACCGGTGAAGACATTGCTGGCCTCATGGGCTGGCAGGTAGAAAATCTGGTGGTGCGCGTGGACGATGTCATTATCGGCGATAAGGCGCCAATAGCAGATGCTGTCAGGGCAATGGTTGAGGAAGTCGAAGCCGCCTCTAAAGAGCTGTTATGCGAAGCAGCTTTATTATTCTTGCCCCCGGATTTAGCCAGACATACTGATGTCTGGCAAGAATTGGAATATGATGCCCGCACGGTAAAGGATTTGAGTGTCCGGGCCTGGCAAGAGGCTGCCATGGAGTCGATGCCTCCGGGGACAGTCTTGTATTTCAAGCAGTTGCGCAAGGATCGAGTACTACGACCGGTCTGATCTGATTAGCAAGGAAAGTCCGAAATTTGGGGTACGGGCGGGGAGACCCCCCGCCCGTACCCCAAATTTCGGGGCAATCTTCCTTCGGTAGTGAAACTTGATATTGGAAAAGTTATTGAGCTAATGGATTACCTGATCTTTATTTTTGAACGTTTAGATTGGTTTGGTGTCATCGACATATTGTTGGTTACGGTGATCTTCTTCGCAATTTTGCTTGTTTTGCGCGACACACAAGCGGCAGTTTTATTGCGAGGCGGGTTATTTTTAATCGCTTTACTTGGCATATTAGCCAGTCTGGAAGTTCTGCCAGCTTTTTCCTGGTTAGTGAGTAATGCTCTCCCGGCGCTCTTTTTGGCCATTCCGGTGATATTTGCCCCCGAAATTCGCCGGGCCTTAGAGCGCATTGGCCGCACCGGGTCTATCGTTGCCAGAAGATCGAGGGGAAATGGGGATGTGATCGACGATCTGGTCAGCGCCGTCACGCGTCTGGCTGATCGCAAACACGGCGCTTTGATTGTCTTGCAGCGCTCCGATAATATGCGCGATTATGTAGAGACGGGTGTTGCCCTGAACGCCCATGTTACGCCAGAGTTGCTCCTGCAGATTTTTTATCCCAATACCCCTTTACATGATGGTGCTGTGATCATCAAGGGTGATTATGCCTTAGCGGCCTCTTGTGTGATGCCCTTATCGTCGAGTGGAAGTTTAACTTCTACGCCAGAACGAATGATGGGACTTCGCCACCGGGCAGCCTTAGGAACCTCTGAAGTAGGCGATGCGGTTGCAGTGGTCGTTTCAGAAGAGACCGGCGCTATCACGATTACACACCGAGGGCGCATGATTAGTAATCTCACGGGTGAACGCCTGAAGACGATCCTGCGGACCTTCTTCCAACCCGCCAGAGAAAAAAATCCCTTTAGCGCATTCTTTAGCCGTCTTTTCCCTGATTCGGAATCCAGTCGTTGGGAGGGGAGTCCATGAAATCCCGTTTCCCTCGCTGGCTTGGTAGAAATCTCAGTACATTACTTTTGGCCCTGATCCTGGCTGTGATTGTTTGGGTGGCCGCGGTTACCTCATCTGATCCTAATCAGGAGCAGATTTATTTGGTGCCAGTGGATATCATTGGGTTGGCATCGAATCTAGAAATCACCAGCGAATTCCCAGACCGTTTGAGTCTGACCTTGTTGGCGCCGCGCAGCATATTAGATCAGATTACGAAGGAAAGCGGCACACTGCAAGCCTGGATGGATTTATCAGGGCTGGAATCGGGCACTCACACAATACAGTTGCGGCACCAGCTTGATTCTAGATTTCGTCCCGTTCGAGTTGTCGATATCGATCCTGCCACGACAGAACTCATCCTGGAGGCATTGATTTCCAAAACGATCCCCATTCAAACGGGAATCCAGGGCGAACCCACTTTAGGGTATCAGGCCAGCCCCCCAGAATGGAGTCATGATGAAGTTACGATTTCAGGGCGCGCTTCTCAGGTAGAGCAGGTGGCAACCGTCAAGACCACCTTGAATATCACCGGAGCCGAGGAGACTATCGAGCGCAATCTTAATCTTTTGGCGGTTGATGAGGCTGGCAACATCGTTTCGGATGTCATTTTGTCCCCCAGCGAGGTCAGCGTTGTACAAACGATCACCCTCAGGGGTGGATACCGCAATATGGCGGTGAAGGTGGTAACCACAGGCCAGGTCGCCGATGGTTATCGCCAGACGAGTATCTCGGTTTCTCCGCCAAACGTGATGGTTTTTTCAGCCGACCCGGCTGTTGTCGATCAATTGCCGGGCTACGTAGAAACGGCCCCCCTGGAGTTGACTGCTTCCTTCGATGATGTTGAAACGATCTTAGGGCTGAATTTGCCAGAGGGGGTTTCCGTGATTGGCGACCCCAACGTTTTGGTACAGGTGGGCATCGCCGCCATGGAAGGCAATCTCAAGATCATCCGCATGGTGGAAACGATTGGCGTGCTCCCGGAGTTTGAAGCCAGGGTTGCTCCAGACTCTGTCGATGTGATTCTATTTGGGCCACTGCCAGTGTTGGATGCGCTGATTGAAACGGATGTGCGTGTAGTTATAGATTTGACTGGCCTCGAGGTGGGGATTCACCAACTTGCCCCTGAGGTGGTCATCTTGCCCGAGCGGATACAAGCCGAAGCGATTTCACCAGAGAACATCGAAGTAGAGATTCTCGAGGCTGAAGGGGCTGCGCCCACACCAACCCAACCCTAAGGAATCGTGATTAAATAACTTTCCCATTTGGGCAAACCGACAAGCACCCTTCGACTGCACGGCGGGAGTATCTTGAGCGGAGTTTCGTAGTCGAAGGACGCTCCCGCCGTTCCGCTCAGGATGCTGATACTAAAATGGGTAAGTTATATAATTTCCACTCCTAAACCGAGCGTTCGTAGTAGGGCACGAGAGTGCCCGTCGTGCGCCACTACGAACAACTAGGAAATATAATAAATGGCAAAACCCGTTGTAGCCTTAGTAGGACGCCCTAACGTAGGCAAAAGCACCTTATTCAACCGCCTGGCCCAAGAACGCCTGGCTGTTGTGGATGATATTCCTGGCACCACGCGCGACCGGCTGATGGCCGAAGCCAACTGGGGCGGGTATATCTTTGATATCGTGGATACCGGCGGGATTGACCCCACCCAGGTCAGCCCGGGGAAGAAGCGCGAGCCGCTTTCGATTGGTTCGGCTGAGTTTGTCGCTGAGATCCGCACGCAAGCAGAGATCGCCATTAATGAGGCCGATGCTATCTTGCTCATCACTGATGTGCAAAATGGCGTCACTCCGGCTGACCAGGAGATCGCCCAGATATTACGGGTGCAGCAGCGCGAGCAGGATGGACAGCCCTGGCCGCCGATCTTGTTGGTGGTGAATAAATGCGAGAACCAGGCCAGTAGAGACCAAGTATACGAGTTCTACGAATTAGGCATGGGGGAACCTTATCCTATCTCCGCCCTACATGGGAAGGGCACTGGAGATCTGTTGGACACGCTGATCGATACCTTCAAATCTTGGGTTGATAAGGCCGAGGAAGATGACTCGATCAAGATCTCAATCGTTGGCAAGCCCAATGTAGGAAAATCCACCCTGCTCAACCGTCTGGCCGGAGAAGAGCGCGCCATCGTCAGCCCCATCGCTGGGACAACGCGTGATGCCGTCGATACCCGCCTTACTCACGACGAGATACCCATCACACTCATCGATACCGCAGGTATTCGCCGAAGAGGGAAGGTCGATCCGGGCGTGGAGAAATACAGCGTTCTACGTTCCATGCAGGCCATCCGGCGCTCAGATGTGGCCTTGCTGATGATCGATGCGGAACAAGGCATCACATCCCAGGATACCCATATCGCCGGGCATGTTCTCAAAGCCTGGAAGAGCGCGGTCGTCCTGGTCAACAAGTGGGATGCCATCCCCAAAGACACCCACACTATCGATGACTACACCTGGCACGTCCGCCAAGAACTCAATTTCATGGATTATGTACCGGTGCTCTTCATCTCAGCCAAAACCGGACGACGGGTTCATAAGGTCCTGCCCATGGCTCTACAAGTACAGGAAGAACGCCTGGTACGCCTATCTACGGGCAAGCTGAATCGACTGCTTCGCGATGCCATGGATTACCACCCACCCCCATCCAAAGCTGGCCGCCATCTGAAGATCTTCTATGGGGCGCAGGTGACCAATAATCCTCCCACATTTATGCTGCACGTCAACGACACCGACCTGGCGCATTTTACGTATGTGCGTTTTCTTGAGAACCGCATCCGGGAGGCAAATCCGTTTCTGGGCACGCCCATCCGGATTGTATTACGAGGCCGATCAGATTAACCTGGTCAGTATTTCTATCAAAATAACTCAACTGAATGAGAAATA
>JADHXE010000274.1 GCA_016783125.1 Anaerolineales bacterium
CCATTGCCGAGACCGAAGAAGGTGTGGCTGCCTTGGGCGAGGCTTACCAGTGGAATGCTCTAGAAGAGCAGAATGACACCTTCTATGACGCCTTCCGCCAGGTGCTGGATGCTGCCGGTGTCTCCGCCGAGGATTTCTAGCGAACGCTTCAAGTGAAATACTATATGCCTAAATGGCGTGTAGTATCACTAGAATGATCTACATTCGGGAGGACAACACTGTTGTCCTCCCGTTTTTTTGTTGAAAACGGGTATCATCTCAATACTTCGGGGTAATTTCGAACACGGTTCCTTGTCTATGAGTAATGTTGGGTATCATCCTTCACAGGAACCGTGTTCGTCCCCTATTTTTTGAGAAGATACGAAAACGGGGTATCTTCTCAACGAATTGGGAAGACTTCCGAAGTCTCATAGGCACATCCCCGGTTCTGGCGGCTTCTCGCAGACTTCGGAAGTCTGGCACCCCAGAATTTCAAAAAAAACGGGGAAGATATTGAATAAAAATTCGTATCGTTGGTTTTATGCCCTGGCGTGATCAACGTGATATAATGATCAGCCTGTGCTCTAATAAGAAGATGATTATGGATATATTGTTTAGCATAATCGACAATGGAGTGCTGACAACTACGCTTGATTTGATCAATCGAATAACAATGAGGTTCTTATGGCACCAATTCTTGAGCTACGTGGAATTACCAAACGATTCCCGGGCGTGCTGGCTAATGACCATATTGATCTGACCCTCGAGCAGGGTGAGATCCACGCATTGTTGGGGGAGAATGGAGCTGGGAAAACCACGCTGATGAATATCCTTTATGGATTGTATGATCCAGATGAGGGAGAGATTTTCGTCCGCGATAAACAGATCAATGTTAAATCCCCCAGTGATGCCATCTCAGCAGGTGTTGGAATGGTGCACCAGCATTTCATGTTGGTGCCCGTTTTTACAGTGACTGATAACGTGATGCTGGGTGATGAATCCACCAGTATTGGTGGATTTCTCAACCGGAAATCTGTTGCAAATCGGATCAGGGAAATTTCGGAACAGTATCACCTCGCAGTTGATCCCAATGCTTATGTTCGAGATTTGCCAGTAGGCATTCAGCAGCGTGTGGAGATTATCAAGCTGCTCTACCGCGAGGCTGATATTTTGATCTTGGATGAGCCTACGGCAGTGCTCACACCTCAAGAGGTAGACGAACTTTTTGCCATCATGCGCTCGTTGGTCGATCACGGTAAGTCGATTATTTTTATCACCCACAAGCTGCGCGAGGTTTTGGAATTCGCCGACCGGATCACGGTTATTCGCGGTGGCAAAGTGGTTGGTTCCACCACGCCGCAGGAAGCAGATCAGAATACTCTCGCGGCCATGATGGTAGGACGCGATGTTGATTTGCATATTGATAAACCTCCTGCTAAGCTAGAAGATGTAGTAATAAAAGTTGAAAATATGGTTGTTCTCGATGAGATCGACCATGTGGCGGTAAAGAATATCTCTTTCGAGGTGCGCGCAGGTGAAATACTGGGGGTTGCTGGGGTTCAGGGCAATGGCCAGACCGAGTTGGTCAAGGCGCTGACAGGGCTAAGTCATCCCGTTAGTGGAACAGTAACTCTGTTAGGGCAAGACATATCTGGCGACTCCCCGCGTGAAATTACCGAGTTGGGATCGGCGCATATTCCTGAAGATCGCCAACAAGATGGCCTGGTATTGACAGCAACGGTAGCAAATAATTTGGTGCTAAATACCTATTACCGGGAACCCTTTGCGAAGCGAGTGATTATCCAGGGGGAAAAGGTCCTTGAGAACGCCGCGGATATCATCAACAATTTTGATATTCGTACCCCCAGTTCGCTTATCCCGGTGGGCTCTCTATCGGGCGGCAACCAACAGAAGGTAATTGTTGGACGTGAATTCTCGCGCCCAATCAAATTCCTGGTGGCCTCCCAACCGACGCGCGGTCTGGATGTTGGCTCCATCGAATATATCCATACTCGCTTGATTGAAAAGCGCGCTGATGGATGCGCTATTTTGTTAGTGTCAACAGAACTAGATGAAATCATGGAACTCTCTGATCGCATCGCGGTAATGTATCGTGGTGAGATCATTGACGTGGTTGACGCAAAAGATGTCACCAAAGAGCAGGTTGGTTTGCTGATGGCTGGTGTTGTATCAGAAAAAACTTAAGGGAGAGATACCCCGAAAAATGGGTGTGTGGCGTGCCGCCATAGGCGTGCAAAGCAAGCCCGCCACACACCCATTTTTCGGGGAACCTTCTTTCGATGTTTGAGCAGTTACTAGAGCTGATAATTAGTTGAACGTTGGACAAGGAATCATTTATGAGCGATACTGAAAAAGGCAAACCAAAAAAGAAAGATTCTGGCAAGATCTTTCTGGAAGAGATTTCTAAAAGCCCGCTGACAGTCACGATCTTGGCTATTGTTACAGGCTTGTTATTGGGGGGATTGTTAGTGGCAGTGACATCGGAGGATGTTTATGCTGCTTTCAGTGATTCACCCTGGGAAGCAGTAAAGATCGGCGCTAATGCTGCCTGGACAACTTATCAGGCTTTATTCAATGGGTCTGTTGGAAATCCGAGCAAAATCATAGATGCGTTCCGCGGAGGCGATCCAGAAACAATCCGCAGGGCGGTCAACCCATTCTTCGAGAGCTTAGTTCAATCCACACCATATATTTTCGCTGGTTTGGCTGTGGCCCTGGGATTTCGGGTTGGCTTGTTCAATATTGGGGCAGAAGGTCAGATCTTTATCGGCGCGACCACCACGGTTATAGCCGCGATCTTCCTGAAGGGCTTACCGGCCATCATCCATGTCCCAATCTCATTGCTGGCTGGATTTGTCGGTGGCGGGTTGTGGGGGTTCATCCCTGGCTGGTTGAAAGCAACAACGGGGGGGCACGAGGTCATCAACACGATCATGATGAACTACATCGCTTTTCGTCTGAGCGAATTTTTGCTGCGCGGCCCCTTAAAAGACCCAGATGGCTTCATACCTGTGAGCGCGGATATCCAGGATTCGGCCAAACTTTTCCGTTTCTTTGATAATCCGATTCGTTTCCATATCGGGTTCTTTATTGCGCTGTTATTTGCTTACCTGGTTTACTTGCTCTTGTTCAAGACCACCTGGGGCTTCACACTGCGTACGGTTGGTGCCAACCCCAGGGCGGCCAAATATGCCGGTATGAGTATTGTGAAAAGCACCGTCCTGGCCATGTTATTGTCGGGTGGACTGGCTGGTTTAGCTGGCGCCAACGAAGTATTGGGTGTCAATCACAACCTGGCAGTGGCCTTCTCCTCGGGGTACGGTTTTGATGCTATTGCCTTAGCCCTGATTGGTAAGAGTCACCCCCTTGGTGTGGTACTGGCAGCCATTCTCTTTGGTTTCTTACGCAATGGCGCTATTCAAATGCAGCTTACTGCTGGCATTCCTATCGATATCATCTCCGTTCTGCAGGCGGCTATTCTGGCCTTTATTGCCGCACCAGCGATTATCCGTACGTTATATCGGTTGAAAGAACCCGATATGGATATTGACGCTGTAACACTGCGCGGCTGGGGAGGTAACTAATAATGGCAACAACAACGATGAATAACCACATGGAATTCGTATCCCCGACCCGCCGGCGAGTGATAGGATTTATCTTTCTGGGATTAGCAATCCTGCTTTGGGGGCTTTTTGCCCGGGATATTGGCCCGGATGCGCTTACTACCTTCAGGTTGACTCCTGGTGGTTCAGAGCAGGAATTGCCCAATTGGGTTTTTACCAGCTTACCAATGCTCAATATCCTGGCCGTTGTCAGTGCTGTGGTAGGGGGATACCAACTGGCACGCGGCTTTGGCAAACGCACCAACCTGATGTTGGGTATGGTCGTAGCGATGTTCCTGTTCGGTTTCTTGACCTGGGCAACCTCCGGCGGCTCCCTTAACCTGGCTGGCCTGTTTCGAAGCGCGCTGGTCAAAGCCGTACCGCTAACCCTGGGCGCGCTATCGGGCGTCCTTTGCGAACGCGCCGGCGTGGTGAATATTGCCATCGAGGGCATGATGCTCACCGGCGCATTTACAGGCGCTTTCGTAGGCAGTGTGACCAATATCTGGATTGGCCTCCTGGCTGCTGTGCTTGCCGGTGCTCTTCTGGGCGCAATTCATGCTGTTCTCTCGATCAAGTACAAAACCGATCAGATCATCTCAGGCACGGTGATAAACATCTTTTCTGCCGGGATAACCTCGTTCCTTTCGGCTAAATTCCTGCAGAAATACCAGCACTTGAATGATCCTGGTCGCTTCCCGACGATAGAGATCCCGGTATTGTCTGATATACCCTTTATCGGGCCGATCATGTTCCAGCACAATATGTTCGTCTACGCGCTGTATATTTTCTTGATTGTGCTGACCGTTGGGCTGTACTACACTCGTTGGGGGCTGCGCACCCGTTCAGTGGGTGAACACCCTAAAGCTGCTGACACCTTGGGGATCAACGTTTTCCGCACGCGTTACTTATCGGTGATCTTAGGTGGCTGCATGGCTGGATTTGGTGGCGCCTACTTTACCCTGGGCTCGGTGGGCCGTTTTGACGAAATGATGACCGCCGGACGCGGCTTTATCGGTCTTGCGGCCATGATCTTCGGGAACTGGAACCCCTTTGGGTCTTTTGGGGCGGGGCTTCTATTTGGCTTCTTCGATGCCCTCTCGGCTAAACTGGCTATCTTGAAAGTGCCCATCCCCTCCGAAGTAATGTTGATGTTCCCCTACATCGCCACAATGGTCGCCTTGGCTGGCGTCGTCGGCCGCGGCCAGATGCCCGCCGCTGACGGTCAGCCATACGAAAAAGAATAATTCTTCCTCTGGATACCACGCTCTGCGTGGTATCCAGCGTTCCACGCAGAGCGTTGGAACGAGCATAAAAAACAGGAGTGGATGCGCATGCGCATCCACTCCTGTTTTTTATGCTATTTGTTTAAGGGGTAATGCCCAAATTCCTCCACGGCATCGATCATAGCGAGCACATTTTCGGGGGGCACATCATTCATGATAGTGTGCACCGAAGCCACCATATAACCGCCGCCAGGTCCGAGGGTTTGCATGACCCTGCGCACTTCCTGGCGCACTTCTTCCGGTGTGCCATAAGGCAGGATGCGATGTGTATCGATCCCCCCACAGAAAACGATATTCTTGCCATAGTGTTTTTTCAATGCAGGCAGATCAGCCATCTTGCCAGCGGTTGTTTGGATAGGGTTGAGAATATCGACACCGATCTCAATGAAGTCGGGGATCAGTGGGAATACATCGCCATCCGTATGGAAGAAAACTTTAGCCTTGGTGCGCTCTCTGATGAATTGGATGAAGTCAGCGTGGAGTGGTTTTAAGATCTCTCGATACATTTTTGGGGAGATCATCAAACTATCCTGGGTTCCCAAGTCGTCGCCAATCTTGATGATATCGACATTGTTTCCGAGTTCCTCGAGAAAGGGACCCATAAGTGATTTGCACGCCTCGGTGATCTTATGTAGCAGCGCTTGGGCAAAGTCTGGATACATAGCCATGTTCAATAGAAAGACATCCATACCCTGCATAGCATGGGCGCGCTCGAATGGGAATAACAGCCAGGGTGTGGCCATGATGGCATACTCATTTTGTTTAGCCAGGCGTCTGGCTGTTTCCTTGACATGGGCGACGCGCGTAGGATCACGCATATCTGGCCAGCCAGGATAGGCCTCGATCTCTTCAATGGCTGTGGCTTCTGAAAGAGGGTGAACCCCCGGATACCATACCCCAGGTTCGATTTCCATTTGCCCGCTGCCCCAAGAATCGACGAAAGGGCTGTGCGCTTCGCGTTCTCGATTGCGCTTCAGCGTTGCCGCGGGATGGATATCCCTGACGCCGCGCACGTCACTGTGCAAATGCTGCATGGTGGCTTCGTCGATTTCCGCCGTACCCAGTTCCGGCCATTCGTAAATATAGTGATCTGGTGCATCAATGCTGGCCAATTCTTTTATCCCCTGATAAGGCTTCATTTTGATTCCGGTTGCATTGCTGACCCCGATCACAATCGGGACGCGGTCAGGCTCTTCGTGATTGATCGCGGCTAGCACGCGCTCACGTGGTGTCATGGACATGACTCGACTCCTTGATTATTTCGATAAAGTCAACTTAGCGAGAAAACTCCGAATTTTGGGGGTGCGGGTGGGTTCCACCCACCCGCACCCCCAAAATTCGGAACAACCGTCTA
>JADHXE010000275.1 GCA_016783125.1 Anaerolineales bacterium
ACGCATTCAACAGTTAATGATACTTTGTTCTCAAGAACTTCTTTTGCTGTTAACATAGCCAATCTCCTTGGATTGGCTTTATTATACTTCTCAAGCCCGACTATCTACTTGTCGGTTTGAGGCGTAGCTTCGTTAGACACTTACGAAATAAAGTGCTCTCTTGGAATAGGCAGCATAAGCTCGATATCGATGCCGTTGGGGTCTTTAAAGTAGGCAATTTTGCTTCCGGCGTATTCCATAGGTTCCAGATCGAATTGGATTCCTTTTGCCGAAAGCTCTTCGAAGGCGGCATCGACATCGTCGACCACAAAACAAAGGTGATCAATGCCAGGGCCGTATTTGGCTAAATAAGCTGCCTCGCGCGGCTCGATCCCCGGCGGCCCCATGATCTCAAGCGAGGGTGCGGTCATAGTTTCATCTGCCAGGACAAGCGGATCGATCAGGAAGATATAGCCATCCTCCCTGGCCTCTAAGACCGTGTGCAGACCAAGCTCTTCGACATAAAACCGCTCCACGGCAGGGATATCGTTGCAAAGGATCGAGATGTGGTGTAATCGGTACTCAATGTTTTTTCCATCAGGCGATTCTGGCGATAGCGCTGGCATCAGCCTTGGATCATCGAGGGCCATCATCTCTGTAATCACCCCGCAGGGGTCGCGGAAGTACATTTCCTTGACGCCCAGGAAGTGTTCTGGCTGCTGGACGAATTCCGTTTTACTGACCTTGAGTTTCTGATACCAGGTATCGACATCATCAACCACGAAATTAAAATGATCCATGATGGGGCCGTGTTTTTGATAAGTATCTTCCATCCAGCCGATGAAGGGCGGCCCAACTAGCTCGATGGCAAAATGCGTAGAAGCAGACCCATCTCTGAGAAAGGCGATATCAAAGATGCCCTCCTGATAAAAGCGCGCTGCCAGCTTCATGCCCAGTTTCTCTTGATAAAAGGTGATAGTGCCTCCTATATCCGGAGTAAGGATGTTGACGTGCTGTAAGTAAAGGTTCACGATTTATCCTGTTCGCAAGTATCTAAAATGGTTGTCTTCACCGCCAGGCCGCGAAGGAAGCGAAGCAGTTGAAAAAATCAGTCAACTAATACCTTTTCTGCCGCAGCCATGATCCGCTCCAACTCTTTGCAAACATCTTCTGGCAGCGGTTCAGGCTCGTGGGTGTTCAGGATATCTTTGACTCTCTCGATAGCCAATTGCTCCTCGGTTTGTCCTCGCGTTTGCCAGCTTTCATAGCTCTCTCGCGGGAAGATATCGGGAAGTAAATACTCCTCTCTGAAATATTTCTTCGTAGAAGGGTGTCCCAGGTATTCACCTTTGAAACGCATTTCTTTGATCGTGTCCAATAAAAGATGCTCATCGTCGATCACCATACCCTTGCGTAAGCGATCGATCTGACGGATGGCTTCGATAGATAGCATCACGTGAGCCAGGTCCACCATGGTGTAGCCATCCATGTCAGCTGGCCCCCACAGGTTGTTAACGCCTGCCAGGGCAGTCACCAGGCCCATAAAGATGGTTTCTAGCCCGCTTTGGAAACCGATATCTTTGGCGTCAGCAGCGCAGATATCCATGGATGCACAAGGCACGCCGTAGAATTTTGCCATTTCGATTAGGGCCACCGACATCAGCGCAGCTTCAGGCCCGATGGCGGCTCGGCCGCTGCGCATGTCCAGTGTTGCTGCCGAGGCATTCCAAATGATCGGCCAGCAAGGTTGGGCTATTTGGAAAAGCACCATGTTGCCAAGCAGTTCCGCGTTGGTTTGCAAGACGGCTCCGGCTAAAGTCACAGGCGCGGTAGCTCCTGCTAAGGGCATACCTCCCATGCTGATAGGAATTTTATATGGGGCCCAGTCCAGTGTGAGATCCACCATTTCTCCAACGTTCCGCAGAGGACTGATTGGTTCATGGACGATGCTAAAAATCGGACGTTCTGAAAGCCGCCCGATATCACCAAGTACAGCCTCGATCATCTCCTTTGCAAAGGGCAAAACATCTTCACCGATTGTTCCACCTAAAAAATGTTTGGTTGTGTGTTGGAGGACGATTTCTAAGCTGCACAGCACCCGCATGACCGGCGGAACATCCTGCGGCAGCACCAGGGGAGTATATTCCTCGACCTCATCAAGCGCGTCGATCAAACAGGTGCATTGGATCAGGTCATCCGATGTGGCCGCACGACGCACGCGTGAATCCAGATCGCGGAACCAGGGGCTTTGCCCGGCGCTTGTATAAAAGAGCATCCCCTCCCGAACATGGATATCCTGGGCTGGATTTCGAGCTGCCAGCAGGATTTGAGAGGGTAGTGTCTCCAGGGCTTTTTCTACTACCTGGGGTGGGATTTTCGCTGATAATTCTTCCCAATCTATTTGACAGCCTGCGCCCTCAAGGATTTCGAGCGCCCTTCGAGAGCCATAATGGATGCCCACTCGCCCCAGGATGTCCAAAGACATGCTGTGGATGTGTTCTGTCTCTTCGTTGCTTAGTAGATGAATCCTGGGCACTGCCATGGGAATAGCTGTTTGTAGTGGCGACTTTAGCCAGCGTTGGACGACTAAAGTCGCCACTACAAACTAATCATGAAGTCTGATACTTGATATCCCTGACGAAGCCGTAGGCGAAGAACAGTATCATTAAGAACAAGACCAGGGATAGTGCCAGCAGGATCGGCATGGCAATATATCCAGTCAGCAGACCAAGCATACCGGTTGATAGCATCGCTAATGCCAGACCGGTGATAAAGAACAGCAATCCGCCAACGGAGGTACTGATGAAGGCGCCGCGGGTTTTCTTTTTGGCAACCGCTACAACAGGTAGTATCAGTATGAGCAGCTCGGAGACAAGATGAACCAATACCAGGAAGTACCCCGCGTAATCGGGCGCGGCGAAGGCGGTTATGGTGATCAGCACTAACCCAATCGCCGCGAAATACAAGAATATTTTTCCAAGTTTCGGGGTGAATTGAGTCACTAATCCCAAGGCCAGCGCGGCAGGTACTATCGCGCCAATAATCTCTGAGAGGGCATCATCCAGCACAGCAAAGCCGAAGATGGCCAGTAATACACAACCTGACAGCAATGCGCCGAACGATACCATATAGTAGATATCATAGGCCTCTTTTTCTTTTTGATAGCGGGTGTAAAAACAGTAGAACAGATAGAGCGCCACTGCTCCAGTGAGCAGGAGCAATAAGATGTCAAGGAAATCTAATCCATACTCGAACATGATTCTCTCCTTTCGTCATACGTGATGCAGGTTCATTGAGACAGTTTATTTTTGGGGTTCAATACCCTGCACCCCGTACCAGCCCCACCCCGGCCACAGAGAATCTGTGATCGTGAAGTTGAAAAGCTGGTTGTTGTAGGCTTCATAGGAGTTGATGTGCACAAGCTGTATCCAGGGCACTTCGTTGTGGACCAAGCGCTGCGCCTCATAGACATACTCACGTCGTTCTTGGCGTTCTTGTGCCAGGTGTTGGGCGGCATAAAGCTCATCGAAATCTGCATTGCAGTAACCGGGGAAGTTGATGCCCCAATCAACCCCAAGACAGGTCAGGGATAGTAACTGGTATTCTGGATCCCACTCGAAGCCATACAGGTAGAGGATGAGGTCGAAATCACCCGCAAGGGCTGCTTCGGTCAACGTTAGCGACTCGAGGGCCTCTAGCTCCGTTCCGATGCCAATATCAGAGAGCCAGTTGGCGATGGTTTCGGCATAGGGTAAGTGGTTAGCCTGACCGGCATCGAAGTAGAAGCGGAAGGTTAGGGGCTGGCCAGAACCGTCATTCATCTCTCGGATGCCATCCCCATCAGTGTCTTTGTAGCCCGCATTTTCGAGGATGCCCTTGGCCTCTTCGAGGTCGAAGGAATATGACTTGATGTCAGGAGGCGCCCAATAATCGAAGCGCGCCCCGCCGTCCCACATGCTATTGGAGGCTACACCACGACCCTGGAAAACCACATCCAAAAGTTGTTCTTTGTCAATGGCGTGGGCGATGGCCTGGCGCACGCGCAAATCGGTCAGCGCGGGGTGCGTTATGCCACCATCCCACATATTGAAGAATAGGTGATATTCGTACATTGGCGGCCTGCTGATGACGGTTATATCTGGATTGCCATCCAATTGGTCAACGAAATTGGCCGGGACATCGGTGATGTGATTGACTTCTCCACTGTCCAATGCCAGCACCTGGGCATCTGGCGTGGTGTAAACCTGAATGATGATCTGGTCAACCGATGGCTTACCTCCCCAATAGTTGGGGTTGGCATCCAGGATCAGGTGCTGTCCAGGTACCCACTCATTAAACATGAATGGGCCTGTGCCGATAACGTCTTCATTCTCAAAGGAGAAGATCGTCCAATCGTACTGCTCCCAGATATGGCGCGGCAGGATGTAAACATATACCAGGCTGCTGAGGAAGGCATCGGGATTAGTGGCTTCATCTAGAGTCAGCACAACGGTGCGATCATCTGTAGCCACAGCGCCGAAATTCTCCCCAACTTTGGTCCAGAGCAGCCATGAAAGCCCGGGATTGTAGGCAACATAGTTGATCGCCCAAGCCACATCCTCCGAGGTCAGGGGAGTGCCATCGTGGAAGCTGATATTCCCCAAATCAACAAGGTGGAAGGTCCAGATCAAGCCGTCAGCGGATATTTCCCAACTCTCTGCGAGGCGTCCCCGGACAGGCTCACCGATGCCGCCCCAATCCACCAGGGTGTCGTAGGTGACCTCCCAGAGATTATACGGAATCCAGCAATAGGCCGGGTTCAAGCAATCTGCAGCATGCCCTTCAGCAGTTGTGTGCAGTACCACCTTGCCAGTATCTGTCGGCAGTTCTGCTGATGGGGCAGTATCAGGGCCACAAGCTGCAAGCATCAACGAAAGCGCGATGAACAGTGTTAGAAATACTAGGAACTTTTTGTTCATTTCTTCCTCCTGACGAAAAAACTCATGAATTGTTCGTTGAGCGTTGGGTATAGAAACCCAGCCCACTTAGGGCAGCTATGGAAAGCTGCCGGTAATTTTAGGATAGGTACTAAACGAATAGTTGTTCAATGAGTGAAGTTATTGTTCTCTGTACGAACAGTATATAAGAAGTAAATGCTCGTGTCAAGCAGGTGTGATAATTCTTTCAGGTCAATTTTCCCAAGCGCCGGTCGCGAGGCCGCACATCACGTAGTGTTGGTCTTCTTGTTTTTGCAGTGCTGGGACTTGATGGCGACATTCATCCATGACCACCGGACAGCGCGGGTGGAAACGGCAGCCGCTGGGCAAGTCAATCGGGTCTGGAGGATCCCCCTCGAGGACAATGCGTTTTCCTCGATTTTCTGGCCTGGTTGACGGAATCACGGATAACAGGGCCTGGGTATATGGATGGAAAGGTTTATCAAGAACAACCTCCGCGGGGCCTATTTCAACGATCACTCCCAAATACATGACAGCCACGCGATCCGCCACGTACGCCGCCGTAGCCAGATCATGGGTTATGTAGAGCATAGCGATATTTTGATTATCTCGCAATTCTAAAAGCAGATTGAGTATCTCTGCCCGAATGGAGACATCTAACATAGAGACAGGCTCATCGGCAACTAAGAGATGAGGGTCTAAAGCCAATCCGCTGGCAATCACCACGCGTTGGCGCTGCCCCCCCGATAGCTCCTGGGGGTAGCGGTGGAAGAAGTCTTCGGCTGGTTTCAATCCGGCATCTTCTATTTTTTCTTTGACCAGGGCGAATTTTTCTGCCTTGCTTGAAACCAGGTGATGTACCTCTAGAGGTTCAGCGACTGCCTCGAAGACAGTCTGGCGTGGGTTGAGGGATTCATAGGGGTCCTGGAAGATCAATTGTGCCCGACGGCGGAGATCTTTCCACCTCCGGCCGGATGCCAGCTCGTTGACATCTTCTCCCTCGAACAGGATTTGACCTTTGCTGGGGCGTTTTAATCCCAGGATGCATAAGCCCGTTGTAGTTTTCCCTGAACCCGATTCCCCCACCAGGGCCAGGATTTCTCCGCGGCGCATTTCGAATGAAATCCCATCCACAGCATGAACCCACTTGCGAGGTTGACGGCGCAATAAGCCCGCGATTCCCCGGGGAACGCGGTAGAGTTTACGCAAGTTCTTGATCTCGAGTAAGGTATCACTCATGCTGTTTTTTTCTTGGACTTACGCAATTGACAACGAGAAGCCCGGAAATTGGGGGTGAGCGGGGTGTTTCACACCCCGCTC
>JADHXE010000276.1 GCA_016783125.1 Anaerolineales bacterium
TGCGTTTTCCATATTATAATCCGAGTGTTTGGAGGTTGCCATGACCCATGATATGAATCAATTCCAGGTACATAAACCTGAGCCTTTGCTGATCGTAATCTCCGGCCCTTCTGGTGTCGGCAAGGACACGGTTGTCGACCGTATGAAAACGCGCAGCCTGCCATTCCATTTCGTCATCACGGCCACCACCCGGCCCCCTCGCCCGGAAGAAACCCACGGCGTGGATTATTTCTTCTACACGAAGGATGAATTCGCCGAGATGATCGAAAAGAACGAGCTGCTGGAATACGCCTACGTTTACAATGATTTCAAGGGCATCCCCAAAATCCAGGTGCGCGAGGCCTTGGCCAGCGGCAAGGATGTTGTCATGCGGCTGGATGTACAGGGAGCTGCTACCATCCGCGAGTTATGCCCTGAAGCCGTGCTGATCTTTTTGACCACCGAGAGCGAAGAAGAGCTTGTCAATCGACTCAAAGCCCGCAAAACTGAGAAACTCGATGAGCTAAAATTACGCATCGCCACTGCCCGTAAAGAACTTGACCGCGTGGATGAGTTCGATTACGTGATCCTGAACCGGGATGACCAATTAGATGAAGCGGTGGATGCCATCGAAGCCATTATTCACGCTGAACATCATCGTGTAGATCAACGAAAGGTTACCCTGTGAACGATCAATATTCCCAACAACCCCAACCGGATGCTTCAAATTCTAACGTTACGCGTGTTCCTGTTCCCCGAGGGGGGAGTCAGCCCCCAAAGACTCCCTCAACGCCATTAGTGACCTATACGCTGCTGGGGTTGACCGTCATCGTCTATCTCCTTCAAATGGGAACCGACAATATGCTGGGATATGACTTACCAGCAGCTTTGGGTCTCAAGGTGAACGAACTCATCGTAGCCGGTCAGCTTTGGCGATTGATCACGCCGGTTCTACTGCACGGTTCGCTAGTGCATATCGGTTTCAATATGTATGCGCTGTACCTGTTCGGCCCGCGCCTGGAGAACAACTTCGGGCATTGGCGTTTTCTATCGCTATATTTGATCAGCGGTTTTGCAGGCAATGTCTTCTCGATGATGTTCACTCAGGCCCCCTCGCTGGGATCATCGACGGCTATCTTCGGGCTGTTGGGCGCGCATGGAATCTTCGTTTATCAAAATCGAGCGTTCTTTGGGGAGCCAATTTCCCGCGCCGCCCTGAGCAGAATTGTTCAAGTAGCAGCGATCAACTTGATCATCGGGCTTTCCCCGGGTATCGATAACTGGGGGCATGTCGGCGGGCTGATCGGTGGTACTTTATTCACCTGGTTTGGCGGGCCACTGCTGGGCGTCAGCGGCATTCATCCAAACCAATTTATTGCCGATCAACGTGACAACAGCGACACCCTGCAAGCCATCGCCATCTCAGGAGGATACTTCATATTCCTGGCCGCGGGCGCGCTCTATCTTATGACCCGCTAGGTTCGCCATTATTCTCTCGTCATTATCTCGCCATTATCTCGTTACCACGCTCCGCGTGGTAACTTTCTTCTGGATACGATGCTCTGCGTCGTGTCCAACTGCATAAACACTCCGCACTCCTCTGCGGGACGTGGAACGTCCCCACAAGCGTTCCACCGCGGAGCAGTGGAACGAGCAAGAAGTATCTCGTTACTACGCTCTTTCCTCTGGTTACCACGCTCTGCGTTGTAACCTTTTGTGAGCCGCTCCGCGGCGCTTCTCTACCTATGACCATCAAAATTCGGCGGCCGTTTCTCCAGAAAAGCCTGCATCCCCTCTTTATGCTCGGATCCATGCTGGGCTATTGCTTGCAGGTGAGCCTCATAATCCAATACATCCTCTAAATTGGGCAACACGGCGCGATTGAAGGCGCGTTTGCTCAGCCCCATCACATCCAATGGTCCCTGGGAGAGCTCCGCGGCCCATTCGGTGGTTCGCGTTTCGATATCCTGGCGAGGAACCACTCGGTTGACCAAACCCCACTCCAGAGCTTGCTGCGCAGTGAATGGCGTGTTTGTAAAGGCTAATTCGCTGGCCTTCCCCAGACCCACCACTGCGGGCAAAAGCAATGAAACCGCCGAATCGGGAACCAACCCAACTCTCAGGAAACCCACGGTGAAGTTTGTATCATCGGCAGCGACGCGCAGATCGCAGGCCAATGCGATCCCCAGCGCAGCCCCGGACACAGCCCCCTTGAGTGCTGCCAGAACCGGCTTCTCCAGGCGTCGTAGTTGCATCACCAGGGGATTGTAAGTCTGCTGCAAATGTGATCGATAATTAACAGCCTGGGCATGCTCAACCTCCCCCAGATCCTGGCCGGCGCTGAAAGATCTCCCTGCCCCCGTGAGCACGACACATCGCACAGCCGAGTCTCGCCCCGCTTCTTTGAGTGATTTCTGCAATGTCTTTGTCATCTCGTTATTGAAGGCATTAGCCCGTTCAGGGCGATTGAGAGTCAGGGTCAGCACGCCATCTTTGCGTTCTTTGAGCACAGTAGTTGAAACTTCCATCAGACACTCCCTCAGATATATCACTTGGGTGTGTTTCAAACGAGCGGAAAAGTTCCGGAAATAGGGGTGTGCGGGGGCGCTTCGCTTTGCGTGCCTCTGGCATTGCGACCCCCCGCACACCTCTATTTCCGGGTTTACTTCCACTGGAATGAAACGCACCCATATCACTTACCCAAAGACCCGGCCTCATCCTGAGGCCGGGTCTCTTGTTCAACGCTTATATCAATCATGGGGAGTTAGAAATCATCCAAATCCCAGTCATCTTCATCACTTAGAAAATCATCATCGTCTGCGTAATCGATACCGATTTCGATGCTGTCATCAGGGAAACGCACCCATAAGAGCAACACTTCGCCTTCTTCGGCATGGTGATTGCGGGCAGCCACGATAGGCACTTCATCCGGCAAGCCATCAGATGTTCGGTATTCTAAGTAAATGGTTTGCTGCTTCCGCCAGGCTCTTTGACAACGGTCAACGAGCTCACCGCCATCAAAAGTTCGTAAACGAGTAGCAACAACTTCAGCTTGTAGAGAGCCTTCTACCAACCCATGCACCCAGATATCGGGGATCAACTCGAAAGTTGGTGAAGGCCCCTCGATGATTGTAATCTTATCGTCCATACATCCTCAACGCAATAATTTGATGCCGGAATCTTACCACAAAAGATGTCAGAGATTTTTCCGGATTTTTTCCTGACATCTTTTGCGCACACACAAGGGGTGCAGGGGTTAACTATTCGTACGATCAAAGGCTGTGTAGGTTTCTAGAAGAGTCATCATGACGCGGTCTGTAAAAACTGTGATGCGCCGAAATAGATTGCTCCAGGCGTACGGAGAATGTACCGAAGCCGACTCGTAAACACCATACATGGCATCTAAGAGACTGGTCCGAAAGAACAGGAAAGCCTGCGCAGCCTCCATAATGCTTAAATCATATCTGCGCGCCCTAACAGCATACTCGTACCCCAGGGCGCGCGCCTCGGCTTCTGCGCCATCGTCGTTTTCCGAGGCCAGAAACGCGCTCAGCCCCTGCATCATCGAGCGCCCGCTGAGACGGTATTGCTGGCGCGCATCTTGGTCCAATTTTTTGTACCAGGACTCTTTCTCCAATATACCTTCACCAATATGCAGGCGCGTGCGCTGTAAGGCTGTTTTCACCACCAGCTGAGCTTCATCTGGTGTACTTGCCTGGTGAGCCAGCCGCCAGAGTTCGACCTCGTCACGGCGGAAACGACGGTGCCCGCCAGGGGTGCGATGAACTGGAATACTTCCCTGGTCGGCCCAATTGCGAACCGTACTGGGATGAACCCCTAATTCTTTGGCGATCTCACTCAAACTCATCCATTCAGGAGTCATATATCTCTCCAACAAAACAATTATTTGTAATTACCCAGCCAGAAAGGGAAGCTCTCGAAAAAAGGGTGTGCGCAGGGATGCCCCCTGCGCACACCCTTTTTTCGGGCAAATCTATTCCATGGCTGAGCGGTTGCAATTGTTTACGCATCCCCTGCAAGCGCGGCGCGCTCCACAACCGAGATGTCCTCAGCTTGCTTGCGAAATGCATTCACATCGATCTGCCTCAACATGATCAGTGTGATCAATACCATGATGCCCATCATTCCAAAAACCATGATATACCCCAAAATAGGATCGCCTGTCACCTGGCGGACAACATCACGAACAGCACCACCTAAAATCGAGCCGATCAACCTCGAGATCGCATTGGCCATCCCCCAGGCTCCAATGAACAGGCCAACTTGCCCATCGATGGTCATATCTAACATCAATGACAGATTCGAGACCGTAGATACTCCGGTTCCCAACCCCAACATTACCAATCCCGCATAGAACACGCCAGATTGAAGGAGGATTCCGCTTAACGTGATCATCAGGAAACCGGCTAGCACCGCCCAGCCACCCCAGGCTGCCAGAGAGCGTTTATCAAAGCGGGTTTCCAGCCAGCCCGTCAACAACAGAGCAATCAAAACGAAGACGCCCCAAATGGAGGTAATGCGTGTTGTTTCTGTCACGGACATATTAAAGGCTTCACCGGCGAAGGGCTCCAGAAGAATATCCTGGCCCAAGATGGCCACAAGCAGCAAGATCAGGTACCAGAAGAACCGGCGTGCCTGAGGGTTGCTCAAGACCGCCTGGGTCATTTGAAGCCATGAATGACGTGATTCCGTGTCTGCATCCGCTTCCGCGTCAGCAGTTGTCTCCCGTTGCTCAAGCCAGAGCAGCCCGATCATGCCCAAGAAAAAGGCCGTCCCACCGATCCATTGGAAAGATGTTTTCAAAGCCTGGGGGGTATACGGATCGACCATCTGGCTGAGGGTTATCGAAGTCAGGATGATGCTGACGATCATCATGAACCACATCAACGCGATTGTCCTGCCGCGCCCCTCTTTGCCAGAGATCTCCGAGGCCAAGGATAGATATGAAACTGCCGCCAGATTATAGCCCATCCCCCAGGCGCCAAAGGCGATGATCCCCACAAGGATGCCAAGCCAGAAATTCTCAGCCAGCACAAAGGCCACATAGGGGGATAAAGAGACACCGGCCACGCATAAAATCAACCCCAGCAGGATATAGGGCGTACGCCGCAACCCAAAGAACTGGTTGCGGTCCGAATGAGATCCAATATATACCTGGATAGGCGATATCAAATATGGGAGCGAAGCCATCAACGCAACCAACGTTGCCGAAATAGACAGTTCTTTAATCATCACTCGATTGAGTGTGCTGTTGATTGGAACCAGGGTCATCGTGATGGCCACATGAACCAGGCCCAACTGGATACGCTTACGGAGCATGGATTATTCCTCGCATTGTAATGACAAAGCTATCATTTTTAGAATATGTAAAAATCTCCTAAAATCTACCAAAACTTATCCGTCCTGGCAATGTAGATTTACTTAGATTTTCCAACAAGGAAGATAAGAATAGCCCCCGAAAAAAAACGACCACCGTTTTTCGATGGTCGATACTGGATTGCTATGGTGCATGATTGAGTTTTGTAGATGATCACACTACTAACTTACCCAATGGCACGCTATCATCGATATCTGCTTCCGCGGCGATATTTTGAGCTAGTTTCTCATAGTATCCCATGCGACTGGCATCTTCCGGGGATATTGGAAGGTCGAGAAGGTTTGAGGGGTAAGTATGGTACTTAGCGTGTAAATAATCCATGGTTTGTTCGTAATAGCTTTCCAGACTGCCACCCTGTATGATTATCACTTTCGTCATTCGTAACTCCTTCTATATAAATGTTCCGGAGGGTGGCTCCAGACAGCGGCGGATTATACACAAAAAACACTTTTCCCATATTAGAGCTTGCTGATAATTTCATTACCAAGCCAAACGGTTTTTGAGAGCTCAGATTTGGTATAATCAGTAGACCGCAATGGTAGTGAGAAATATCGTTAGCAAACAAGTGTTTTCTACTCTAGCGCTGCGGTCTACTGATTATACGCGCGTCGGACTCTACCCTCGGGTGGATAAGACACTTAGAGGCACCTCACACCTATCAGAGTTGGGGTGCCTCTCTTGTTGGAATTCCAATTCTAGCACATATGTTCTAATTTATTCTTAAAGTTTTCCTGACTACTTTGACAATGTCAAGTTACACTACCGAAGGGAAGATTGCTCCGAAATTTGGGGGTGGGGGCGGAGTGTACACTACGCCCCCACCCCCAAATTTCGGAGC
>JADHXE010000033.1 GCA_016783125.1 Anaerolineales bacterium
CACCCCCCGCACACCCCTATTCCCGGGATTACTTCCACTGGAATGAAATGCGCCCATCTGGTTTCATCGCAATTCAACCCGAGTTAGAAGGTTGATCCATAACTATTCTCTACGATCGTTGCAACAATTCAAACAGCCTGTTCGGGCTGAGTGGCATCTCGAGAACTTCCAGATTAAATTCACCCAGGGCGTTTTCTAGTGCCTGAGCAAAACAAGCAGGCACAGGAATCGCGCCAGCTTCGCCAACACCTTTGGTGCCCAACTCGCTTAATGGGGAACGCGTTTCCGTATGCCCGATTTCAATGCGCAGGGGCATTTCCATTGAAGTCGGGATCAGATAATCCGCCAGAGATGCATTCAATAATTGACCACCTTCATCGAAATGTAATCTTTCATAATAGGAATTGCCGATTCCCATCGATACACCACCATGGATCTGTCCATCCACGATCAGTGGATTGATCACGGTACCGCAGTCCTCCACGGTCACATAACGCTTGATTTCGATCATCATGGTTTCGGGGTCAACTTCGAGGATCATGGCGTGGGTTCCAAAGGCAATGGCTCCATATTTGGGGCCAAAATAATCGGTTGCCTCTAACCCAGGCTCTGTACCCGGTTCAACAGCACCACGCAAGGGGTTGGCCAGAGCAGCCAACTCGCCCAAGGTAACAGATTGACTGGGGATATCTGCGACACGCACTTCGCCACCTTCAAGTTCAAGCTCTTCTTTCGGTGTCTCCAAAATCTTACTGGCGAGTTCCAGCACTTTCTGACGCACACGGGAGGCTGCTGCGTGAATTGCATTCCCTGCGACTACTGCGCCGCGGCTTGCAAAGGTGCCCGTGCCCCAATGAAATTCTGATGTGTCGCCGGTAATAACACGCACATCTGTCACATCAACACCTAACTGCTCAGCAACAATCTGGGCGAAAGAAGTAAAGTGTCCTTGTCCCTGTGTACCAATTCCCGTTGCTAAAATAACTTTTCCATTCGGTTCTATCTGAACCCGAGCGCCCTCATAGGGACCCACGCCTGTTGTCTCGATAAAGGGCAGAATGCCGATTCCCACATACTTGCCTTCTGCACGCAGACGCGGTTGCTCTTCTTTCACAAAATGATCGTATCCGATCATCTCAGCCGCTTTTTCGATCACAGGCTTGTAATTGCCGCTATCCAAAACAAGGGGAACAAAGGCCTGGTCGATGATCTCATGATTATAAGGGAAGGCCTCGGGAGGGATAAAATTACGCTTGCGGATTTCTATCGGGTGGATACCAAATTCTTTGGCGGCTAGATCCAACATCCTCTCAATCACGAAGACGCCTTGCGGACGACCAGCCCCACGCACGGGGGTGGCAATCGTCTTATTAGTGAAGACAACCCTTGTCTCCGATGAAAAGTTATCGGTTTTATAAGGCCCCAACACGTGACACTGGGTGTTGAGCGGTATTGTCAGACCATAGGGGTCATAGGCGCCGGTATCGTGTAGAAAATCATCTTTCAAGCCTAAAATCCGCCCATCGCTGGCCAAAGCTAACTCAACATCATGAATCTGTCCGCGTTCCTGAGTAGTGGCATAAAAATTCTCTCGCCGGTCTTCAATCCATTTGATAGGCCGACACAGCTTCATCGAAATCCAGGGGAGTAACATCTCCTCGGGGTAGAACATCATCATCTTCGGGCCGAATCCACCCCCAAGGAAGGGGGCAATCACCCGCACCTGATTCTCTGATAAGCCTAATCTGGCCGCAGTACCATTACGAATAGGAATCGGCGCTTGGGTGGTGTCCCACATCGTCAAATGTTGACTCTTCTCCTCCCAATGGGCAACAATGCCGCGATTCTCCATGGCAACTGCTGCTCCACGGTCGATAACGATGCGTTTTTTGATCACCAAGTCTGCCTTGGCTTTAGCTGCTTCGTAGTCACCCTTTGTTTGATGGATGTGAGCAGCCAGGTTCGATTCCATATCGTCATGGACGAGGGGACTATCCGCTTCAAGCCCCTTTTCTATATCGACAACCACAGGCAAGGGTTCATAATCAACATAAATATCATCGACAGCGTCCTCAGCAATATAGCGACTTTCAGCAATAACCACTACGATGGCCTCGCCAGCATGACAAACCTTACCCTTTGCCAGAGGAGCCTGTCGGCGAGAGTGGAAGATAACATCTTCGAGGGTTGGAGGAGGGGATACCAACGGGGGGCCTAATTCCCATTCATCACCCATATCCTCGGCTGTATAGACCGCTACAACCCCGGTACGTTCACGAGCCTCTGCAGTATCAATGCTGAGGATACGCGCATGGGCGTAATCACTGCGCACAAAAGCGGCGTGCAGCATACCTGGAATATCTACATCATCAACAAAAAGGGCCTGTCCGGTCAGTAAGCGCGGGTCCTCGTTTCGTTTTATTCTTTTTCCAATATACTTTTTTGTCACGGCTCCACTCCTGTTACGCTCGCATCTTCTCAGCAGCTAACTTGACTGCATCGACAATATGTTTGTAGCCCGTGCAGCGGCAGAGATTGCCCGAAATCGCATCGCGGATCTCTTCTTCGCTGGGGTCAGGATTCTCTTCCAAGAAGGGCACTAGGGTTGTGAGAAAACCTGGGGTACAGAACCCACACTGCAACCCGTGAGCCTCCCAGAAGGCTTCCTGGATGGGGTGCAGGTCATCGATGGCGCCAAGACCCTCCACGGTGAGCACCTCGTGGCCCTGAGCCTGTACGGCAAACATAAGACAAGACCTGACAGGGTCCCCATCGAATAAGATCGTGCAGGCCCCACAGACCCCATGCTCACAACCAACGTGGGTTCCCGTCAGGCCAAGATCGTGACGCAGGAAATCGCTCAGGAGTAGGCGGGGTTCGACTTCACGCTCATACAGGATGCCATTGACAGTGATTGCCACATCGAATAAATCACTCATAACAAAATCTCCTAACTCACCAATACCCAATATCTAATATCAGGTATTGGCTATTGGGTATTGGATATTGCCCGCTCGAGGGCTTCACCCAAAGCTCTGCGAGCTAACACATTGGCTAAGTGACGGCGGAATTCTGCAGTAGCGTGAATATCACTGCTGGGATCGATGTCAGCACTGGCAGCAGTTTCGGCCGCGGCCTGGATAGCTTCTGCAGTAAGCGCTTGCCCTTTGAGTAACTCAGCAGCTTGATGAGCTTCCACGGGACCATCCCCGGCGCTCAAATAGACCAGCTTAGCCTGCTGGCACTGGTCTTTCTCATCCAACGTCAGCACAGCAACCACACCAATCAAACAGAAGTCGTGCGGCCGGCGGGCGATCTCCATCAACGACCAGCCGGTACGCTCCGGGAACGGCGGCAGATTGATTTCGACTAATAATTCTTCCGGTTCCAAGACCGAAGTAAACAGACCCAGGAAAAACTCATTAGCGGGGACCCAGCGCTCGCCCTGCGGGCCAACAACCTTAAAATTGCCATCCAACGCCACGCTGACAGCAACAAGTTCGGCGGACGGGTCGGCGTGAGCCAGGCTGCCGCCAAAAGTGCCGCGGCTGCGGATTTGGCTGGTGGCGATCTTTGGCATGGTTTCGTTGATCAGCGGCGCACGCTCAACAACCTGTGCATCTTTCTCGACCATCTGGTGGCGCGTCATAGCGCCAATCGACAAACCGCCATCATCTTCGGGGCGAATAAAAGACAGCTCAGCAATATTATTCAAATCAACCAATATTGCAGGTTGAGCAAGGCGGAAATTCATCATCGGGATCAGGCTTTGCCCACCGGCCAGGGGTTTGGCATCATAGCCATGTTCAGCCAGATGCGCGACAGCCTCTTCAACTGTCGTAGGGGCATAATATTCAAAGGGAGGTGGCTTCATAAATATAAACTCCTGATTTTGTTTCAACGTATTCCGTATTTCGTATTCCGTAACATTCCTAAATGCGCAATACGGAATAAAAATACACTCACAACGCGGCCTCCTGCCGCAACCAAAAATATTACCGCGAATGCTTTGCACGCCTGTGGCGACACGCGAAGGTCGCGAAGTTTTTTTATATCTGTGAGCACGCAAATGTTGTCAACGCCGCCCGATGGTGAACCATCGGGCTCATAGCTCAAGTCCGTTGAAACGGACTACCAGGGCGCTTCAGCATCCTTCGGCTATCAGCCGGGCAACTTTAGCTCCCGGCGGGCGGCTTGAAAATGACAACATTTGCGCGCACACTTATATATTCTTTCTTTGCGCACTTCGCGTCTTCGCGGTTCAAAAATTCTCGCGAGGCGCGCAAACTTTGTCGGGTAATTCTATATCATACTTCAAAATTGACATATCGCTGGACAAACGCTTCATATGATGTTGGCTCCCTGCCAAGCAGCCAGGCAAGCACATTCGAATTACCCTGAAAGCCAAAACGATCATAATAAGCAAACATCTTCTTCAAGGTAGCGATCTGATATTCACCCATGCCGGCTTCTCGAACTCCAGCTTCCCAAACATCCACAGATATCTCTTGCACATCCACTGCTCGGTTCAGCCCTTCACTCAAAATTTGCGCAATCTCTGTTTGACTCAAAGCCCGGCTGCCCACCAGTTCGTAGGTAGCGCCAATATGTCCAGGTTCGGTGAGAACTTTGGCAGCCACTTCGGCGACATCATTTAAATCGACCAGGCATGAGCGCGCTTCTTTCGAATACGGCACGGGATAGATTCCTTGATCGATGATCCTGTCCCAATGTGCAAGCAAATTCTGCATATAAGCCGTTGGCTGAAGGATGGTAAAGGGCAAGCCAGATTCGAATAAGGATTCTTCAACGCGGAGTTTTTGCCAATGGTGCGGCATGGACTCAGTTTGGGGGTGCATCACCGAATGAAAAACAAATTGTTCTACACCCGAGGATCGAGCCGCGGAAATGATCAACTGGCCAATCCTGAATTCATAAGGGCTGACGTTCGGGGGGATGTGATAGACTGCCCGAACCCCTTGGAGGGACTGCTCAACTGCTTGGGAGTTGAGCAAATCACCCACCCAAACATCATCTACCCATAGCGCCTCGAGAATGGGAATTTGTTCTTCGCGCCTCACGAATGCTCTCACGGAGGCTCCCAAGGCGCTCAAGGCCTGGATCACTGCTCGACCGGTTTTCCCAGCCGCACCTGTAATCAGGATCATACTGGGCGGTATCTTCTCAAAGAATCGGGAAGACTTCCGAAGTCTCACAGACACATCCCTCGCTCTGGCGGTTTCCCGTAGACTTCGGAAGTCTGGCATCCCGGAATTTTGAAAAGATACACTGGGTGTTATTCCACAATCCCGGCATCCAACATGGCCAGGTATATTTTTTCTGCGCTAAATGGCGGGCCATCCATGCGCACGCCCACAGCATCATAGATCGCGTTAGCGATTGCTGCTGCGGTTGCCACCATCGAGTGTTCGCCAATGCCGCGCGCGCCCCAGGGACCATCATCCTGAGGCACTTCGACTATGATAGATTCCATTTCTGAGGGGGCGTCCGTCGTGGTTGCAATGCGATAATCCACAAAACTGGGATTCTGCATGAAGCCATCCACCATTTTCATCTCCTCGAACAACGCCGAACTCAAACCTTGAACAAAGCCGCCCTCCATTTGCGCCTCGACCAGGGCCGGGTTGATGGCCCTGCCAACGTCAAAAGCGGATACGCCGCGCAGCACTTCAACCTGGCCTGTATCCAGATCAACTTCTAACTCTACGGACTGAGCGCCTGTCGTATAGTGGACTACAGCCCGTTCCCCTTGCCCAGTTTCTGGGTCCAGGCCGGTCACATAAGTGGGCATAAATTTGCCGCGCCCGATGATGGGGCCGCCCATCCAGCCCTGATCATCTGGTTTTGGTAAACCGTAGATGACGATATCTTTCAGAGGCTGTTCTTGTTCGCTCTTGTACGATACGACAACACCATTGCGAATATCCAGATTTTCTGGCTCTTCATCCCAGGCCTCGGAAACCAATTCTAAAACCTGGCGTCTGGCATCCTTGGCAGCATTGACAACAGCATTACCCATACTCCAGGTGAGTCGGCTGGCCACGGTCTGCCATTCATAAGGGCTGTAGCGCGTATCAACTGGAGTGGCTACACGCACAGATTCGTAGGGCACACCCAAGGCCGCAGCGGCCATTTGGGCACACACCGTGAAAGTTCCCTGGCCAAGGTCCTGCCCGCCAAGACCCACATTGACGGTTCCATCCTCAGCTAACTCCACCCAGGCGCTCGAACCGGCGTTGGGCGGCATGGCTGGCGCTTTCCACATGATAGCGGTGCCCTTGCCGCGCCGTTTGTTGGGCGCGCTGGCTGGGGCTTTCTGCCCCCACTGGATGGCTTTGGACGTTTCCTCGATGCACTGGGGTAATCCTGTGGGATGCATTTTGCTGCCAGTCACCAGTATGCTGCCGTCCTTGACACAGTTTAGACGGCGAATTTCAACCGGGTCAATTCCAGCCTTGTGCGCAAGATCATCGATGCACTGCTCCAGGCCGGTATGCATTTCTGGCATGCCAAACCCACGCATCGGCCCGCCGACAGGGTGATTGGTGTAGACACATAAGCTATCTGTCTTGACATTGGGCACTTCGTATGGACCGGTGCTGCTGTATCCAGCCGCACGGGTGACATTGACGCCATATTCTGTATAAGCCCCGCCGCCCCAGTAGAAGGTGTTCTCCATGGCGAGGATATTGCCATTCTCATCGCAACCCATCTTAAAATAAGAAATCAACTCTTGCCTGACAAAGGCTGTGTAGAATTCTTCTTCGCGGGTCAGAAGCAGCTTGACTGGACGGCCTCTGACCTTTGTGGCAATGGCAACTGCCAATGCCTCCATGCTGACGCCAGCTTTACTGCCAAACCCGCCGCCTACATACGGCGCGATCACGCGCATATCACTCTGAGAGATACCTAAAGCTTGCGCGATCAGGTTGCGCTGGGCAAATGGGGATTGTGAACTGCCCCAAAGTGTGATCTCACCGGTTTCATCTACCTGGGCTATGGCAATATGGGGCTCGATAGGCACATGTTGAATGTGGGGGATGCGGTATTTGTGTTCTACGATAGCAGAACATTTTTCCCAGGCGCTTTCGACATCACCTTTGCGGACTTTGAAGAGGTTGGAAATATTCGTCCCTGCTTGAGGGAGAATAAAACTGGCCACCTCATATTCACTCAAGTCGGGATGCAACAGGGGTGCTTCAGGGCTGGCTCCATATTCGGGGTTCACCACCGGTTCCAGGACTTCGTATTCAACATCAATCAGCTCAAGGGCATTTACAGCGATTTCTTCGCTTGTGGCAGCGACACCGGCGATTGGGTCGCCAACATAGCGAGCGCGATCACGGCAAAAGATGTGGCGGTCTTGGAGATAGAGGCCGATGAATCCGGGGAAATCATCGCCGGTAACAACAGCTTTCACACCAGGCAGGGCTGCCGCCTTACTCACATCGATTGATTTAATCAGCGCATGGGGATGAGGGCTGTGTAAAATGCGGGCATGAAGCAATCCGTTACCGAACTGTATATCATCCGCATATATCGCCGCGCCGGTTGCTTTTTTACGATTTTCCAGGCGAGGTTTGCTCTCACCGACGGGTGCTGGAATTTTTTCGTTGATTACAGTTGTAGTCATGAGGAGTCTCCTATTGCATCTGCGCGGCTTCTTGCACTGCTTCGATGATCCTTACGTATCCTGTGCAGCGACACAAATTACCGACCAACGCCTCGCGAATTTGATCTTCGCTTGGGTTGGGGTTTCGGTTCAGCAGAGCCTGGGATGCAATCAAAACGCCCGGGGTACAGAATCCACACTGAATTCCGCCCGACTCCATGATCGCTTCCTGAACGGGCGCGAGCGCGCCATTGTCGGCTAATCCTTCTACTGTAACAATCTCAAGACCATCACACTCGACAGCCAGGATCATACAACTGTTGACAGGCTCTCCGTTGATCATTACTGTACAGGCACCACATTCCCCGGCTGAGCAGCCATTTTTCGTGCCGGTTTTTCCCAGCCGTTCCCGCAGCATTTTCAGCAGTGTCATGTTAGATGGAACGTCAATCTGCTCGGTTTCACCATTTACCGTGAGTGTTATTTTATGATATGCCATTTTTTACCTTCCGAGTTCATTCCAGATTTCTGTCAATGCTTTTTGGGATAAGTTTCGGACCATTATTTTGCGATAGCGGGCGCTGGCACGGACATCGTCAATCGGCGCGCAAGTATCCATGGCCGCTTGAGCGGCTTCGGCGATACTTTCTTCAGCAATCGGTTTGGTTGAAAGTATCTCTTCGACTTTATCGACAACCAGCGGCACCGGCGCTACTGAAGCCAGGACCAGTTTCATGCGATAGCCAGAAGCGGCACTCTCATCCGGGAAACCCACGACAGTTACGCCAATAATCGACAAATCGCTGGATTTGTTGCGGCCCAATTTTAGGTATTTGCCCAGCATCCCTTTGGGAGGCAGGGGCAGTTCAAGAGATGTGACCACATCGCCAGGTTTCAAGGCTGTCGAACCTGGGCCCTTGAAAAATGATGACAACGGCTCTTGCCGTACGCCATCCACGCCATGAACATTGAGTACACCTCCCAGCAAAATACAAGCCCCAATAGTGTCCCCGGCTGGGGACGCATTACATATATTCCCGACGGTGGTTGCCCGACTTCTTAGTTGATAACTGGCCACCTTATCGACGGCATCAGCCAGCACGGCATAGTGCTCTTTTACATCGGGATGAGCGCTGACCTGGTTCATGGTCATTGCCGCGCCGATGGTTAGCCCTTTAGTAGGATCAAAGGCGATTTCATTGGTGCCATTCAGCCCTTTGACATCGACGAGATATTTATCCTTCCAAACCCCGTCCCGCATGCGCACGAATATATCTGTACCCCCCAAAAGGGGACGCGCTTTACCTGCATGATCAGCTAAAAACTGACTTGCTTCAGCCAGTGTTTTGGGCTTGATATAGTCAAACTCTGGCAAACTTGGATGTGCTTCTTGCATAAGTCTATCCTCTCTTCAACTCAAGAGTCTATGAAAAACAAACATTGTTATGAATTATGTACTTACGCTTGCACTCACTACCAAAAACAAGAGCGCACACCACAAAGGCACCAAGACACGAAGTTTTTCTTTGTGGGTGGCGGTTAGTTTTGACTGATGAAGAAAAGAGAGCCACAGATAAATAGGATGAACACAGATTTTTTAGTCTATTTTTTTGTTGATCTGTGTTCATCTGTGGCTAAATTTTCCGGCGTGAAATAATTCATCAGTCAATTTTTACCACTACCCCTTTGTGGTTATTTTTTTACCTCTTGGTAATCAAGATGGATACGCAAGCACATAATTTACTACTTTGTCGAAAAACAAATAAAGGTTATATTAGTTGCTCTCTTTGAAAGCAACAAATCGGGCCCAGCAGGAGGCCAGTTCCATGCCCTTCTGAACGAAGCAGCCAATGAAGTAGCGACCGCTGTCCATGCTCATCAGATCGGCGCCCAGGTTCTCGGCGTGGATGATGCCTTTGGGGAACAGGTTCAGGTGCATATCCTGGTAGTACTTATCCAGCGGATAGATGGTATCCCAATCGGCGCCGTACTGCTCGATCAACTTCTGGTTGGCTTCCTCGAAGGTTTTGGGGTGCCACAGGCGTTGAATGGTGTTCATGGGGTGTTCCATGGCCACGCAGTCCACCGCCAGCCATTTGATCCGCTTCGCGATGCACCAATCACCAAAATCGGGCGAGGGGCCTGGGTGGCGGATCATATAGCGGAACTCATCTGAATCAGGGCTGTTCCAGCCGTATTTGCCGTAGCCAGTCTTGATGACCAGGATATCACCTTCGCGCACATCGACAACCTTTTCGATCATCTCTGGCGTGTACACGCTGGTATCGCTGACGAACTCGGAGATGTCGGCCATCGCCCCAGGGCCGAACCACTTCTCGAAGGGGATCTCGCCAATCGTGCGTCCAGCAGCGTGGAAATGCTTCTCGCCGTCCATGTGGGTAGCCAGGTGGAAGCTGGCCTTACAGTGAGCATTGTTGCGTCCCAGGCCGAAGTACTGCCCCCCGACGCGCTTGGTGTAATTAACGCTCAACGGCACGTAGTTGGCCCATTGGGGAGTTTGCACGCTGAATGGCAGGGTCATATCCAGCATCTCAGCATCATGCATGAATTCGAGAAAATCCGCTTCGCTCACGCCATCCGACGCTTGCAGGGCCACCACCCGGCTCCAGGCGGATTCGACTTCCATATAAGGGATCGGCTGAACCATGATCCAGGCGCGCTGATTGCTCAATTCGTCGATCTGGCCGCCCAGAGACTCGGCCAATAACAAACCATCTTTGGGCATAGTGATGTGCGTCAGCTTGTGATACTGCTCCTGTGGGAACATCTCGTCCCAGGTCTTACCATGTGTTTCTTTCAGTTTGGCTTCAGCCTTTTCGAACTCCCGCGCATGCATGTAGCGCAGATTGGTGTTCATGGGGTGCTCAGCACAGCCGCAATCCACACCGATCAACTTCAACTTCAGATCCAGTGCCCACTGGAAGAATTCAGGTGAAGGCCCCGGATGACGCAGGTAATAGCCAAACTCCTTATTTTCAACCCCACCTTGTGCTTCATCGTTGAAAATATCCGGTTGATCCCAGCCATATTTATGATAGCCGGTGTTGATGATCAGGATATCACCTTCTTTGACCTCGGCGCGCTCGGTGATCATCTCGGGGGTGTATAGGCAGTAATCAGAGACGGCGTCCGAAATATCGACAACCACACCCTCACCACACAGATCGGTCAAGGGGATATCGGCAATGGCGCGCTCGCCGGAATGGAAAGCACGCGGCCCCACTAAGTGAGTACCGGTGTTGTTGCTCCATTCAATCTGCTGGCCATTGGCACCCTGCCCGCCACCATAAGAACCCGTCAGGCGCTTGAAGAAATGCACCTGCAAAGGCATCTCGCCAGGATAGGGCGGTGTGAAGATGCTCATGACCTGGGTGAGGTCGTACCATTTGGCGGTATCTAACAATTTTATAAACTGTTCACGATTCATCATTCATTACTCCTTGCCGGATATTGGGGGATTGGGTATTGGGTATTAGGTATTGGGTATTAGATATTAGGGACGGTTTGCAACCATTCGAGTTCTTCATCAGTAAAAAAAACGCATTGATGAATCATCAATCCAATCAGCGATGTATTCTGGAGATTCTTCGCGGACTGTTTTCGAACTCCCTTGCTTTCCACGGCGTTGAACTTTTATGTCGCTGGCAAAGGCATTCAATTGGCGTGCAAGGTCAGTCAACTGAGAAGCGTAATTATCTACATCCTTCGTTGTCATCAAATTCCGCTCGAGAGACCGATTTAGCCAGTACTTGGATTCGAAGAGGCTGCCGCGAGCATAATACAGGAACTGAAGCTTCTCGCCAAAATGAAAGCGGCCATAGGCTTCAGCGATATTTGCTCCAAGGGAATCTGTTGAGCGGGTCAGTTGTTTTCCAACTACATCCCGAGCAAACGGCTTCCATCGCACGACTCGACGCCAAATATCATCCGCCACCGCTTCAGCAACCTGCAATACCCTCAGATCCTCGAACTTCAATACCATCTCACATCCCAATACCCAATATCCATTATCTAATCTCTAATATCCGTACTTCTCCGCGAACGCTTCCAAAGCCTCCTCGAACATGCTCAGCTCTGGGCGCACCAAGCCAGCGCCAACCTGACCAACACCGGGATCTTTATGGGCAACGCCGGTGTTGACGCGCGGGGTTATACCCAATTCAACGACTTTGCGCAGGTCAATGCCCGTGGGAGTGCCGCGGAAATCGAGCGGTGGAATGGTGAAGTATTTGTGCTCGGCGTAGCAGATCTCGTACATCTCCAAAGTGGCGTTGATGGCATCTTTGGGTGTGCCGCTGACAAAGGTAACAATCGCAGGGGCTGCTGCCATGGCAAATCCACCGATACCAGCAGACTCAGTGATGGTGCTGTCGCCAATATCGCCGCTGGAATCTGCCTCGGTGAAACCAGGGAAGTAGAGTCCCTTGGGGATACCTACGGGAGAGGTAAACCAGCGATCACCCAGGCCGCTGACGCGGATGCCAAAGTCGGTGCCATTGCGGGCCATCACATGCACAATCGTGCTGCCTTCAATATCATGCGCCACATCGACCATAGCTTTGCAGGCTGCCATAACCGGATTGAGAATCGTGAGGGCATTGTCGCCCAGGAACTTGATGATCTCCGAGGCCACGTCAGCATCATCGGTAGATTTGACGATATAAGGGGCCAGGGCCTTGGTGAAGAGCACCGAGCCAGCCTTGTTGCGGTTATGACCTTCATCGCCCATATGCAAGGCTTCGGCCAGCATGGCGCGGATGTCGATGCCGCCGCTCAATTCAATGGCCTTGCCCAAAACCGGGCCCATGACATTTTCCATCCAGGCGAAGCGTTCGATGACTTCTTCGCTGTAAGCGCCATATCGCAATACTTTACCGTAACCCTCGTTGAGGTTGGAGTAAGACATATTGCCATGGACCTTATTCTCGAGGATGTAGACCGACATATTGGCCGAAGTCACCCCGGCCATGGGGCCGACTGACTGGTGGTGGTGGCAGGGTTCGAGCTCGATCTCTCCAGACTCGACCAGCTTCTGGGCTTCATCCATATCCTTGGCTTTGCCTTCGTAGATCAATGCGCCAGTTATAGCACCCTTCATCGGGCCTGAGGCGCGCTCCCAGGTGATGGGAGGTCCGGCGTGCATGAGCAGGTTGTCGCGCATACCGGGAACAACATCGATGGCTTTGCCTATGCCCACAACCACCGGGCGGGCTTCCATCATACGATCAGTAGCTTCAGCATTAGCTTTTTCAATATCCATAAGTGTCTCCAATTATTTACCCTTCATACGCTCGAGGATGCCGGCCAGCTTTTCGTTGCCGCCAGCCACGGGCTTCCAGTCCATGTGCACAACTTGAGATTCCTGGTCAATAAGCGCCTCGGCGAAAGCTTCCAGGCCGACGTTGATCCCGGCCATTGGTTTCTTCAAAGTTTCCAAGTCAACATGCTGCATCTTATCTTCGGTTGGGGGTTCATTGGAACGCTCGATGGCCTGTAATAAACGGCCCACATAACGAGCAGCAGCGTCATTGCTGATCTCGATTTTGGCGCCGGCCTCGACGAGCAGCTTTATCTGTCCATCCATGTCTTGAGGGTCTTCATCAGTGCCGGAAACAATTGCTATCACTTCCAGGTGGCGACCAGCTTCTTTAGCGGTCTTGATTCCCGCTGCAATGGCCGGGGCCAACTCACTGGCCGGATCGCTGTGGGCGCCGTAACCCAGCACCACATCCAGCAGGATGACGGCCACTTCGGGGTCTTCGGCTTCTTTTTCGAGACGGCGAATGCGCAAGTCGTTGTCCATCATGGGGTGCAGACGACCGACGGTGAATTCGTCCTCACCCAGGTCGATGACCGTATGCTCCACGCTGACCAACGAATCTTCTAGTTTATTTTTCTTATCCAGCGGGGCATTCGAGTACACCACCGGGAGATAACTCTTCAAAATCAGCAGGACTTCATATTGCAGCGTGCCACCGGAGAACAAACCTCGCAAATAACGCTGACCCTCCGCAAACTTAGAAATATCCGGTTCAGAAGCAAAATCTTCTTGTGAGTCAACCAGGCTCACGGCCAACTCAGCGGCCTCATCGAATGTGGTGGCAAAGAAAATATTATCTACCCGGCGCGAGGCCGTGGCATAACCAATAAAGTGGACCACTACCGGCTTTCCAGCCGAGCGAGCAGCCTTGACCAGTTCATCGGCCACTTTCGGGGAGGGCGGCTTGGAAACCAAGACAATCACTTTTGTATCAGGATCACGCGCCATCAAGTCGAGGCCCTGACGGGCGGTGATGGCGTTGACCGCTTCGGTGAGGTCGCGGCCGCCGGTTCCCAGCGCGTGTGTCAGACCGCCCCCCATCTGGTGGATGCGCACACAGACCTGCTGCATACCCGTACCTGAAGCCGCCACCAGGCCGATGGGTCCCTTGCGGACTTTGTTAGCAAAACCCAAACCAATCCCATTGACAATCGCTGTGCCACAGTCCGGGCCCATCACCAGCAGACCTTTGGAGGCAGCTTCACGCTTTAATGATATCTCATCTTCGAGCGAAACATTGTCACTATAGAGGAAAACATGTTTCCCCAATCCCAAAGCCTGGCGGGAAATCCCAGCGGCATAGCGCCCCGGCGCAGAGACCAGCACCCAATGGGCGTCGGGCAGCATCCTGGCGGCGGTTTCCATACTGTGGGGGCGGTAATCCTCATCACCGCCGCTGCTGCGACGGGATGAAACCAACTCATCCACTTTATCCAGGGCAGCCTGCGCGGCGGCTTCGTCGTCGGCTTTGACGACGATCACCAGGTCATCGGGGTTGGCCTGCTGCGCCTCGGGCACCAGCATCTCGCTTTGCGCCAGGACATCCTTATTAGCGTCGGTACCCATCACCACGCCGGCATCGATAACGCCGGGCTGCTCGGCCAGGGAGCGCTGCAACTGCATCAGAATCACAGAGTCGTAGTACGCTCCGGTACGAATTTCTACTTTAAGAATTGCCATACAAACTCCTTCCACCCGGACTTAAGATTCTGTCCGGTATTGTGGGTTGTCGACGAAAAACTACACGTTTTGGAGAATAAACAAGTATAAACCTTTAAATATGATAAATCAAATGGGTGTGTTTCATTTCGGTTGAATGCCTCGCTGCGTATTTCGATAGCGTATTAGGGGAGCATTACGGAATACGCAATACGGAATACAGACACCTGCGTTCGGCGCATCAACTCATTTGAAACGCACCCAAATCAAATCGCCCGATACCGAAATAGCCATTGGCTGTGATCATTTTCCCTAGCTGCGCTATGCGCTATAATGGCCACGTCAAACATAAGTTATCGCAATTTGTCTGACAACCATAGTTGCAAATATCACCTTTCAAATTTACATTTATCCTGAGTCCTTTTTAAATGACTAGACAAGCAAGATCGGCCACCCGGATAGTTACCACAATTGCCCGGGGAAAATGCCTTCAGAGACGAAAAAGATGTGAGATAACCGTTGTGGCTGCACCACCAACACTTTGCAGCAGGGCAATTCTTGGATCTTTTACCTGATTTTCTTTGGCCTGGTGCGTGAGTTGTAATACGATCTCGCAAGTCTGGTAGATCGCAGTCGCACCGATGGGATGGCCGCGGGCTTTTAATCCCCCCATGGTGGATAAGGGAATTTCTCCATCGGTTTTTATCTTCCCCTCTTCGGCAAGCCGCCAGCCTTGTCCTCGTTCAGCGAAACCGACTGCTTCTAAAAGTAAACATGCCATGATACTAAAAGCATCATGAATTTCAAAAAAACTAATCTCTTTAAGGTTAACGTTGGCTAACCGAAAAGCCTTCTTTGCAGATAATTGGGCAGCTTTTAGAAGGAGAGGATCAGGACGATCTGAAACTCGAAACCGATCTGTGGCAACACTTGAAGCCAGGATTTTCACCGGTTGATCTGAAAATGCTTTCGCCTCCGATTCAGGAGCAAGGATAACAGCAGCGGCCCCATCACAAATCGGTGAACAATCTAACAGTCTGATCGGGTCGTAAATTAATCGGGAATTCATGACATCCTGCGAGCTGATTCTTTTCCGGAACAGTGCATTGGGATTGGACAGCGCATTTTCGTGTGCGTTTACCGAGAATCCTGCCAACGCTTCTGGAGGCACATTATCTTGCTGCAGATATTTAGCCATTAGTCCGGCATTCACATTGACTAAATTCGCCCCATCATTAACTTCCTTGACGGCATCCAGCGCCTTCGCCAGAGCAGATGTTGCGACACCCTCGCTCATTTTTTCTACACCAACAGCGACAGCCAAATCCACTTCACCACTGGCCACTGCGAGATAGGCCATCCTCAGTGCAGCTGCACCCGTTGCAGTAGCCGCTCTGACTTGTAAGGCTTCAATTCCTCGAAAACCGACCTCATCGGCGATGAGCGAAGCAAGGTGTTACTGACTTTGAAGTTCGTCGCCAAGCATATTCCCAGCGAATAGAGCATCCACCGAAGATATTCCGGCCTTGTCTAAAGCTATTTTTATTGCTCTGGCTGCAAGTTCCTGAAGAGAACATGTGTAGTGCTTTTGCACAGGAATCTGACCAAAGCTAACAATGCCCACGGACCTCATAATTAAATCCTAATTCATGTTCATTTTTATTTTTGGTGCAATGCACGGCATGTAGATAACGGGAAATTTTCTTAGACGAAGGAACGCGGTTCCTGGTTTATCTACCTGGAATACTCATTGCGGGGGTAATGGTCACATTGATTTTAGGACAACGATCTCTTTTCACGATCATAGTTCTGCCCTAAAAAAGCGGGGGCTTTGATCCATTTGAAAGCAAAGATCATCGTCAAAATCGTCGCTAAATATGGCAGCATGAGCAAAAACTGGTAAGGGATTCCAAATCCGCCCACCTGAATGCGAAGGGCCAAGACTTCAACTCCCGCAAAAAAGAGCGAGCCAAGTAAAATCAAGCCAGGGCTCCAACCGCCAAAAAATGTCAGGGCAATCGCTATCCAACCGCGGCCTTGAACCATGCCAGCGGTAAAAGTGCCTGTGTAGACCATCGGCAGATATGCACCTGCCAGGCCCATCAACATACCGCCTACAATAGCTGTGAAGTATCGCATCCTGTCCACATTGACCCCAAGGCTATCGGCTGCTTTGGGATTTTCACCGACTGCTCTCAATTTCAAACCAAAACTAGTCTTGTATAGAAGGTAATACAAGAACAGCGAAAACAGAATGGCGAAATACACCATGCTATTCTGGTTGAAGAAGATTTCGCCAAGGACAGGTATCTGACTAAGCACTGGAATAGGCAAGTCTTGCAAAGTGGGGATGAGCGGGGGCTGCAGAGTCACTCCGACTACGAATTTATAGAAGAGCGTCGATAGTCCCATCGTAAAGAAGAAGATCGCCAAACCAATAACGAATTGGTTCATCTTCAGTGTTGTGGTGAAATATGCCAGTGCCAACCCTGCTATCGCTCCTGAAAAAACTGCCAGCAGAACACCATAGCCGAGGCCACCATACAGATAAGCTCCCAGAAACCCCAACGAAGCGCCCAAGAGCATAATGCCTTCCTGGGCCACATTGAACAATCCAGTGCGTCCACCTAGCATAGTGCCCTGGCTAGCCAAAACAAAAGGCACAATGGCGAGCACCACTAATCTGGCAAAACCAACAAATTGAGGAATAAATTCATCCATCGCTAGCGCCTCCTGATAACATCTGATAACAATACAAAGAGAAGCACCAACGCTTCAACAATAAAAACCATCTCAACCGGGATCATCATGGTTCTCTGCATCGCACTGGCACCGATCTCAAGGACGGCGATGAAAAATGCCACGAAAGGTACCGCACTATTGTCCCCTTTGGCGATCAACCCGATGATCAGGCCCAAGAGCAAGAAATTTGACTGCAATCCCTCAATCAACCGGTGTTGATAGCCCGCCACCTCGATGGCTCCAGATAGACCTGCCAGGCCTCCACCGATGATCAAGGAAAGCAAAAACATCTTGCGAGTATTGATGCCGTATACTTTTGAGGCCCTGGGATTTGCACCGGTAGCAATCAATTCATAGCCTGCCGAGGTTCTATTGGTGTAGATATAGACCCCTACAGCGACAATAATCGCCAGGATGATCCCAGAGTGCAGCGGGGGACTGGAGATCAGCATGGGCAGTTCGCCGCCAGCACCAATCGGAATGGTAGTTGGGTGCCCGGCTGCAGGATCCCGCCAAATTTGGGTGGCCACGTAGTCGATCAGGCCAAATGAGACGAAATTCATCATCACCGTGGTAAGGATCTCATTTATCCCAAAGCGGTATAAAAGCCAGGCCGGGATAGCAGCCCAGAAGCCACCAAAAATCACGCCGGCTAAAATCACCAACGGCAACAGAATCGGCAAGGGCAGATCAGCAAAGATGATGCCAACAGCTGTAGCGCCGATACCCCCCACAATCAATTGGCCTTCACCACCGATATTAAACTTCCCGGCAGCAAGCGGCACGGTAAAAGCCAAGGCTTGCAGCATGAGGGGGATGAATTTCAGCAGTGTCTGGATAAAACCATTAGGCGTTCGGAATGAAGTAAAGAGGATCGTAGCAAAGGCCTTGGGCACATTGAAGCCCATAATAGCGATGAATATACCAGAAGCGACAAAGGAGGCTAATATAGCGAGCAGATAAGGCAACACAATGGCTGCAATAGCCTTGGCCTTAGAATTTGTAGAGATATTTGTATCAGTCATTGGCTTTCACTCCACTCATCATCCGCCCGATTTCATATTTGTCGAATTCGCCTTTTTCGAGGATGCCTACAATCTCACCACTGTAGATAGTTGCGATACGATCACACATACGAAAAAGCTCATCCAGATCTTCCGAGATCAATAAAGTGGCTGCGCCAGCTTCTTTGCGCTCGAACAACTTCTTATAGACAAAATCTATAGAACGGATATCGAGGCCCCGGGTTGGATTGTGAGCAATCAAAAAACTTGAGGGGTGAGCAAAAGCCCGGGCAAGCATCACCCGCTGGATATTGCCTCCCGAAAGGTTCGCCGCCACATCCCCCGCGCTGGGGGTCATAATCGTATATTCATCAATCTGCTGGCGCGCGGACTGGAAGATGATCTTCCAATCCAGGAAACCCTTATTGCTGTAAGCTTGATTGCGCTGGTAGCCTAAAATAAGATTATGCGCCACGGAAGCCGTTGGCAAAAAGCCATCCAGCAACCTGTCTTGGGGGATATAAGCAACGCCACCCTCCAGCAGGTCCCTGGTCTCTGTTTCGGACACATTCATACCATCCACAATCACAGAACCTTGGTGAATAGGGCAGACGCCCATCAAACATTCAGCCAGGGCTTGTTGCCCGTTGCCGGCAACACCAGCAACACCGAGAATCTCTTTCTGGCGCACTTCGAAAGTGCAATCTTTGATAACGACAATGCTATCTTCGTTCTGAGCATGCAACCCTTCTACCTTGACCACTGGTTCCCCAAATTCTGAAGCGCCCCAGCGAGTTTCTGCACCCGAAACGACAGACGAGAACACAACGCTCTCTTCAACATTCAAACCTTCCCCAACCATAGCTTTCACTAAAGATTTCTCGGTGACATTTTCTCGATCTTCAGTGAGCACATTCTGCCCATCTCGTAGAACGGTGATCTTATCGCAAACACTCATGACTTCCCTGAGTTTATGCGTAATGAAGACGATACTAAGCCCTTCATCGACCATCACCCGCAGACTTTCGAAGAGATCGTCAACCTCCTGAGGGGTCAGGTTGGTCGTAGGTTCATCCAAAATCAAAACTTCTACGCCACGGTATAAAGCCTTGAGAATTTCTACCTTTTGACGGACCCCAATCGGAAGGTCACTCATGATCGTATCTGGATCCACCGCCAGCCCGAACTTCTCAGACAAAGCTCGAATCTGATCGGCTTCAACTTCCAGTTTCAGTGTGGGCCAACTTTTGAGTTCCGTCCCTAAGACGATATTTTCAGTTACTGTATAACTATCAACTTGTAAAAAGTGCTGGTGAACCATGCCAATCTCGTTATTGATGGCATCCTTCGGAGATCTAATTTCAACCTTCTCTCCATGTAATTCAACTTTCCCTGCGTTTGGTTTGTATAAACCAAACAAGACGTTCATCAAGGTTGTTTTGCCCGCGCCATTGCCCCCCAAGAGACCATGGATCTCTTTGCTGTTCAGTTGTAAATTCACATCATCCAGGGCAACAACCGTCCCAAAAACCTTTCGGATTCCTTCCATCTGAAGGACAATTGATTTTGTCATAAAGCCCTACACCTGTATAAAAGACTGTTCAGTTTTATTAGTGTGATACAAAATTGGAAGGAGGCATCTCTCAGAGCAGTCAAATTCCAACTGGTGCTGATCTTGGAGACACCTCCTCCAATCAGTTTAAAGATTCAATCAAGCTCGTTAATTACTCGATTGGCTCGGTGTTCTTGACAACTTCGATCTCTCCTGACTCGATTTTTTGAATTAGCTCACCCATTGCGGTGTTCAATTCTTCAGAGACATTCGAGAGGGGCAATTGCATGGCAACACCTGTATCAAAGCCCAACGGATAGTATCCACCTGTCTCACCGTCCATAATTTTCTGGGCGATTTCGATCAGCGGGCCTTCGAAATCATACAGCACAGAGCTGATGTAATTCTCAGGAGCAAAATTTGTTTTATCTGTGTATTTAGCCGTCACCCAAACGGGTTCAGGGGCAGCCTTGACAGCCTCGAAGAGTCCGAACATACCCAGGTTCAGGGAACCGACGATCACGTCAACGCCATCCGCAATCATGGCATCAGCCAGTTCTCTGGCTTTGGTGGGATCGTTGAAATTGCCAACCCAAACAGCATTGACCTCCACATCCAGACCCAGATCAGCAATCGCCTGCTCCATGGCATGGACTTCAGCATAGGAGAAAGGCAAGGTCAGACCACCAATATAACCAATCTTGCCCGTCTGTGATTGCTGAGCTGCCAATGCACCAATCGCATAGAAGCCAACCTGGAAGTTGCGGTCGATGATCCAGAAGTTAGCAGGAGCATCTTCTACATTACCATCACCTTCAGCAATGAAATACACCTCGGGGAATTCGGCGGCGATTTCTTTGGTCTGGCTTACAAACTGGCCACCATGGGTGAAGATGATATTGAATCCATCATCAATATACTCGCGCATCACACGGTCCACATCAGGCACGGGGACAGACTCCGAGTAAGCGATTTCAATTCCCAGGTCTTTTTGCACTGCCGTAAGGCCAATATATCCCAGGGTGTTATAGTCTGCATCGGTGATCACACCGGGAAGAATGGCAGCCATCTTGAATTCAGGACCTGCGGGTGCTTCTTCTGCTGGTACTTCGACTTCAACCTCAACGATCACTGTCTCGATGATCGTTTCGCCTTCCTTCTCCACAATGACGGTTTCGACAACCTTCTCAACAATCGTCTCGGGAGCGGCAGGAGCACAGGCGGCCATGACCACACTGATGATTACCAGCAATCCAAGTACAATAAAAGTTTTTTTCGACATTTCCATACTTCTCCATATTTTTATTGATATATTAAGATATCTCGTGACCAAATTTCTACGTACCTACAGAATCACCTGTCTTATAAGCTACCACCTCCTTTTGGCCTACATAACTTATTTCCCAGAAAACCCCAAACAACTGATAATCCCCTTTGGTTATTCTCTAGTACATCCTTGCGAACAAAGAAGCCCCAAAATAGGGGTGTGTGGGGTGCTTGCTTTGCACGCCTGCGGCGGCACCCCACACACCCCTATTTTGGGTATATTTTTCATCGAACTGAGTAAGTCCTATAATGTTATCATTTTGGGCAAGAAGGGTAGTAAGGGCATCCTCAAATCACAGAAAACTCGTATGGCTTTCCTGCAAGATGTCATTTATCGAATACGATAGGGGGCACCCCATTCTATTCTATGCGGTCTCGCCGCTTTGACAACGTAGGAAGGGCGTATTTTGGTCTAATAAAAAATGACCGCTCCCAGAGCGGTCGCTGGTACGTAGAATTACGTAGGAGACCCTAATGATCTTTGAAATCTTTAGGGTCTATCAACCCCTTCCGAATGGCATACAACGCCGCCTGGGTGCGGTTCGCCAGGTGCAGCTTGCCCAGGATATTGCTGACGTGGGTGGTGACCGTTCGCTCAACGATGTTCAACGCGGCAGCGATCTCTGGATTGGACCAGCCTTGTGCCACCAGTTTCAACACTTCTAGCTCTCGCTCCGTCAGCGAGTGCGCGGTGCGCGGCGAGCCCGGTGGGCGGCCCAGCTCACGAACGACCTTGAGTGCAATGGTGTGGTTCAGCGCCAACTCACCTTGGTGAACCTTGCGGATGGCCTGGACCAGGTCCCGGGACGAAGTGTCCTTTAGCAGGTAGCCCAGCGCGCCCGCCTTGATGGCCTGGAAGACCTTTTGGTCCTCGGCAAAGCTGGTAAGAACCAGGATGCGCGCTCCGGGGTCATCTGCTTTGATCTCGCCGATGGCCTCAACCCCACTCTTGCGGGGCATCCACAAGTCCATCAGGATGACGTCGGGCTGCAAGGCGCGAGCCTGGAGCACCGCTTCGACCCCATTCGAGGCTTGGCCCACCACCTCCATATCCGGCCTGGCGCTTATCAAGGCGCACAGCCCCTCTCGCACCACGATGTGGTCTTCGACGACGAGAACGCGGATACGCTTTGTCTCGCTCATTTTGCCTTCCTCACGCTCACCCTCGTCCCCTCGCCCGGAGCCGAGTGAATGGTCAGCGAGGCGTCCAACTCCTGCGCTCGTTCGCGCATACTGGTCAGCCCCATACCGCCTGTGTCGCTGGCAGCATTCAAGCCCACGCCGTCGTCTGCTATCGTCAACTCTATCCCCCCGTCGTCGGCGTGGATTTGCACCGTCACCGATGTAGCCGCCGCGTGCTTGATAATGTTGTTCAGCGCTTCCTGGGCAATCCGAAAGAGCCCTTCTTCCACCGGCGCTGGCAGGTCGACGACGCCGTGAACCTGTAGATCGACCGTTACCCCGGTGCGATCTTCAACTGCTTCGAGGCGCTGCCGGAGCGCTCCCACGAGTCCCTCTTCCTCCAGCACCGGCGGTCGCAGCTCATAGACCAACAAGCGCATCTCCTTGAGCGCTTGCTGGGCGGCCTGCTCCATTCGAGCCAGGTGTCCTTTGGCCAGGTCCGCCTTCCCACTCTCGACCACCTGTTGCCCCGCTCCCGCGAAAACGACCAGTCCGTACAGCGATTGGGTGACCGAATCGTGCAAATCGCGCGCCAGGCGGGTGCGTTCTTCCATCACAGCTAACTCCTGGCTGCGATTATAGAGGCGGGCATTTTCGATGGCAATGGCGATCTGATCGCCCAAACTTTGCAAAACTAATCCGTCGGATTCTGAAAAGGCGGCGATTTGGCGACTTTGCACATCTAATGTACCAATCACCCGGTCGCCAACCCGCAGCGGCAAGACCAACTCCGATTGGGTGTCGGGCATATTTTCGTCAATCAAGTAGTGGTCATCTTGAGCCACATGATCAACTTGAACGGCCTTATTTTCCCGTAATGCTTCACAATTCAGCCCTTCCCCGGCAACCGGCAAGATACGCAGTTGGGGGCCATCCTCCATATTGCCGGCGCGGTGACGCAGTTGAGTACCCTCCTGATTGAGCAAATAAATATGCACATAATCATAGTTGAACGCATTCCCGATCAACGTGACTACGCGGTTTAGCAGTTGGTCAATCTCCAAAATAGATGTGATTTCACGGCTCACCTGAGCGCTAGTCTCCAACTGCACCGTCTGCCGTTCCAACGAGCGGTTGGCATTCTGCAACGCTTGCGTGCGCTCGGCAACGCGCTGTTCCAAACTGTTAATCAAGTCGCGCAGTTGCTGGGTCATGCTGATAAAGGCGCGCGCTACCACACCCACCTCATCATCACGAAACACCTCTGTCTGGCAAGCGAAATCCCCGGCGGCAATTCGGGTGGCCGTATCGGCCAGGTCTACCAGCGGGGTGGCGATGCTTTTGGAAATATAGGATGAGATGGCCACGGCCAGCAAAACGATGAGTAATGTAATCGCCAGATTGACGCCCAGGCTGGTGAAAACGGATCGAAATACCTCAGACTGGTCTTGTTCTACCAATAACGCGGCCTGGAGTTCAGGCAGCCAGCGGGAAACTCCCATCACCTGAATGCCGCGATAATCAGCGTAACTACCGGAACTATGGGTTTTATTGTCGAGGATAGCATCAATCCCCTCTGACTGTCCGATCAGATGATCTGGCCGCGCTGCTCCTAGATTTGAGGCTGTTAGCAACGTATACATTTGATCAACCAGGTATGATTTGCCGCCGTCGCCCAACCCCGTTTGGTCAGCCAAAATCTGGCGCAGTGGCTCTGTCCCGACGCGGCCAGCCAGGATGCCGAATGTTTGTCCGGCCGCGGTGAGAACGGGTCTGGCGATGAAAACAGCCACTTCGGCATCGCTCAGTACAGGCGTTTTACCCATCTCAAAAGGCAATTGGGTAAATGGCCCCTTCAATCCCTGCCGGAAAAAGAGCTGATCGCCGGTATCCATTCTTTCGCTCGCCGCATCGGTAGATAAAACGACCTGTCCGTCAAGGTCAACCAGAAATAATTCCTCAATTTCCGGGGATTGGGTGACTAAGAAGCGCAATCGTTCACGCACAGCGCTATTGATAATTGAATAATATTCATGCTCGCGGGCCAAAGCCAGCACAATCGTAGCGCGGTCGGTAATGTACTTTTCGGGGAGGATGGCGACCAGTTCATTTTGCAACCCATCCGTCCAGGCGCTAATTTGCACCTCTTTGGACAAGGCCACTGAATCCAACCGGTTGCGCGTTTGTTCTTGCCCGTTGAGGTAGCCAATAACAATGGACCCTGCAGAAATAAAGATTGCCGAGAGGGCCGCCATCAAGACAAAGCCAATCAGCAGCCGGACACGGATGGTGGTAATTTTAACTTTCATTACATCTGTTCTCTCCAGTATTATGGCACCCATGCACTCAACAGGGTGTTTTCCCATAACCTACTGGCGCGTAAATCAGCATCCAAAGTGAAGTAAACCAGCACTATATATTTGATGAATGATGATTCTCAAAATAATTACTAGCCACCTGACAGTTTTCATCACGAATAAAAACGAATGGCACAAATGGCACGAATGTTCTTTGGGAAACGGCAAAAACACAGCTTTATTCGTGAAATTCGGCAAATTCGTACCCATTCGTGATAATTTTTGAAACATCTTTCTCAAAGTGTCAGTAGCTAGTTTATGGTGCGAAACGAAAGGCCACCGAAGCTGTTGTAAAAGGTGCACACCCAACAACGACAACGGAGGCCTGCACCAATGTTACAAGATAGATACGAAACTGACAAGTATTTTGATAGCATCATCACACAA
>JADHXE010000034.1 GCA_016783125.1 Anaerolineales bacterium
GGAAAAGTTCCGGAAATAGGGGTGTGCGGGGGGGACACCCCCCGCACACCCCTATTTCCGGGATTACTTCCACTGGAATGAAATGCACCCATATCATATAATGTATTGCGAAAACTTTTTCCCCAACGGTGAGATACGCAGGAGGAGCGATTGAACAATATAGGATCAGCTGGAAATCAGGGCGCAGGCATCCGTTCGGATTGTTTTGTGACCCTTGAAATAAAAGCGAGTGGTGGTGTAGAGATTGATCTGGTCAGCAAAGTGGGCGCGTTATTCGGCGATTCGATTACCACATTGGCCAAGGATATTCTGGCCCACTTTGGCATCGAACACGCCAAACTCCAAATTAATGATCGCGGCGCGCTAGATTTTGTCCTGGCGGCCCGCATCGAAGCCGCCATCAAGCAATTGCTTGAGACGGATCGAGAATATCTTCTTGATTTAATCCCTGAGAACCAAAGCCCCACCGCAAAAGATCGCTATCGTCGCTCCAGGCTGTATCTACCTGGAAACAGCCCTAAGCTGATGCTCAACGCAGGCATCCATCAACCGGATGGTGTCATTCTTGATCTTGAAGACTCGGTTGCCCCCGATAAAAAAGATGAAGCCAGGTTGTTAGTCAGAAATGCGTTGCGACAGGTGGATTTTTACGGTACTGAACGCATGGTGCGTATCAACCAGCTTCCGCGCGGGCTGGACGATCTGGAATTTGTGGTGCCGCACAATGTAAACCTGATCCTGCTCCCCAAGTGCGAAAGCGCCGCACAGGTGCAGCAAGTGGATGACCGCATCGCTGAGATTGCGGCACAGCATACTATCGAGCAGCCCATTTACCTGATGCCGATCATCGAGAGCGCCCTGGGGGTGGTGAACGCCTATGAGATTGCATCCGCCTCGGAGAATGTGGTCGCCCTGGCGATTGGCCTGGAAGATTACACCGCCGACCTGGGCGCGCCGCGCACGAACGAGGGCCGCGAGACCTTCTACGCCCGCAGCGCGCTGGTCAACGCCGCCCGCGCCGCTGGAATCCAGCCGACTGACTCGGTCTTTTCGGATGTCTCCGATATGGAAGCCCTGCGTGCAGTTGTGCTGGAGTCGAAATCGCTGGGCTTCGACGGAATGGGCTGTATTCACCCTCGCCAGATTAAAGTTGTTCATGAAGCATTCGCGCCTGGTGAGGATGAGATCGAAAGATCAAAAAGCATAGTAAAAGCTTTCGGTGAGGCAACCACGCGCGGGCTAGGCGTTGTTTCCCTGGGGTCCAAGATGATCGATCCACCCGTGGTCAAACGCGCCCAACGCACCATCGACCTGGCCATCCGCTCCGGTAAACTATCTAAAAATTGGAAAGACGAAGCCAAAGATTGAACCGCGAAGACGCAAAGCACGCTAAGTTTTTCAAGGTTTTCTTTGCGCTCTTCGCGTCTTCGCGGTGAATTATTTTTGCCTAGACCTGTAAAAATTGGATAACTACCATGACTACAAAATACGTAAAAAATGCCGTGGGGCGCATGATTCCCACCGAGATTAACGGTCAGCCGGTGACCCCTTTCCAGGGGCCGCATGGCTATAAAACCACCGGTCACAAATATAGCCCGCTGATCCGCACCTGTGCCGATTACCCCGACGATGGCGACAAGCGCGCCCCGGATTTGAAGGCCGCTTTGCTCAAATCCGGTTTGAAAGATGGCATGACCATCTCAACGCATCACCACTTTCGCAATGGTGATCTGATCGCCAATCAAATTTTTGAGATTGCCGCAGAATTAGGCGTTAAAGATTTGATATGGTTCCCGTCGGCCTCTTTCCCCTGCCACGAGCCGCTGATCGAATATCTCGAAGATGGCACCATCCATCACATCGAGGGCAGCATGAACGGCGCTTTGGGGCGCTTCGCTTCCCAGGGGAAAATGCGCGGCGCGGGGGTGCTTCGTTCGCACGGCGGACGCTACCAGGCCGTGCAGGATGGCGAAGTAGTGATCGATATTGCTGTCATCGCCGCGCCAACTGCCGATCCTTTTGGTAATGCCAACGGCCTGACCGGCCCCTCGGCTTGCGGGCTGTTAGGCTTTGCCCTGGCCGATTCGCTGTATGCCCATAATGTGATTGTCGTCACCGATAACCTGGTGCCCTTCCCCTGCATCCCCTGGCAGATTCAGGGCAATAATGTGGATACTGTTGTCGAGACGGAGCAGATCGGCATCCCGGAGCGGATTGTCTCTGGCACCACGCAGATCACCAAAAGCCCCGACCGGCTGTATATCGCTGAACTGACGGCTAAATTCTGCGATGCGGCTGGGATTATCCGCGATGGCTTCTCATTTCAGGCTGGCGCCGGGGGTACTGCGCTGGCGATTGGCAATTACTTTGGCGAGATCATGCGTGGGCAGGGTATCAAAGCGCGCTTTGCCCGCGGGGGCAGCAACCAATATTTAGTCGAATTGCTAGATCAGGGATTAGTTGACTACATCCTGGATGGTCAAACCTTCGATTTGGAAGGTGTGCGCTCGATGCGCGAAAATCCCCATCATGTCGATACCAGCCCATTCACCAGCTACAACTATCATGGCAAGGGAAACTTTGCCTCGATGCTCGATGTGGTTATTCTGGGCGCAACGGAAGTCGATGTAAATTTCAACGGTAATGTAGTCACTCACTCGGATGGCTACCTGCTGCACGGCATGGGCGGTTGGCAGAATTGTCTCTTTGGCAAGACCGTCATTCTGCCCATACCGCTATTCCGTGACCGCATCCCGGTGATCCGCGATGAGGTCACCACGATCTGCGGGCCGGGTGAATTGATCGATGTGATCGTCACCGAGCGCGGCATCGCCATCAACCCCCGCCGCACGGATTTGATCGAGGTGGTAAAAGATTCAGGGCTGCCCATCAAGACCATCCATGAGCTAAAGGGAGAAGGCGAGCGCATTTGCGGCGTGCCCCAGCCGCCCCAATTCGAGGACAAGATCATCGCGGCGATCAAATGGGTCGATGGCACGGTGATTGATGTGGTCAGGCAAGTAAAGGAATAGACGGGAGACGGAAGACCGGAGACGGGGAAAACCTCTGTCCTCCGTCTTCTGTCCCCGGTCGTGTGTCATTACAAAAACAGGAGAAATCAAAAATGTCCAAACGCACCATCATCTCAATGCCCGGCGACGGGATAGGAAAAACTGTTTTACCGGAAGCGATCCGGGTACTAGAGGCCGCGGGCTTCGAAGCTGACTATATCCATGCCGATATTGGCTGGGAATTCTGGTGCGCCGAAGGCGATCCGCTGCCCCAGCGCACGATTGACCTGCTCGAGGAGCACAAGATTGGCTTGTTTGGGGCGATCACCTCCAAACCTAAGTCCGATGCCGATGCTGAATTGGCGCCGGAGTTGCGTGATAAAGGGTTGGTCTATTACAGCCCTATCGTCGCCCTGCGCCAGCACTTCAACCTGGATATCTGCGCCCGCCCCTGCCAGACCTTCAAGGGCAACTCGCTGAACTTCATCCGTCGCGGCGCGCATGACGGTGTGGAAGAGCCAGAAGTGGATACTGTCATCTTTCGCCAGAATACCGAGGGGCTCTATGGTGGTGTGGAGTGGAGCAATCCCCCCGATCAGGTCTATGAGGCCTTGATGACCCATCCCAAGTTTTCCAAGAATTTTGGGGATGTGCCGCGCGATGAATTATCCGTATCCACGCGCATTTTCTCTCGCCAAGCTACCGAGCGTATTCTGCGGGCGGCTTTCGAGTACGCCAGGCAGTTCGGCTACAAATCGTTGACAGTGTGTGAGAAGCCCAACGTGATCCGCGAGACCTCGGGTATGATGCTGGCCTTGGGCAAAGAGATCGCCGCTGAATACCCCGGTATTGCGCTTTGGGATACCAATATCGATGCCCAGATGATGTGGTTGACCAAAAACCCTGAAGACTACGGCGTGATCGTGGCCGGCAATATGTTTGGTGATATCATCTCGGATGGCTTCGCCGGGTTGGTGGGCGGCCTGGGCTTCGCCTGCAGCGCCAACGTTGGTGAAGAAGTCGCCGTTTTCGAACCGACTCACGGCTCAGCTCCCAAATATGCCGATTACGAAACTTCGATTGTCAACCCGATTGCGATGATCCTTTCGGCCTGCATGATGCTCGATCATATCGGCGAGACTGAGATCGCGACCAAAATCCGGGTGGTAATTGCTGAAGTGGTCGAAGAAGGCCAAGTCCGCACTTACGATATGATGAAGATGCGTGGCAAGCCCGAAGTCTTGCAGCAGGGCGCGGCATCTACTACGCAAATGGCAGACGCGGTCATTGCCAAACTGTAGTTGAGATTTTTTGGACACGGATTGCACGGATTTAAAGGATTTAAAAATATTTTTATCCGTGTCCCATTTTTTGCTTGGGAAGAGGACACCTATGAACATCAATCAACTCTGGCCTGAACTGGCCTGGATTGAAGACCCCGACCTGCGGGAAAAAACCACCAAAACCTGGGAACTGGCCCTGGAGCGCAGCGTGCTGACCCCCGAAGATTTGGGGCGCATCCCTTTTACCCTGCTGGCCAGGCCGGATTTGAAAGTCAGCTTTATGGCCCATAAGCGCGCCGTGGTGCATGTCGCCAAAGAGAGCGCCCTCAAGATGATCGAGTTCTTCGGCGACGAGTTGCCCATCAATTTGGATGTGGTCATTGCCGGGGCGATCCTGGCCGATGTGGGTAAGCTGCTGGAATACGAACTCGATGAGCACGGCAATTCCTTCCAAGGCGTGTATGGCAAATACCTGCGCCACCCCTTCTCCGGCGTCTCGCTAGCCGAGGAGTGCGGCGTGCCTGCCGAGATTTGCCACATCATCGCTGCACATGCCGCCGAGGGTGAACTAATCAAACGCACCACCGAGGCCTATATCGTCCACCACGCCGACTTTATGACCTTCTTGCCTTTCAAGAGCAGGTTAGAAGTGCAGGTATTGGATATTAGGGATTAGGTAATCAGGCACCAGGCCAAATACCCAATACCTAATACCCAATACCTGCAACGGAGTTGCCCCATGTCCCAAACTTTCGCCGAGAAAATGCTTGCACGCAAAGCTGGCCTTTCCCATACCGTCCCCTGCCAGATTGTCGAGATTACGCCCGATGTGGCGCTCTCGCACGACAACACCGCTCCAATTTACGGCATCTTCCAACGCATGGGCGGCGAGCAGGTTTTCGACCCTGTCATGCACGCCATATTTATCGACCACGCTGCCCCGGCGCCGACCACCAAACACGCCGAGAATCACCGCATTATTCGCGAGTTTGTCGATGAACAGGGCATCGAGAATTTTTTCGATGTCGGGCGCGGCATCTGCCATCAAGTGCTGGTTGAAGAAGGGCTTGCCCTCCCCGGGGAGGTTGTTCTGGGTTCCGATTCGCATACCCCCCACGCCGGGGTGATGGGTGCTTTTGGGGCCGGGATTGGCCGTTCGGAGATGGCATCCATTTGGGCAGTGGGCTCTCTCTGGCTGCGTGTCCCTGAAAGCATGAAAATCACCGTTAGCAGCCAACTCGATCCTGGCGTGACGGCAAAAGACCTGGCGCTAAAAGTCATTGGCGATCTTGGGGCCGATGGAGCGTTATATATGTCTGTGGAATGGCACGGGGAAGCGATTCAATCTTTGGATTTATCTCAGCGGGCAACGTTGCCCAATATGATGGCCGAGATGGGTGCCAAGAACAGCTTTATTCCCCCAGACGAGAAGGTGATCGCCTTTTTGGACGGGCGCGCCAAGCGACCTTTCGAGTTAGTCTACCCAGACCCGGGCGCGCACTACGCCCAGAGTTATTCCTACGACGCCGCGGCCATCGAACCGATGATCGCCCGCCCCCACACCGTTGACAACGTCCTCCCGCTCTCCGAAGTGGTCGGGACGCGGGTGCAGCAAGCCTTTTTGGGCACCTGCACCAATGGCCGCCTGGAAGATTTAGCCGCCGCTGCCGAAGTATTGGCTGGTCACAAAATCGCCCCCGGGACGCGTTTGTTGGTCATTCCAGCCTCCTCGCAGGTCTATCTGGAGGCCCTCAAAGCTGGGTATATCGAAACCTTTCTCGAAGCGGGAGCGGTGGTCGAAAGCCCCGGCTGCGGACCGTGCATGGGCAACCATATGGGAGTCCCCGCGGTGGGCGAGGTCAGCATCAGCACGGCCAACCGCAACTTCCGCGGCCGCATGGGCACGAAGGAGAGCGACATCTACCTCGCCAGCCCGGCGGTTGTAGCGGCGACGGCAGTGGTGGGGAGTATTACGCATCCGAAGGATTTATAGTAACCGTTTGCAAGTTGGCAGGTTGGCACGTTAAACGTTCAGACTTGCCAACGTGTAAACGAAAAGAGAGAATGCACAATGGAAAGAATAATCCGCGGCCGAGTTTGGAAGTACGGCGACAACGTCAACACCGATGTAATTTTCCCCGGTAAATACACTTATACGGTCAGTGATCCCAAAGAGATGCCGCAGTACGCCCTGGAAGATTTGGATCCCAAATTTGCTGGTGAAATGCAGCCGGGTGATATTATCGTCGGCGGGACAAACTGGGGCTGCGGATCGTCGCGTGAACAGGCGGTGGTTTGTTTGAGCGAGGCAAATTTGGGCGCAATTATCGCCAAATCCTTTGCCCGTATTTACTACCGTAATTGCCTCAACAACGCCCTGCCAGCGATTGTCAGCCCTGAAGCCGTGGACGCCATCGAGAATGGTGAAACTATTGATGTTGATTTGTCAGTCGGAGAAATTCGCTGCGCCGCGGGCACTTTCAGCTTTCCTCCGCTGCCTGCGGCGGTGATGGAAATCTTCGAAGCCGGAGGGCTGATCGGCTACACGCGTCGGAAATTGGGCGCGGACGCTTAGCGCGCCGCTGGCAAACAAGCTGAAAGCAAAAAACTCTGCATTGGCGTTTCCTTGACTAATGACCAGGTATTGGCTATTATACGTGTAACACACGTGTAGTCGAAGAGGTAACGCCATGCAAAAAAAATTGACTATTACCATAGACGAAGAAGTATATGCAGGTTTGTATAGCACAATCGGTCGTCGGCGGATCAGTCGTTTCATTGAGGAATTAGTTCGTCCTTATGTCATCTCTGAGAGTCTCGAAAGCGCCTATCAACAAATGGCTCAGGACGAAGAGCGTGAAGTAGAAGCGTTGGAGTGGGCTGAAGCGACGATTGGAGATGTCAGTAATGAAACGCGCTGAAGTCTGGTGGGTTGACTTCGATCCTTCGACTGGCGGTGAGATCAGGAAAAAACGCCCCGCGGTGATCGTAAGTAACGATGCGGCCAATAAATTCCTCAACCGTCTTCAGGTTGTACCGCTGACGAGCAAGGTCGACCGGGTATATCCAAGTGAGGCTTTGATCACGGTTGCAGGCCAACAAAGTAAAGCCTTAGCCGATCAGCTCACTACGGTAAGCAAATTAAGATTAATAGATCACGAAGATACCATCTCCAACGCTGATATGCGAAAGATTGAGCGAGCGATAAAAATACAACTTGGATTAAGGAAAAACTAAGATGAATTCATTCAGTCGACAGATGGCTCAATTTGCCCTCAATTTACAGTTCGAAGACATCCCTGCCGAAGCGGTTCACGAGGCCAAGCGTTTTTTGCTGGATAGTATTGGTTGCGCTTTGGCCGCAGTGAAAAATGAAGATATGCAGGCCATGTACCGCTTCACCGAGAAATTAGGCGGTATGCCAGAAGCCACGGTCATCGGCAATGGCCTGCGTACCAACGCGCCCAACGCGGCGCTGATGAACTGCCTGCTGACGCGCGCTCTGGATTACAACGATATCTATTGGGAGCAGGACCCCTCGCATCCCTCGGACATCATTGGCGCGGCTTTGGCGGCAGCAGAGGCCAACGGTAAAAATGGCCGCGAGGCGCTGATCGCCATCATGATCGCCTACGAGCTAGAGATGCGCTGGTGTCATGCCGCGGAGCCTGGCGTGCGGGAGGTTGGCTGGCATCATGCTACCCTGACGCAATTCGTCAGCCCGCTCGTCGCCGGACGCATGTATGACCTTGACATTGATCAGATGGTCGCCGCGGTAGGCATTAGCGGCAGCAGCCACTTTACTTTGGGTGGCGTCGTTGCTGGGCATCTCACTAATATGAAGAACACTGCCGATCCACTGGCATCACAAGCGGGTGTTATCGCGGCGATGATGGCGCGTGAAGGCTACGAAGGTCCGGTGGAGGTGCTGGAGGGCAAGGAGGGCCTCTTTGAAGTGTTGAATAACGTCGCGTGGCGGCCCGACTGGTTACTCAAAGATTTGGGCGAAGACTTTATGATCACGCAGTGCGGCTACAAGGCCTTCCCCACCGAGGCACTGACACACCAGCCCATCAGCGCAGCCTTGCAAGTCTGCCGCGAGCACAATGTCGCCGCCGAGGATGTAGCGCAGATTCTGGTCGAGACCACCACCCGCGGGGCAGATATCCTCTCTGACCCCAGCAAATTTGCCCCCAAGACCAAAGAGACCGCCGACCACTCTCTGCCCTATGTGATCGCGGCGGCGGTGGCGGATGGCAACGTGCTGCCGGATTCTTTCAGCGATGAGAAATTGCGTGCCCCGCGCATTTGGGATTTGCTCTCGAAGATCAAGGTGATCGCTGATCCCGAAATCGATGCCTTGTTCCCCAGGGTCAAGCGCGCCCGGGTCAGTATCACCACCCTTGGGGGCAGTACCCACACCGTGCAGGTGGATCACGCCAAAGGTTCGCCGCAGAATCCCATGTCCGATGAAGAGATCATCGCCAAATTCCGCGCCAACGCCGAAGGCGTAGTCAGCCAGAAACGGCAGGATGAAATCATCGAAGCGACTTGGGGATTTGAGAATGTAGAGGATTTGGGGGAGTATATGCGTTTGCTGGTGAACAGTTGAAAACAGGAACCGCGTTGCTATAGCAACGCGGTTCCTGTTTTTTATTTCCAAGGATTGATAATCTTCACGTTTGCTGCCTCGAAATCCCCCACATTGCGTGTGGCCAGTGTCATTTGGTGGGCCAGGGCTGTGGCGGCGATGAGCGAGTCGATGGCGGGCATGATTTGTTCGCTGCTTTCCAGCCGGGCGGTCAGGCTGCCCCATTCGATCAGCACAGCCGTATCCAGCGACAGTATCTTGCCGTGAAAGCGCGCCAGCAAATTACGCTTTAGCCATTCGTTCAGCGTTTGCTTGCGGCTGGATTGCGGCAGCTTTTCGATGCCTTTGGTAATTTCCCCGATCGTAATGGCGCTCAAGTAAACCAGGTCGTTATCCAGCGAGTCGATCCACTCGACAACCTGTGAGTTGGGTTGTTTGGCAACCAACTCTGAAATAACACAGGTATCGAGTAGATAATTCATAATTCCACTCCAGGGCGCGGCGGGCTTTGATCGCGCTCCAGGTCGATACCGGACAAGGGGGATGCGCGGAAAAATTCCGACAATTTACCCTCCGAGGCGCGTAGTTTTTCGTATTCGCGATAAGACATTATCACAGCGGTATTTTTTCCCCAACGGGTTATCAACTGCGGCCCTTGTTCGAGGGCGCGGTCAATCACTTCGCTCAATTTGTTTTTAGCTTCTTGAATTTGCCAGGTTGTGTTCATGGGGTGTCTCCAATTTCGTCTAGCCTGTCTAGATTTTATCGCTTTCTTCGCCTAACGTCAAGCGCTCGGTAACATTACAGGGCGAACGCATCTAAATTGTTATTGGCGCAATTTTTACCGCTAAGACGCACGCCAACGGCGCGCAGAGCGAGGGCGCAAAGGGCGTAAAGATTTTTTTAGCAATGAAAGGCCGCCTGATTTACAATGGTTCTTTTTCGTTCAATAATACACGCATCTTTGCGATTTTGCTATCTTTCCTTCGCGTTCTTCGCGTGTCGCCGAAGGCGTGCATAGCATTCGCGGTTCAAAAATAAGATGCGTTTGCCCTGGGTAACATTATCTTTTGACTTGTCACGGCGCTGGAAGCGCTCTTTCGCAAAGAGCATGGTTTTACTGAAGTCTTCCTACTGGCAGTAGACACAGGGGGTGTTCGTCTTCAGGCAACCCCAGGGCTTGTTGAACGGCGTCATCTTGAAAAGCCCCCACATAAACCGTTCCTAGTCCCAAAGAGACACATTGCAAATACACATTCTGGGCCGCGGCGCCGACTTCCATATGGACGTATTGCACGCCGCGGTCACCATATTTCTCAGTTGTGCGTTCGTAGATGGCGCTGATGACTAATACCACCGCGGCTTGTAAGATCATATCTTGGTCTAGCGCTGCACGATGGAGTGCCCGGCGTTGATCGTCTGGGCGTATTTCTGTCAGGGTGTTTTCGTGGGGGTGGTAGCGATAGACTCCGGGCCAGATGCTCTCTACATGTCCAATGACCACGCATAATTCCAGGGGGTTGAGCGCGCCTGCCGAAGGGATGTTTCGACGTTCGGGCTGTCCGGTGATCCCCACAGCGGACCATAATATTTGCGATAACTCGACTCGATAGAGCATATCATCTTGATATTCTCGTATCGATCTACGTTGTGTAAGGGCTTCTTCAACAGATGTATTACCCTTGTAGAGGGGGCGCGGCAGTTTTTTGTTCATTTCTGCTGTTTGCGTCATCACGATTTCAACCCCACGATTTCATAAACTTCCAGTGGATGGCTTTTGCCCTTGGCGAGGATGGCTTCGGATGGGCGCACTTCGACTCGATCGCTTACATTCTTGTAGGCCGCGGCGCTCATTAAGATTTGATTGGTTGTGGAGTTTTCTTGGATGCGTTTGGCGGTATTGACGCTGTCGCCGATGGCGGTGTAATCGAGGCGTTTCTCCGTGCCTACCAGTCCGAGCACAGCTTCCCCAAAGTGGATGCCCAAACCAAAGTTGAGTTGGGCGCCTGACGGCATCTCACGGTGTAGGGATCGGATGGCATCGCGTATCCCTAAGGCAGCCCGCACGGCCCGCAGCGTGTGATCAGGTTGAGGGATAGGGGCGTTGAACCAGGCCATGACAGCATCGCCCATGAATTTATCGACAGTGCCTTCTTGCTCGAGAATGGCATCAGCCGCGGCAGCCAGATAGCGGTTGAGCACGGAAACCAATTCTTCAGGTGTCAGGTTTTCGCTGTAGCTAGTGAAGCCGCGAATGTCGGCAAAAAGAGTTGTGATCTCAACGCGCTCGCCGCCCAATTGGATTTTATCGGGGTCAAGCTGTTCGATTACGGCTGGGGAGACCATGCGCCCGAATAAGCGGCGTTGGGCTTCAAGACGTTTTCTCTCCGTGACATCATCAAGCACAATGGCAACCCCTTGCGTGGTTGCCTGGGCATCTTTTAGAGGAGAGAAGTTGAGTTGCAAATTAACCGGCCCACGTTCTGGCAAGGTTGGGTTGAGTTCCATACCGACGATAGTTTCATCGGTATTCTGCACTTTCATGATGGGTTGCGTTAGCAGGGATGCCAACTCTGGCAGACTGCTGAGAAGGTCATTGTTGAGCAGGCCAGATGCAGCACGCGCCAGAATGCGTTCAGCGGCGCGGTTGCAGAGGGTGATCTTGTTTCGGATGTTGGTGGTGATGACCCCGCTGGCGATGGACGCGAAAACGTTGTCCATCAAGTTTTTTAGTTCGGTTACTTCTGCCAGGGTTTGACGGACGGATTCAAACAGGAGGGCGTTTTCGATGGCCACGGCGGCCTGGTTTGCGAACGCTGAGAGCAAGTCTCGCTCGGAGTTGGTGAATAATCCTGTGCGGATACGGTTATCGGCGTAGATCACGCCGGTGAGATCTTCTTTTACTTTGAGAGGCACGCATAAGATGGAACGTAAGTTATAGGCGATGATACTGTCTTGTCCGCCGAAACGAGGGTCTTCGATGGCGTTGGTAGTAACGATGGGTTCTGCATTTTCTACCACCCGGTCTATGATTGTGCGGCTGATAGCAAAATCAGACTCCTGGATGGATACTTGCTCCCAATTGCGGGCGATGCGGATATTGAATTCCCCATTTTCATCACGCAGCATCAAGAAGCAGCGCTCAGCCCCTGTCAGACGGATAATGGTATCCATTACGATGCGCAGCACTTCAGAAAGATCGAGAGAAGAGTTGATGACCTGTCCAATATCAGCCAGGGCGCGCAGATCCTTGAGTTCTTCTCCGTGTTGGGATACTTGCCGCCCAAGACGGGTAATATGACCGGCCAGGCGAGTGAGGTTTTCGATAGCGCGTGCAGATGCTTCTGGCCCTCGCTCTTCGAGCATCTCCCGGATTAGATCAATTTGATTACTGATTTGGAGCAATTGCTGGTCCGGTAGCAGCGTTAAGGTGGTGGTTTCATCGTGCATGGTATCTTCCCTCATGAATGCTTGGGAGTAGATGGAGCTTCTTTTCGGCTATCCTCTCAAACTGGTATCTGATACGCCAATTTTTTAGGATGAACCGCGACGGGTTTGATTAGGGTGCATTTCATTCCAGTGGAAGTAATCCCGGAAATAGGGGTGTGCGAGGGCGCTTTGCGACCCCCCGCACACCCCTATTTCCGGAACTTTTCCGCTCGTTTGAAACACGCCCGTTTGATTATTATGTATTTTATAGTGTACCCTAACATTTATCCCTTTTCCAAGGCAAATTCCATTGGATCAGGCGGATCAGGTATGTATTTAGATTTGCGCATTTTGACATATGTAAATTATAGATAAATATCACGATAACTTATGGAAGAAGTGCCTATTCACATCAAACTTCTATGGTACAATTTTCCGCGCTGTTTTGAGATATTTGATACAAATTATTAATTTTGGTAACATTACTGAGATAAAAGATGGTGTAAGTTTCGAAGGAGTACCTATGCTCGATAATTGGCTGTATATTGGTCTTTTCATCATTGTTGCTTTATTCATTCCAGCGGTTGCTGTATTTTTGCCAAGGCTAATTGCCCCTCGAAAACCCAATGCTATCAAACAAGAAACCTACGAATGTGGTATCGAAACCGTAGGTGATGCCTGGGTTCAATTTAAAGTTCAGTATTATATCTTCGCCTTGGTATTCCTGGTTTTTGATATCGAATTAGTCTTTTTATTTCCCTGGGCGGTGGCATTTGATAAGCTGCCGCTCTTTGCTGTGATGGAGGGGGTCTTGTTCATCACGATTCTGTTGGTAGGATTATTATACGTCTGGCGCAAAGGCGCGTTAGAGTGGGCATAGAAGCGGCTGAAGGAGTATTCCTCAGCCCTTTTATTTGTTAGGAATACAAAACGAGAAAGTGAGACCTCGTTTCAGGAGATAACGAATGGGTGATCCGATTAATCTGATTTCTCAGTGGTTTACTAACTTATTACTCGGTTGGGGGTTGGCTGAAAATCTTGTAATTGTTATTTCATTGGCGATAGGCGCTGCCATCGTGGCAACTTTAGGCATGATAACAGTGATCGCTTTGATTTGGGTCGAGCGCAAGATCGCCGGGCGTTTGCAAGATCGCCTGGGGCCAAATCGAGCCGGCCCTTATGGTTTGTTGCAGCCCTTCGCCGATATGATCAAGATTTTCACCAAGGAGATTACTACCCCTGATGGCGCCGATAAAGTGGCCTTCAATATCGCTCCCGTTTTGGCGATGGCTTCGGTGCTGTTGATTTGGGCTGTGATTCCTTTTGCGGCTACCGTGGTAGGTACGAACATCAATGTTGGTGTTTTGTATATTGTGGCTGTGGGGTCGTTTGGCGTGATTGCCGTTTTGATGGCAGGCTGGTCCTCGAATAATAAATTTGCCTTGTTGGGCGCCTTCCGGGCTGTGGCGCAGATGGTCTCCTATGAAGTGCCTATGGTGATCGCTTTATTGGTGCCTGTGTTATTGGCTCGATCCATGGGAATGAATGACATTGTCGCTGCTCAAACCCCCTGGTTCATCATTCTGGCCCCGTTGGCAGCATTGATCTTTTTGATCACTTCGATGGCTGAGGTGGGACGCGCACCCTTTGATCTTATCGAGGCTGAATCCGAGATCGTGGCCGGTTTCCACACCGAATATTCGGGCATGGGATTTGGCATGTTCTACGTCAGCGAGTTCCTGCATGTATGGACTATCGGCGCTTTGATCGCTACCTTCTTCTTGGGTGGCTGGAGTGGCCCCGGAGCAGAGAACTTGCCAATTCTGGGTATTCTTTATTTTTACATTAAAACCTTTATCGGCTATTTCGTGATTACCTGGATCCGCTTGTCGTTACCCCGTGTGCGCATCGATCAGCTCCTGGCCTTCAATTGGAAATTCCTTACGCCATTAGCCTTGGTGGTATTGATCGTCACAGCAATCGTTGACAAATCGCTTGAGATGGTTGGTGTGGAACGATGGGCATATGCTCTGATTATGCTGGCTGCTAACTTGCTTATCGGTTGGGCTACGGTTCTCATTCTAAAGGCTATCGAACCTGCGCGGGCACGCCAGCGGGTAGAATTCGAGCCGCGTCCCGTGGCCGTGGCCCCAAAACCCACTGATAACTGACAACTGATAGTTGGAAATTGGAGAGTTTTCATGAGTGATGTTGAAATACTATTTTTAATTATCGCTGTTGTAACCTTGCTGGCCGCTCTCTTCGTGGTCACGACCCCGAATCTGGTTCATGCAGCCTTATGGTTGATCCTGACCCTCTTCGGGGTTGCGGCGACTTTTGTATTATTGAATGCGACATTCTTGGCTGTGGTGCAGGTCGTAGTCTATATCGGCGCTATTGCAGTCTTGATGATCTTCGCGATCATGCTGACCCGCAGGGTGATGAAAGACAGCGGCCCGCAGACCAATGCCAATTGGGGCTGGGCGGCTCTGCTCGGCCTGACGCTCTTCGCTGGACTGACGTTCGTGCTGATCAATTCTGGGGCAGCAGATGCATCCTTGCCAGCCCTGGCCGCCGATGTTGACCCGCTGGTGCAGTTGGGACAGGAATTGGTTTCCCCCAATGCTTATGTGATCCCCTTCGAGCTGGCCTCGGTGTTACTGTTGGCGGCGATGATCGGAGCTATCGCCGTGGCTTGGAAGGAGTGAACAGTTAGCAGTTACTGTTTACTGACCACTGTTTACTGCTTACTGATAAAGAGGAGTATGGAATGATTTCATTATCCTGGTATCTCATATTTGCAGCTGCCCTATTCTCCCTCGGCTTATACGGCGTTTTGGCCCGTAAGAATGCCATTGCCATTTTGATGGGTATCGAGTTGATGCTCAACGCCATTAACATCAACCTGGTGGCTTTCTGGCGCTACGGCGACCTGGCCAATATTGCTGGACAGGCTTTTGCGGTGATTGTGTTCGCCGTCGCTGCGGCAGAGGTAGCGGTCGGTTTGGCATTGGTTATTTCAATCTATCGTCGCCGCAATACTGTGGTCGCGGAAGAAATAGATTTGATGAAGTGGTAGTGTTAGGAAATTAGTATATTGGTAATTGGTAGAACTGAGAATGATATTGATTGCGAGTTTACCAGCTACTAATTTACAAATTTACCAACATACTAATTACGAGAGGCATTTATGACAATAGAAACCTTAATCTGGCTAATCCCTCTTCCCCCGTTGTTGGCCTTTTTCCTGATTGTGCTTTTTACAAATCGCAATAAGGCATTGAGCCACACGATTGCTGTGGGTGCTGCGCTGCTCTCATGGGGTGGAAGCATGGTGGTTTTTTGGAGCGCCCTGCAAGAGGGTGCCCATCATTTGGGTGAGCATCCCTTCGAGTCGGCGATCAGTTGGCTGCCAATAGCAGGATCATGGTTCCAAATCGGTGTATTGATTGATCCCCTCGGCGCGGCGGTACTCTTCTTTGTGGCCTGGACTGTGTTGATGATCTTCCTTTATAGTGTTGGCTATCATAATTTTGGCCAACCCAAAGGTGATCACGATCGCGCCGGTTTGCCGCCCCACGGAGCCACCGTCGAAGATGAGCATGGGCACAAGCATACTGTCCCATCTATTGAGCCGATGTACTCGCGTTTCTTCGCTTTTATTGGATTATTTGCTTTTGGGATGTACACCCTGGTTCTCTCGGACAACCTGCTGACCCTGTTCGTGGGTTGGGAGATCATGGGCTTGTGTTCTTATCTCTTGATTGGTTTCTGGTACGGCAAGAAATCTGTCCGGGCTGCCATGATCAAGGCTTTCATCACCACGCGCGTTGGTGATGTTTTTATGCTCTTGGGCATAGCATATCTTTACTCGGCGGCTGGCACGCTGAACTTCAGAGAGATTTTCTTCAATGAAGAGTTCCTGCATCATTTAGCAGAAACCCCCTCGGGGTTCTTTAGCCTCTCCGCCGCCGGATTGATCGGCATTCTGCTCTTTATCGGTACGGTCGGAAAATCAGCGCAGTTCCCGCTGCATGTCTGGCTGCCCGATGCGATGGAAGGCCCCACCCCGGTCTCGGCCATGATCCACGCCGCCACGATGGTTTCGGCGGGCGTCTACATGGTCATCCGCATGTTCCCGCTGCTCTCAGCCGGTGCTGAACACGGAGAGCTGACCTCGGCAATGACGGCCATGGCTTTCATCGGCTCATTTACGGCCCTGTTTTCGGCGACCATAGCCGTGGCGCAAAATGACATAAAAAGGGTATTGGCGTACTCGACGATTTCGCAGTTGGGCTTCATGGTAGCTGCTCTGGGGATTGGCGCTTATGTGGCCGCAGCTTTTCACCTGGTCACCCATGCTTTCTTCAAAGCGCTCTTGTTCCTCGGATCAGGTTCTGTGATCCATGGTGTGGAGCATGGTGTACTGCACACGGACGATCATGTTGACCCACAGGATATGTTCAACATGGGCGGCCTGCGCAAAAAGATGCCCATCACGTTCTGGACTTTCCTGATCGGCGGCTTCGCCCTCTCCGGTTTCCCGTTGGTTACGGCGGGATTCTGGTCGAAGGATGAGATTTTTGCTGATGCATTTGCTCACGGAAACACAGTTGTGCTAATCACTTTGGCCATTGCAGCTTTCCTGACGGCTTTTTACACGATGCGCCAGATCACCCTTTCTTTCTTTGGAGAACCTCGCACCAAGGCCGCCGAACACGCCCATGAGACACCCTGGACGATGACTACTCCTTTGGTCATCCTGGCGGTTTTTGCAGTGGCATTTGGCTGGGCCGGCATCCCCGAAGATTTCCTTGGTTTAGAAATATGGCCCAAAAATATGTTCCATGGCGTTGTTTACACCCTTACGGAGCATCAACAACCCGCCGGCATTCATTTCAACTGGATACCGCTTTTGATATCTCTGGGAGTAGCTTTGGGTGGTTTAGGATTGGGCTGGCTGGTTTACCGTAAAGTAGAAGCTGGCCAGGAAGACCCTCTCAAGAAACCCCTTGGCCCCGCTTACACTTTGCTGCAGAACAAATACTACTTCGATGAGTTGTACGATCTGATCTTCGTCAAGCCCGCAATCTGGATATCTGAGACGCTCTCTTACAAGTGGATGGACCGCGGTTTGATCGATGGCATTTTGCACACCTTCTCCCGGGCCACTTATGCTCTGGGTGGAATTTTCCGCAATTATATCGACGTGCCTGTGATCAATGGCTTTGGTGATTTGGTCGGCGAAGGCGTAAAGAAGCTCGGCAAGGCCTTCCGCGTGATCCAGACCGGTCGAGTGCAGCAGTATATGGTCATCGCCCTGGTGCTGGCCTTTGGCACGTTGTTCTTTTATCTGTACAACTTGATGATTCCTTAGTTCGACTATGTCGCATTCGCGAAACGCTCCGAAATTTTGGGGTGCGGGCGGGGGTTCCACCCCCGCCCGCACCCCAAAATTTCGACCACCTTATTCGTAATGTGACACTGTCAAGTTAGGATCAGGAGAAAAATATGGAATTTATCTCTAGCAATTTACTTACGCTGATCCTTTTCCTGCCCGTTTTTGCGGCTGTGGTTGTGGCGCTTCTGCCCTGCGAAGAAAAGAATTTGATCCGCTGGGTAGCTCTGATTGCCAGCCTCCTCCCGCTGGCGTTGGCCCTGTTTTTGTGGTTCCAGTTTGATGCCTCCCAAGCAGGCTTCCAATACGAGCAGCAAGTTACCTGGTACGAGGCGATCAACTCTTCTTATCACCTTGGGGTGGACGGTGTTTCCTTGACCATGGTCTTGTTGACCACCGTTCTGACTCCGCTGTGCATCTTAGCCTCCTTCAGCATAAATGACCGGGTCAAGGGCTATATGGCCCTATTCTTGATGTTGGAAACCGGCATGTTGGGCGTTTTCCTCTCCCTGGATTTGCTGCTCTTCTTCGTTTTCTGGGAGATCGGCCTGGTCCCCATGTATTTCCTGATCAACCAGTGGGGCAGCGAGAAGGGCGAGCGTGAACTGTGGGGCGGCATGAAAGTCAAAGCCCGCACATATGCTTCTTTCAAATTCATGATCTACACCATGGCGGGTTCGTTGGGCTTGCTCCTGGCTGTCCAGCTGATCGGTGTGGTGGCTGGTACGTTTAACCTGACGCAATTATTCGAAATTTGGCCGACGATCACCGCCCTGGACAATATCGGCCCCCTGGGGCTTTCCGTTGGAACCGTCAAAGTGATTGTTTTCTGGGCTTTTGTGGTCGCCTTTGCGCTCAAGGTTCCGGTTTGGCCCTTCCACACCTGGCTCCCTGACGCCCATACCGAAGCCCCCACTGCCGGGTCGATGATCCTGGCGGGTGTGCTGCTGAAGTTGGGCGCCTACGGCTTCCTGCGCCTGGTGCTGCCGCTGTTCCCTGAAGAAGCCAAAACTTATGCTGGAGCCTTGGCTTTTCTGGCCACGATGGCGATCATCTTTGGCGCTTTGAGTTCCTTCGGCCAGACCGATTTCAAACGTCTGGTGGCCTATTCTTCGGTCAATCACATGGGCTTTGTCGTGCTGGGTATTGCTGCTGCCGCCTATGCCGCCGGGACGGAACATGCTGTTATTGCCATGAACGGCGCGGTCTTGCAGATGTTCAATCACGGGCTTTCGGCAGCCGGGATGTTCTTCCTGGTCGGTGTGATCTACGAACGCACCCATACCCGCAATCTGGATGATTTCGGCGGTTTGTTCCCATTGGTGCCAGTCTACGGTGGTGTTCTGATCTTTACCTCCATGGCCTCCTTGGGGCTGCCCGGTCTGAATGGCTTCGTTTCCGAGTTCCTGGTGGTGCGGGGCGTCTGGCCGGTCTTCACGGTATATACCGCTTTGGGCATGATTGGTTTGTTCTTCACAGGCGCTTATATCCTCAAAGGGATCAAGCAGGTTTTGCACGGCCCGCTCAATGAGAAGTGGACGCACGGCGAACACCGTCTGACAGAGATCAACGCCCGTGAACTTCTCATCATGGCTCCTCTGATGGTTATGATGCTGTGGCTCGGTGTCTGGCCTGCCTGGCTGTTGGATGTAATCAACCGGGCGGTGGGGATGTTGTTTTAGTAGATGGTAGATTGGTAAATTGGTTCCCCAATCTACCAATCCCCATTTTACCAATCACCAATAGAGGTGACTTATGCAATTTCCGATACTTAGTGTTATTGTTTTCACTCCGATCATCGCCGGGCTGCTTATCTTCCTGATGCCCGGTGAGCGCAAGACCGAGATCCGCGTGACGGCCCTGGCTGCCGCGGCCTTGGCCTTGGCCCTCTCGATCTGGGTGTATTTCTCTTACGATACTGCTGCAGGCGGCTATCAATTTGTAGAAAAATATAACTGGCTGCCCCAACTGGGGATATCCTATTACGTTGGCGTTGACGGCCTGAACACCCCCCTGCTCTTGCTGACCGGTGTGGTGATGTTCACAGGTGTGTTGATCTCCTGGGGCGTCGACGACCGACCGCGTGAATTCTTCGGCTTCCTCTTCATTCTGGCGACGGGCGTGTTCGGGGTTTTCGTGGCCCTGGATATGTTCATGCTGTTCTTCTTCTACGAGATAGCCGTCTTCCCCATGTACCTGCTCATCGCGATCTGGGGTTGGAAGGTCACCCGAGAGTACGCCGCCATGAAGCTGACTCTGTACCTGTTCATCGGGTCAGTGATCTCTTTGGTCGGCGGGTTGGCGATGTTCTTTGCATCCGGGTTGGGAACCTTCGATATGATCGCTCTTGAAGGCGCAGGCTTCTCTCTCGCTTTCCAGAAGTTCTGGTTCCCCTTTGTGTTCATGGGCTTTGCAGTTCTCGGTGGTATCTGGCCCTTCCACAACTGGTCCCCTGATGGACACGTCGCAGCCCCAACGGCGGTTTCGATGTTCCATGCCGGGGTGCTGATGAAACTTGGGGCTTTCGCGGCGCTGCGGGTCGGCATCATGCTCCTGCCCGAAGGCGCTAAATTCTGGATGCCCTGGGTCATTCTGCTGACCATCGTCAACGTGGTTTATGGCGCTTTTATTGCCATGGTCCAGCAAGATATGAAGTATGTGATTGGTTTCTCATCGGTGTCGCATATGGGTCTGGTAGCCATGGGTTTCGCCACGTTGAACCGCGAAGGTATGATCGGCGCGGGCGTGCAGATGTTCTCCCACGGTGTGATGACGGCGCTCTTCTTCGCTGTTGTCGGTATGATCTACGACCGGGCGCGCACCAGGCAGATCCCGGAATTGGGAGGCTTCGCTAAGAAGATGCCCATCGTGGCAGTTGCCTTTGTGGTCGGTGGCCTGGTTTCTATGGGGATGCCGGGCTTCTCTGGTTTCGTGGCCGAGTTCCCCATCTTCATGGGCGTCTGGAAATATCAGCCCTGGATCGCTGTCATATCCGGTGTCTCGATTGTCATCACAGCCTCCTATATCATCCGCATTATCACGAGTGTCTTCTTCGGAAAGATGCCGGAGAGTTATGCGGATCATATTAGTGATGTGACTGCTCTGGATAAAGTGGCCCTGGTGCTGTTGGCTGGCATATTAATTATTGTTGGCGTCTTCCCCTCGGTGATGGTGCCCATGGTGGAAACTGGCGTTGAAAACATTCTGCGCCTGCTAGGCGGCGCGTAGGACAGGTTGCCAACCTGTCCCACAGATTTTCGAGAGGTGCATAAATGTTTGGCACGATCAACTCTACAATGATCCTGGCAATTTTGCCGGAAATCTTATTGCTAGTTTTGGCTGGATTAGTATTACTTTTTGACGCCACCATCTGGCCCGATGCCGAAGGCAGACGTAGAAACCTGGGCTGGTTGGTCGCAGGTGGGTCTGTGTTGATCCTGGTCCTTAGCCTTATTCTTGCTTCCCCAGATGGATCCAATGAACTCGTCTGGGGCGGTATGCTGCGCCACGATTGGATGGGCTTCATTTTCAAGATGGTCTTCATCTTTGGCGCGGCGATCACAGCTTTGTTCGCCATGGATGTAGAAGGCTTAGGGAAGCGCGGCGAGTTCTACTTGCTGCTGCTGGTCTCCACCATTGGTATGAACCTGATGGCCAGTTCATCTGACCTGATCATGCTCTACCTGGCCATCGAGACCACCTCGATCCCCATGTACATCCTGGCTGGTTTCTTCAAGCAGGATGATAAATCTACTGAGGCTGGCTTCAAGTATTTGCTCTTCGGCGCGATGACCTCGGCGATCATGCTCTACGGTTTCTCTCTTTTGTACGGCTTTAGCGGCGTCACGGGCCTCTATCAGTTGGCTGCTATCATCCAAACTGGCTCACTGAATTCTGGCGTACTGTTGTTGAGCCTGCTTTTGGTTCTGGTGGGCTTTAGCTTCAAGATTTCGGCAGTACCCTTCCATTTCTGGGCCCCGGATGTCTACGAAGGCGCACCCACACCTGTAGTAGGCTTTCTCTCCACGGCATCTAAGGCGGCGGGTTTTGCCGTTCTGGTGCGCGTCTTGATGGGCGCTTTCCCGGCCCTTAGTGGTCAGTGGAGTTTCTTGATCGCCATTATCGCAACTGTCACGATGACCCTGGGCAACGCTATCGCCCTGACGCAAAAGAATATCAAGCGCCTGTTGGCCTATTCATCGATTGCCCACGCTGGATACATCATGGTGGGTGTGGTCACTTTCTCCGAGCTTGGTGTGACCAGTGTGGTCTTTTACCTGATCGCTTATCTGGTTACCAACCTGGCTGCTTTTGGTATCGTGGCGTCGGTCTGGCAAAAGGTTGGTTCGGATGAGATCGAAGCTTATGATGGTCTCAGCCGCCGCTCGCCGGGCCTGGCTTTAGCGATGTTGGTAGCTTTCCTATCCCTGGCAGGGATGCCGCCTTTCGGTGGTTTCATGGCTAAGGTGCTGGTCTTTGCAGCGGCAGTCAAAGCGGACCTGGTTTGGCTGGCATTCGTGGGCGTGCTGAACTCGATTGTGGGGTTGTACTACTACCTGGTTGTGCTCAAGCATGTTTATCTCTACCGCTCAGAAGAAGATGATGTGCCTGTGCCGGTTACACGTCCCTACCGCATCGCTTTGGTTGTTCTGTCAGTTGGTATCGTGCTGTTAGGCGCTTTCTTCGCTCCCTGGTATAACTGGTCTTCGGGCGCTGCCGGAGGGTTTTTCTAACAAAGACGGGCGACGGAGGACGGAAGACCGCAAAAGAATTACTCACAAAAATACATTCAACGGTCTTCGGTCCCCCGTCCCCGGTCTATATAAGTTGACTGGTATTCGTTCCCTGTGATACAATTTCGCCCGTTATGAGCCAAGCTAGCGACCCTTCAAAGAATCCCACTCGTCAGGTGTTTGGCATAAGGACGGCAGTCCTTGGTGGAGAAATTGGTTGTCTGACTCTGATGATTGTGTTGGGGGCAGTTTTTGGGGGATTGTGGCTCGACCGGACTCTGGGAACTGAAAAACCCATCATTACGATCATACTTGTTTTAATTTCAGCACCGTTGGCGCTTACCCTGACCTATTGGCGGGCCATGCAAGCGGTGAAGGATATTCAGGTCAAACCTTCAACAGAAGCAGAGGCCGATTCTATAGAGAAGGAGGACGAGACCGTTGAGTGACGAAACACAAGAAGAAAAACGGTTTGGAGTAAAACGTTGGATCGTTATTGCTCTTATAGCTATAGGCATCTACGTGTCTTTTATGGGGCCTACATTCCTACGGCCAATTACACCGGTTGTTGTTCTACCACCTGAGCCTACTGGTTTAGCCATTGGAAATTTCCAAATAACCAACACTATTTTGGCGACCCTGCTGGCTGACTTAGTGTTGTTGTTGATGGCCTATGGCGCCTGGCGCTTTTCTAAGAAAGGTGGGCTGGTACCACAAGGCTTCTATAATGCCTTTGAAGCAATTGTGGAATTTCTTTGGAATTCTGTTTCCGGGTCGGCTGGTACGAAATGGGCCAAACGCATGTTCCCCATTGTTGCTACAATCTTTTTATTGGTGTTCACCGCCAACATGGTCAAGCTTGTGCCCGGTTTCGAGGCCATTGGCCAATTGAAAGAGATGCATCTTCCAGGGACAGCTTACGAACCCAAACACCTCTTCGATATTGGCAGTTTAGGCGTTTATTCCCTGGATAAGGGCAAGCCCCATGAAGTTGTTGCCATCCATGGGGAAGAAGATGCCGGACATGGCGAGGAAGCCGCAGTTGCTGATGAAGAGCATGGATCAGATGCCTTATGCACAGAATGTGAGGTGGTCCCATTTTTGCGCGGATCGGCAACTGACCTGAATTTCCCCTTTGCTCTGGCGTTTATTGCTGTCTTTATGACTCAAGTATTTGGTGTATGGGCTTTGGGATTAGGCTATTTTGAAAAGTTCTTCCCCATAAAGCAAGTTATTCACGGCGGTATTTTTGGCGGGATCAACTTTGCTGTGGGTATACTGGAAATTGTGCTTGAGTTTGCCAAGATTCTCTCGTTTGGCTTCCGGTTGTTTGGTAATATCTTCGCCGGTGCGCTGCTGCTCTCGATTATCGGTGTGCTGACCGCGGTTGGATTACCGGCAGGCTTGTATCTCTTCGAGATTTTCTTCGGCGCAATTCAAGCGTATGTGTTCTTTTTGCTGGCCACTGTCTTCATCAGCGGCGCGCTGGAGAGCCATCATTAAATTTTGAAATAATTTAGCATTTTCGGAGGATAAAATGGAGTATAATGATTTCTTTGTTGAAGGCATGAGACTACTGGGTGCCGGTATGGCTATGCTGGGCGCGATCGGCGCTGGTGTTGGTGTTGGTATTGCCGCTTCCGGTGGCGTTCAGGCCATGGGCCGCAACCCAGATGCTACCCCTATCATCCAGACCAACATGATTTTGGGTATGGCCTTCGCAGAAGCGGTTGCTATTTACGCCCTGGCTGTTGCCCTGATCATTGTCTTCGCCGCCTAATAGGAGTTCTCCATGGAAAAGTTAGGCATTAATTTAGGTTTTTTCATCTTCCAGATTCTGAACTTCACAGTTGTGGCTATCTTGTTGTACGCCTGGGCCTACAAGCCCATTGTCAAGATGCTCGAAGAGCGCAAGAACAAAGTAGCCCAGGGCTTAGAAGATGCCAGAGTGGCTGCCGAGGCTCGTGAGAACGCAGAAGAAGAAGCCAAGAGCGTTTTGGCGGATGCGCAAGCCAAGGCCAATGAAATTGTCCGTGACGCAACGCAGCGCGCGGATGAAGTTGGCAACGAAGTCAAAGCGGAAGCTGAAAAGGAAGCCGTTCAAATTCATGAAGGCGCTCTGGTAGAAGCCAAAGTCGAGCGTGACCGCATGCTGGCTGATATGCGCGGGCAGATCGCTTCCCTGGCCATTGCTGCTTCTCAGAAGTTGATTGGCGAATCCCTCGACGAAAAACGTCAACATGCATTGATCAATGAATTCTTCTCTGGTGTCAAGGATGGCAAGGTGCTCGTTCTCGAAGGCGAGAGTCTCTCTGGCACTTCTGCTGAAATTATCAGCGCCGTACCGCTCAATGATGGCGAGCAAGGCACCATCAAGAAGGATGTGCTAGTCAAGGTTGGCGAGCAGGCCACGGTCACCTTCCGGGTTGATCCCTCCATCTTAGGTGGATTGGTTCTGCGCATCGGCGACAAAGTTCTGGACAGTTCCGTTGCGGGTCAGCTTGAAGATCTGCGCCAAAGTTTAGGATAAATCTTTTGTCAGTAGGCAAGTTAGCAGTAGGCAGTTGTTTACTACTGGTATTGGCCTCATTAAACCCATGAAAATGGGG
>JADHXE010000035.1 GCA_016783125.1 Anaerolineales bacterium
AGGCTAAAGCCTTCGCAGAGAGAATTCCGAAAAAATGAGTGTGCGTGGGGTGCTGCGCACCCCACGCACACTCATTTTTTCGGCCTCCCTCGGTTCGAGGCTGAGTAGTTACTTTTTAAAATATAAAGCCGACCGCTGGAATTCCAACGATCGGCTTTTTTGTTGAAGCAAATGGATCATCTCAATATTCTGGGGGGTGTAGGTCAGATCGTCAATGCCGTAGGCACGCACATCGAAGGTGCGTCATGCCAACGGCACGCAAAGCGAAGCGAGCGACCTGACTTACGCTTTCCCGCCTACTTTTTGAGAAGATACAAGAAATGAATATTTAGAAGAAGGGCAAAGCGATTCTTTCTGAAACCAGCAAACAAAAAGTACTCAAGATACAAACCATCATCATAGCCATCACAGCAATGATGAAGCGTTGTACGGGTGTCATTCCTAAGAATAATGTTTGCTCAGGACCCCCTCGCTCCACGTCAAAGAAATCGGGCTCATCTTCAAGAAAAACTGCGTTGTCTGCTTGTTCACGTAGATCGTCGAGCATGGCAACCTCCCATGTCTGTGTAGTTATCGATAGTGTAGCCTATTTTGGGGAACTGTCAACCAGGCGCAAATGGATTTCTCCAACCTGGAGCGATTTCAGTTCCCCGGAGCGCAGCCGCACCCGCAGGGAACCATCTCCGTTCAAGTTGATGATTTGACCCTCAAACATTTCTGCCTCCGAGGTGATCACCTGTACCCAATCTCCGAGGAAGACCAATTTTTCGCGCCAGGCCTGAATGAATTTTGGCTCCGATAAACGGGGCAGCCACCTGAGCAATTCAGTCAGCACAACCTGTAATAATACCAGGCGGTCCACTGGGGTACCGAGGACAGATTCCACGCTGGTGGCCGGGAAAGGCCGCTCGTGATGACCATCCCAATCATCGGGTGGTACCGCATCAGGTGCAACATTGATGCCAATCCCCAGAACCACCATCGATAACTGATCCCCTGTCCAGGAAGCTTCCGCCAAAACCCCGGCGACTTTCAACCCATCGATCAGCACGTCATTGGGCCATTTGATCTCGGCCGGAAGCTGATAAGAACCCCTGAGAGCTCTACTGACGCCCAAAGCCCCCAATCCAGTGATACGCATAATCTGCCCGCCACCTTCAGGGATTTCAGGGCGTAAAATCAAGCTAAACGCCAACGCCGAACCGGGGGGGGTGAACCATTGACGAGCACCGCGCCCGCGTCCAGCAGTCTGCTCGTCGGCGATGACCAGCGAACAATCCGGTGCGCCCTCTTGCGCCCAGGCGGCAGCATAATCATTGGTTGAGCCAATCGCATCGAAGTAGCGAATCTCCCCTAATGGCAGGTCAGCTAATCTGTTTTCAAGGCCAAGTTGATCCATACAGAAATTGTACAATAAAAGCACCACGTTGGCACGGTAGTGAACATGCAACAATAAGTTTGTAGTGACGACTAAAGTCGTCCAAACCGCTAAAGCGGTTACTACGAACTTGATCGCAAATTTATTCGCGGACCGTTACTAAGTTTTTCGCTCCAACGTGTAAACATGCCAACTTGCCAACGTTTAGTATATCGGCAAACTCGGATCAACTTCCCGCGCCCAGGCGTTGATTCCACCCTCTAAGTTCTTGATCTTCCTGAACCCGGCGCTGGCCAATACCTCCAAAGCGCGCACAGAGCGACTGCCCATCTTGCATAAGAGCACAATCTCCTCGGCACTGTCCAACTCGTGCATGCGGGAGGCCAACTGACCCAGGGGAATCAACTCAGCGCCATCAAGTTTAGATATCGCCAATTCGTGCGGCTCTCGCACATCAATCAAACGGATGTGATCCCCCGCATCAAGGCGTTCTTTCAAATCGCTGGCGGTGATATCCCATTCGGCGCCTGCTGATCCGGACTCGTGATCGCTGGCGGGCATGCCGCAGAACTCTTCGTAGTCAATCAATTCAGTGACTTCGGGATGCTCGCTGCAAACCTTGCAGTTGGGATTCACCCGCAGCTTGACGAAGTCGAAAGACATATCCAGGGCGTTGTAGAGCAGCAGCTTGCCGATCAGCGAATCACCAATCCCCAAGATTTGTTTGATGGCTTCCGTGGCCTGGATGGTTCCGATGGTACCCGGCAGAATGCCCAATACACCGCCCTCGGCGCAAGAAGGCACCAGCCCAGGAGGAGGGGGTTCAGGGAAGAGACAGCGATAACAGGGGCCCTCTTCGGCGTAGAACACGCTGGCCTGCCCATCGAAGCGGAAGATCGAGCCGTAAACATTGGGCTTGCCGGTCAACACGCACAGGTCGTTGACCAGGTAACGTGTGGGGAAGTTATCCGTGCCGTCGATGATCAAGTCATACGGCTCGGCGATACGCATGGCGTTCTCCGAGGTGAAGATCTCGTTGTAGACATCTACCTGGATATCAGGGTTGATATCCAGCATGCGCTCTCGGGCGGACTCCACTTTGAGCACACCCAGTTTGGATTCCCCGTGGATGACCTGGCGCTGCAAGTTGGAAAAGTCGACCACATCATAGTCAACCAGGCCAATGCGGCCAATGCCAGCCGCGGCCAGATATAACGCCACTGGAGAGCCAAGCCCGCCCGTGCCGACCACCAGCACAGAGGCGGCTTTGAGCTTCTGCTGTCCCTCCAAGCCAACTTCGGGGATCAGCAGGTGGCGTGAATAGCGGTGAATTTCGTCGTGTGAGAGATTTGGTAACATGGTTGCCTCGTCGAGCGGGGAGCGGTTAGCGGAGAGCGGGGAACGACTCAACCGCTCCACGCTCCACCCTCCACCCTCCACGCTTACCGAATTATCCTCCCGCAATGGAGGGGATAATCCTCAGCTTATCATCTTCCTTGAGCGGTGTATCGACGCCTTGCAAATGGCGCACGTCTTCCTCGCCAAGGAAGAGATTGACAAATGCGCGTAACTTACCCGCATCGGAGAAGAGATGTTTCTTCAATTCGGGGTATCGAGTGGTCAGATCGGCCAGGGCCTCAGCAACATTCTGGCCCTCCACGCTGATTTCGGTTTGACCGTCCGCATAGGGCCGCAGGGGGGTGGGGATTCTAAGTGTTGGCATAGTACCTCGATTATAAGTGAAAGTGAACAGTAAGCAGTGAACAGTATACAGTTTACTGCTTACTGTTCACTTGTATAATTTCTTCTACAAAACGCGCGCGATCGTCAGTCAAACGCCAGGAGCGCGACTCAATCGCCTTTTCAGAATGCACGCTGGTGATGATATACGAAAACCAGGGCATGGCCCATTCACGGTCGAACTCAGAGGGCTGATTAGGGTGATCGGGGTGGGAGTGGAAGACGCCGATCACGTCCAGGCCGAGGCGTTCGGCTTTGCGTTCAGCGCGCAGCATATCCTGAGGGGTCAGCAGGTAACGGTTGTGACGGGCGGTGTCCTCGCGGGTGTTGGTGAGAGTCAAAATTTCAGTCACCAGCCGCGAGGTCGCGTCAGCGCGTCCCAGTAAAAAACCAGCACCCTCCTCGGGATAGGACTCTTCGCCATGGGTATGGATTTTTTCCAAAAGGGTTTTCGATATTTTCAATTGCATTTTTTCTCCGTTATACGTTGAACGTTCAAACGTTCAAACGCTCAACGTTCAACGCCCCTCCCACAACGCCTCATCACTCAAGTATTTATACCCCGCGTCGGGGAAGACGGTTACCACGACGCCAGATTCCAACTCGGCAGCCACCTGCAAAGCGGCCACCGCCGCCGCACCGGAGGAGATGCCCACAAAGTAGCCTTCCTGACGGGCCAATCGCCGCACCATCTCATGAGCCGCCTCGGTGGGGATTTCCACAGTACGGTCGGGGGTGGATGGATCGAAGATGCCCGGTTGGATGGCGGTAGGCATATGCTTGAGACCCTCCAGGCCGTGAAAGGGGGAATCGGGCTGGGTGGCGACGATCCGAATTTCGGGGTTGTACTCCCGCAAATAACGCGAGACCCCCGTGAGCGTGCCGGATGTGCCCAGGCCTGCCACAAAGTGGGTCACAGTGCCCTGGGTTTGTGCTGCAATTTCGGGGCCAGTGGAACGATAGTGGGCCTGCCAGTTGGCGGGGTTATCGTACTGGTTGGCGTAATAGTACAGATCGGGCTGCTCTTCAGCCATTTGACGGGCGGCCAGGATAGCGCCATCCGAGCCTTCCAGCGGATCGGTAAAAACTACATCTGCCCCCAGGGCGCGCAGGATGGCGACCCGCTCGGGGCTGGCGTTGCTGGGCATGGCCAGGGTGATGTCGATATCCAGCGCCGCGCCGAAGGTGGCGTAGGCGATGCCCATATTGCCCGATGTCGAATCCAGCAGGCGCATCCCCGGCAGCAGATGGCATTCGAATAGCGCCGTGCGGATGATATTGAAAGCCGGGCGATCCTTTACGGAGCCGCCGGGATTGAACCACTCTGCCTTGGCATACACTTTGACATCCGGGGAGATATCCTGTGTAACCCGACGCAGGGGCAGCAGGGGGGTATTCCCAACCGCCTGGATCAGAGCCATGCCTTCCATTTCCTGCGGGCTGGCAGTGATGGGTGGTGTTAGGGTTGTGTTGACCAGTGAGGTCATGATTTCTCCTAAATCGGTATTAGATATTAGGTATTAGATATTAGGTATTGGATATTTTCTTTGCTTCGCTAATATCTAATATCTAATCTCCAATATCCAAACAAAAAAGCCAACAGACAAATAAAAAAGGGCGGCAGATGCTCCGCGACAAGTGATCAACAAAACTTGTGTCTTGCGGGGTCGTGCCTACCCTTCGCCAGTCCGTTGGCTATGGAAATTTCGCAGATTAAAAATCTTCTGGATTTTTATGCGAGACGGGTAGACCTACGATCCCCGCCCCATACAGATGCAGTTGAAAGGCATTCTTTACTCCAATAATATTTATGAAGAAACTGATATAAATTGTAGTCGGTTTGTCCAATCTGTCAAGAGAGATATTTGACCTACAGATGAGACAGACATTCCAAAGCTTACCTGCGCAATTCACCACCCTTTTATAAACAGAACCACGAAGACTCGAAGTTTAAAATACCTTTGTGCCTTCGAGTCTTTGTGGTGGAATCAACTCATCTTTAGATCAAAACAACGTATCTCAAAGAACTTGGCAGACTTCCGAAATCTCACGGACACATGCTATGCCCAACCGCTTCCCAAAGACTTCGGAAGTTTAAAGTTGGAATTTAAAAACTGATACTGGACTAGCTACCTGACACTTTGAGAAAGATGCTCGAAAAATTATCACGAATGGGTACGAATTTGCCGAATTTCACGAATAAAGGTGTGTTTTTGTTACCTTATTCGTAACTACTTAATCTACCTCGCCTGCGGCGGGGAAAAACCGCAATAAAGGGTGTGCATAGCGTAAAGCGGCTGCGCACCCCTATGCACACCCTTTTTTGCGGAATTCTTCTTGCGAAGGCGTAGGCCTGAGCAGTTACCCTTATTCAAGGAATATTCGTGCCATTTGTGCCATTCGATCTTATTCGTGATTAAACTGTCAGGTAGCTAGATTACTGGATACTGATCACTGGAAACTGTTCACTGACACTTGCTCACGGGCTTAAGAGCACTTCAACCGTCGAGATATTCACCGGCCCGGGCAGGCGTCCACCGCGTTCTGAGACGATGATCCGCACCCAGGTCGGCGCGGTGATTTGGTAAGGGATTTCGGTGGCAAAGCTGTGGTGCTCGCCCTTCTCGGTGGGGATGACCCCTGCCAGGCGCGATCCCAAAATGCGTCCATCGGCGGCCACCAACTCTACCAACAGGGGCTGCTCAGAGGCGGTGCGCGCTAACCCTTCGATCAGGATCTTATCTCCCTGGATCAATTCCTTATCTCCTGGGATTTGGATCACGATGGGGGCCAGCGTGTCGCTAGCCATGCTGATATCAGCTTCCCCACTTGAAAGCAAGATCAAATCGATGGAGGCCAAAGCCATCACGCGCCCATACTCGTCCTGGGTCTGGATAGATAAATGTCCAATCTCTGCAACCCCGGGGGTTTCAAAACCGAACTTGGTCACTACCCGTCCCTGGGGGTTTGGCGTGGTGAAATTAAAAATCTTGCGGTACATCAAGCGCCCGTCTTCCCCCCACAACTCCACTCGGGCGCGCTCATCCGCGCCGGGAACGACATAAGCCACCAATGAAATCGGGGAGACAACCTTAGAAAGAGGTCCCGGGTTGAAGATGACGATATCCGCCGCGGGGATTGGGCTTTCAGATGTGGGGAGGGGGTCAGCCGCGTCGGCCTGGGCTGCCTGGACGGCATCCGCGGAGGGTGTGCCTTCATCGGCATCATCCGGGATCAACACATCCGTCGGTTTTGTGGTCGGCGTCCCCTCAGGCGTGATCGAGGGAGTCACCATGGCTTCGGCGGTCATGCCAATCACCGTGGGGAGATGATCTGCGGGGATCAAAGTGGGCAGTTCCGCAGCTGATCCAAAACCCCCACACCCACTCAGCCACACAACCCATAGCAGAGATAGAAAAACCACGGAGCGACGATGCTTATTCCGGTGTAAGTAATCCCGCAAATAGGGGTGTGCGGGGGCGCTTTGCGTCCCCCCGCACACCCCTATTTGCGGAACTATTCCACTCGTCTGAAACACGCCCATATATTATCCTGAGGTATATTTTTCGATTAGTTCTAACAAGTCATCGGTAAGCAGCGGTTTGCTCAAAAATTCTTGGGCCCCCTCGGCCACAGCCCGGTCGGCAAAGACTTTATGGCTGGCCGACACCATCACCACAGGGATTTCCAGCGGCACATCCAAAGCGCGGATTTGCTTCAAGATTTGGAAACCATCCATATCCGGCAATTGGCGGTCCAATAGAATCAAATCCACAGAACTCTCGCGGGCCAGCTTTACCGCTTTGGTTCCCGAGTCAGCCAGAACGGCTTCGTGACCAAAATAAGAGACGATCCTCTCATAGGTTTCCAGGGTAAAAATATCATCGTCAATAAAAAGGATGCGCGCCATAAACGCCCTCGTTATAACTTGAGAATGTCACATTTCAAGCAAGGTTGAGGCTTTCCGCGAATATGCCATTATCAAAACAACTTATGATACAAAGATTCTACCATGAGGGATGGACAAAGAGCAGAGAGCCAGTGTTTGCGCCAGGGCAATCGCATATGGATTGTTAGCTCAGATCTCGGCGACTGGAAGTCGCAGCAACGGTTGCAAAACCTGCCTGCGCAGGTTGATTTCCAGTCGCCGGAGGGCGACTTTGCAAATGTTGGTGCAGTTCGCTTTGCGCCCCTACGGGGCAACTACCGCTTTGTCTAAATGCGATTGCCCTGGTGTTTGCGCTGGCGCTCTGCTCTCCTCCTGGGGATATTATAAATCGTAAATCTCGCCGTATTTGGTTCGCAAATACTTCATGTACGGAGCCGGGTCGATCTTGGAGCCGGTCACCTTTTGAACTAGCTCATGAGGTTCAAACTTCTTCCCATGGATATGGATTTTGGTCCTCATCCACTCTGTCAGCGCCCCAAACTCACCGCGGCGGAATTGATCTGTCAAGTCAGGGATATCACCAATCAACTTCTCCCACAACTGCGCCGAGACCAGGTTGCCCAGGGCATACGTGGAGAAGTAGCCGATATAACCGCTGGACCAGTGCACATCTTGCAAAACGCCCTGTTTATCGTCCGGAGGCGTGATACCCAGGTATTCTTGCATACGCTCATTCCAGGCCTCGGGCAAATCTTTGACTGCCAGCGTGCCTTCCATCAAGGCGATTTCGATTTCCAGGCGCAGCATAATGTGCAGGTTGTAGGTGGCCTCGTCAGCTTCTACGCGAATTAGCGAGGGTTCGACTTTGTTGATACCCTTGTAGAAAGTGCCCAAATCGACATTGCCTAACTGGGCGGGGAAGAACTCTTTCAGGCGCGGGTAGAAATACTCCCAGAAGGGCATCGAGCGCCCGACCAGATTCTCATAGGTGCGGGATTGAGACTCATGCACAGCCAGAGAGGCGCCATCAGCTAATGGGGTGCGTTCGTAGGCCGGGTTGATGCCCATCCCATAGAGGGCATGGCCGCACTCGTGCAGCGTCCCAAAGAGCGCCGTGGGGAGATAGCTGCGGTCGACGCGTGTAGTGATGCGCACATCATTGACGCCGAACCCGGTGGTGAAGGGATGCGCGGATTTATCCTGACGGCCGCGCTCCCAATCGAAGCCATAATTGGTGATCACTTCAACACCGAAATCCCACTGCTTCTGCTCGTCATATGCCAGATGCAAGAAGGAGTCATCCAGCTGGGGCTGCTCGGCGATGGCCTGGAGCAGATCCACCTGTTGGGGACGAATTTCCGCGAAGATAGCCTGGACTTCAGCCGTCTTCATGCCCGGCTCGAAATAATCCAGGAGAGGATCGTAGACATGTTCGTAGGGCGCGAAGTATTCGGCATACTGGCGACGCAGCTCGACGACCTTCTCCAGGTGAGGCTGGAACATCTTGAAGTCAGACTCTTCGCGGGCTTTCTCCCAGGCAGCGTAAGCCAATGAGATAGTCTTGTAGAACTCTGCCGTGAACTCAGGCGGCACTTTGGCTCTCTGATCGTAAAAACGCCTGGTTTCCTTGATCAGGCGGACGTCGTCTGAGTCGGGGTCGAGTTCGCCAGCATAGGCTTCGATCTCTTCCATCAATTTGCTGAACTCAGGCGAAATGGTCTTGGTGTGCAACATGCGCTGTAAGGTAGCGATCTGGTTGCCGCGCTGTTCAGCGCCCCCCGGCGGCATGTTGACTTGTTGATCCCACTCTAAAACCTGAGCAGCCATGTAAATATCAAAGATTTCAGCGGTCAGCTCTTTGAACTTGTTAAGTTTGTCTTCCATGAAGGCTCCTATTCTCTTCTATATAGGGATTGTTCTATCATCTGTTCCACCAAGCAGGGAAAATCCCTAAAAAAGGGTATGGACAGGGGTGCTACCCCTTGTCCATACCCTTTTTTAAGTGGAATCTATTCTATGGTTGAACAGTCATCATTACAATTCTTATACAATCTTCCAACGTAGAGGTTCATCTCGTAAAGCGGCCAAAATCTCATCAGCAATATCGGCTGAGGCGCGGGCTTGCGCCTCCTGAGTTTGGGCGGCAATGTGAGGGGTAGCAATCACGTTGGGGTGGGCGACTAACGCAGTCAGACCGGGTGGTTCTTGCGCATAAACATCCAGGGCAGCGCCAGCCACCTGACCTGATTCCAAGGCAGAATGCAGCGCGGTCTCGTCGATAACACCGCCGCGCGCTGTACAAACCAGGTACACGCCCCGCTTCATGTGGGCGATGGCCTGACCATCGATCATATTACGAGTACTGGGGTTTAAAGGGACATGAAATGAGATGACATCAGCTCGAGCATACAATTCATCGAGCGCAACGGGGTCAACACCTCGGTTCCGCACATCCGCATCCGCGATCAAAGGATCAAACCCAATGACTGTCATCCCTAGCGCAGTCGCTCGTTGAGCCACAGCAGACCCGATATTGCCCAGACCGATGATACCCAGTACCTTGCCGCTCAATTCGCTCCCCATCAGCTGTTTTTTCGTCCAGCGACCAGATTTCATGGCAGCATCAGCTCTGGACACAGACTTGGTCAGGGCCAGCATCAAGGCCAGGGTATGCTCAGCAACCGCGGTTGTGGTTGCGGTGGGGCTATTCACGATAGTCACATGATGGGATTGGGCAGAAGCCAGATCAATATTATCGACCCCCACACCAGCTCTACCAACAACTTTCAAATTCGAGGCCGCTGCGAAAACATCCGCGGTGACCTTCGTGCGACCGCGTACGATCAGCGCATCGAACTTGGGGATACTTGCCAACACATCTCCCGCCGTCATGCCGGGCTGATACTCGACTTCTGCGGCGGCTGACAGGGCTTCGATGCCGTTTTCAGTGAATTTGTCTGTGATCAGAATTTTCCATTGCGCCATTAATGCACTCCGTTGTGCGACAGCGGCACAATTGTACCCCTAAAATGTTAAACGTTGAATGTTGCAAGTTGCAGTTTGCGGGGCAATCGCATATGGTGCAATTTCCAACTGCTGAGTATTTATGTCATCAGATTCCCCAAAAAAGAGTTGAATGGGATGCCAGGCATCCCATTCAACTCTTTTTTGGGAATTTCTCTCTTGTGATTGCGTAAACCTATGACATCTTCTTGGTCAGATAATCCAGCACATCTTTGGCAGAATAGCTGCGAAACCCAGGTTTGAAAAACTTCCCAATGGACGGAAGCCCGTTCCCAGTTGTAACCAAGGGCTGCTCAATATAACCATCCTTGCGCTGCTGAGGATACCCCGCACTGGCGCACAGATTATTACACAAACAGCCCCTTCCTTCTACATCTTCCGAGGAGCCGCCTTTTTTGATATATTGATCTTTGGGTTCGGCAGAACACCGATAACCGACTTTGTTATCATCTCGCTTGTAAGGTTCACGCAATAAACCGATGTCACATAACCGAACCCGTTGATCGTAAACTTCTGGGTCTGACATGGTTTCACTTAGCTGGAGTACTTTGAATGGATACCCGGTAGGGGAAACCCGAGGGTCTGTACGCACTTGGACATCTTCATCAACAACCTTTTGAATCACGCGACGCCTGAGCGATTCTTCCATACCGGATTCATCACAAAAAGCAAAAGCCGTACCAACCTGAATACCTGCTGCGCCAACATCTTGGGCTTCATCTAATTTTTCAGGGGTATCATAACCACCAGCCAGCCAAAAGGGCAAGCCAAGCCGTTTGATTTTGCTGAGGTCGGGCGTATCTTTTTCCCCAAAAATCGGTTCTCCATTCTCATCCAAGCGCATTGCGCCTCTCGGCGGAGCGTTATGTCCACCGGCAATATGGCCTTCAACAATAAAGCCGTCTACTTTACCTGTTGATCTTTTAATCAACGATTTTGCCAGCACCACCGAAGAAATGATCGGCAAAAAATAGGGGCGAGTCAATTCTTGCGTTTTTTCCATGACCCCGGAAAAAACCACTTTCGGGTCAAAGCGTACCTGATAAGTATCCTCTGCTGCACTGCCGCGCACATCAATCCGGTAACTGACATCCAGATGCTTGGATAACCTATCTAGAATACCAGGAACTTGAACGGGAATACCCGCACCCATAATAACGTAATTTACCCCGGCAAGCATTGCGCCATACAAAGATGCTACGGTTGGCAGTTGTACTTTCTCCAGCAAATTGATGGCAACTGGACTCTCATGCCCCTCTTTAGCAAGAAAGACCTCGACAAAGTGTGAGATCACGGTCAGCTCAGTGAGTTCCTTTAGTGGGTTGATGGTCCACATTGGGGGACGCTTATAGGGCTGCCGAGGGGTTTTGGGTTTTGGCACAAAGTATTTTTTCAAAATTCGTTGTATCGGCTCTTGAAAAGGGAAATGACTCAACGCCCGGCGAACGTGTCCGCCAATATCGCCTTCCATTAAGCGAGAAACCATGATCATATGAATCCCTGTCCCCGAAACAGTTCCCATTTGCCCTTGCAACGATACCGCTTTTGCCAAATTCCAATCAGAAATGGCAACCCCCATGCCTCCTTGAATAATCTCAGGTAGTTTCATAAAGACCTTTGCGCACAAAGTGCATCAGCTCCTTTTATTTTTGACTTCTGCCACCGCAAGTTATTGTACAGTGAAAGCCATATGTTTGAGAGGTTCCAAAGTATAACTGAACATATAACCCCCTGTCATCTGAGAAGATGCGCTCTATCCGCGTTTATTTTTAGAGATTGGCAATGCCAACATAAACACGGCTCCGCCATCAGGGTGATTAGATGCAGCGATATCCCCGCCATGCGCCTGGGCCAGTTTGCGTGCGATGGAGAGGCCTAAACCGGTACTGCCATTGCCCGGGCTGCGTGAACGATCTGCTTTGTAGAAACGGTCGAAGATATGTACCAAGGATTCTTCAGGAATACCCGGGCCAGTATCTCTTACAGTTATCAACAAAGACTGTCCACTGTTCACTGAACACTGTACACTGATCACCCCCCCCTCCGGGGTATAGCGCAAGGCGTTGCTCAACAGGTTGTTGATGATCTGTTCAATGCGCTGCGGATCGATAGCTAGCGTGGTGGGCGCAGCCATCGGAGACAGGATAATCTCAACTCCCTGCGCGGCAGCCTGGGGGTTAAAGCGGGAGATCAGCCGCTCGATAAGGGCAGAAAAATCCGTCGGGATTCGCTCCAGCGCCAATTGGCCTGCATCCACCAAGGCCAGCATCCTTAAATCTTCAACCAGGTGTGTCAGGGCGCGATTCTGCTCCTCGATGGGAATTAGGTTTTCAACAGTCAGGTCATAGATGCCATCTTGCAAGGCTTCAAGGTGAGCACGCTGCACAGCCAGAGGCGTACGCAGCTCATGGGCGATATCGGCAGTAAGGGCACGCCGCCGCTCACCGGCTTGCTGCAATGATGAGGCCATGCGATTAAAGGCCGTACCCAATGTTGCCACCTGACTTTCTCCGCGTATGCGTACGCGCTGGCTGAGATCACCTTTAGCCATATGGGTAGCAGCCTGGGTCAGTTCACGTACAGGTCGCAGCAGGCTATAAGACAGCAGCAACGCCAGAACCAGGGAAACCCCGCCTGCGATCATGGCTGCGGTGATCGCGGCGCTATTGAGCCTGTTGAGCAAGGCTTGCTCGGTATCAGGTGTAAAGACCATGCCGCCTTCTGTGAGCAAATAACCGACCTCCTGGCCATCTACTTCGAGAGGAATAGCGAATTCAAGCTCTCCTGCTTCGATATGTTCGGCTGAATGACGAGTTTTATTATCAAGGATGACAGTACCATCCACATCCACCAGGCGTAAATGCTGCCCTATCGTCTCTTCGGCATTCATGCCTTTGCCTGGTCCCATTCCCATCCCGGTCCCACCTGGCCCAACCCCAGACGCTTCGCGGAAGACTGCCTCGCTGCCAAGCCATGATCCGAATTCACGGTAATGATCTTCTAATGCACTGACCAGGCTCTCGACCCCAGCCATGCCCCCGCGGAACATGAATGTGCGCACAGTTTCAGCGGTGTTCAAACGTACAATCAACACCAGGCTGACGGTGGCAATTAATACGACAAAAGCAAAAGCGAGAATTAGGCGGCGTGTCATTAGATATTAGAAGTGTGACTACTTTGACAATGTCAAGTTTCACTACCGAAGGAAGATTGCCCCGAAATTGGGGGGTGCGGGCGGGGTTCCCGAAGGGACGCAAAGCGCACCCCGCCCGCACTCCCCAATTTCGGGCTTTCCTCGCTAAGTTGACATTGTCGAACTACTCAGCTACGAACGGATTGTCCATTGAAAACCCGGTCTGTCCACTGTTTACTGCATACTGTTTACTGGCGCGCAAAGCGATACCCCACCCCAAAAACGGTCTCGATATATTGAGGGTTCTTCGGGTCGTACTCAAGTTTGGCGCGCAGGTTTTTGATGTGGGCATCTATGGTGCGTTCATAGCCTTCGAAGGCTGCGCCCTGTGATGCTTCTAACAGGCGCATACGGGAGAAAGCACGTCCAGGGTTTGCAGTCATGATCGAGAGCAACTCAAATTCAGTGGGGGTTAGATCAAGCGTCTCACCGGCCCGGGTGACTGTGTAGGCGTCGAGGTCGATCTCAAGATCAGCGACGCGCAGGACTTGCGTTGGGGTGGGTTCTGCTCCCGAGCGACGCAGTACAGCCCGAACTTTGGCTACAACGACGCGCGGCGAAAAGGGTTTCGTGACATAATCATCAGCGCCCAGCTCTAAACCGATCAATTGGTCAGTCTCTTCGACGCGGGCGGTAATCATAATGATAGGGGTATCACTCTTGCGGCGGATCTCGCGCGCCACATCCAGCCCGTCCATGCCAGGCAGGTTGAGATCAAGCAGCACTAAATCGGGTCGCTCGATTTCCCAGGTAGAGAAACCTGTATCCCCGCGGTAGGCGGTCAACACGTCAAAGTTCGATTTTTCCAAGTAGGAACGCAGCACTTTGACTAATTCGGGTTCGTCTTCGATGATAAGAATAGTAGGCATTTTCAATATCCAGTGAACAGTGAATGGTGAACGGTTCAATTATAACGGACAAAAGTTAGTAGCAATCAACTGTTCGACGTCCATATCGCGATCATGCCACCCCCTCTAAAAAAATCAGTGGGCAGCGAGCCTAGGCTCTCTACCCACTGAAAAGTTTTTCCAGCTAATTTATGGCTGTGTATTCCAACTTCCGCGCATTCCAGGCCCTCGTGTACCACCAAGTGTACCGCTGTCATCACAGAAATCTGAGCCAGGGCCGTAGCCATTCTCTTGCATATATTCCCAGCGACTCTGCATCCAATCGACCTGCTCTTGGGTGATCGTTCCATCTGCGACAGCCTGCTCGAAGGCAGCATTGCGAGCATCGAACATCAAGGTGCTGAATTCTTCTTCAGCCAGGCCTTGCTCCTGGGCAAAATCCCAGGCAGTTTTGCCAGCATCGTGAGCGGCTTCCAGCTCTTCTACGGTCAAGCCAAAGGCTCCGGCGATGGCAGTTTGCATGGTTTCATGCATGGGGCCGAATTCTCCGTCGCCAGTCCAGGCCATCATACCAGGGCCGTGTCCAGCCCAACCGCCGCGGCCAAAGGGGGTGACCGGATCATCATCCTGCGCATACGCGTAACCAGCCACGCCCAACACCAGGGCTACAACGCCAACAACTGCAACGATCATTAAAGTTTTCTTCATCAGAATACTCCTTTAGTATATTTTTGTGTACACCGACCTGGGAGCCAAAGCCCCCAGGTCAGTGTTGATTGTGCCTAAAGGATAGCGTACTCGTGTGAAGAAGATGTGAAGAGATAATGGAGATTTTATGAAAGTTATTCCCCGAAAAATTCTTCTAACAGAGCAGTGTATTCATCAGGAAAGTTCAAGTAGGGGAAATGCCCCACAGCGTGCAGCGTGTGGACGGTTGCTCCTGGATAAGCAGCCTTTAACTGTTCCCGAAGGACTTCTTCCACCAAAGGGTCATTATCGACCCCGATGATCATTACTGGAACTCCAAGGGCCTCAATATCCGGCACGGTGAAGGGGTCAACTACGCAGTGGAAGCGACCCACCACCTGGGCTTTATTCATACGGCCGTAGGACTGCTCCAAAAGGTAGGCCAGCACCAACTCGGAGTTCCCAGAGGCAGTATAAACATCGCCTTCGAAACTGCCCCGCAAAACGTTCATCACCAGCCACTCCGGCAGATAAGGCAGCAAGGCTCCGATGGTCTTATTCTTCTCGGCGATGAGATCATTGGGTGGGAAAGTGTTGGCGAAGACGGCGCGCTCGATCATTTCAGGATTATTGGCGGCCAAATATTGGGTGAAGTACCCGCCCAAGGAAGAACCCACCACACTCACCGTGGGCACACCCTCCTTCTCCAGGATTGCCAATACCCCCTGGCTCATAGCTTCCAGGTTATCAAGTGGTGGGTAGGTTGTAGAGATGACGCGGTAGCGATCACTCAATGCGACCATCTGCTGCCACCAAATATCGGCGGCGCCAGTCATACCGTGCAGGAAGAGGATCGTCTCATCACCCTCGCCGAAAGAGATATATTCCCATGTAACCCCATCTACATCGATTTGTTGAAGTGGATGCTCCTGACGGAAGGTCAGCAACGAAGCTGCTGCGTCTGGGTCAACTTTGGACGACAAGTCTTCAAACGAGACATCGGGCACAGGATAGAGATAAATCCCGGCAATCAGTAAGATCAACACCACTGTAATGATCCAATTAAGTTTCCAGCGCATTATTGGCTCCTTTCGTCTCCATTTGGCGTTATAATTTGACTATGGAAGATAATCTTCACTCTGAAGAGGTTCGTTTATACCTGGAAAGCGCCCGGCGCGATCTGGAGGCTGCGCAAAGTAATCTAGAGTCGGGTTACTATCACATCGTCATTTCACGCGCCTATTATGCCATGTTCTATGCGGCTAGCGCGTTGCTGGCGAGTAAGGGTATCCACTGCAGCAAACACTCAGGTGTTCATTCAGCGTTTGGGGAATATTTTGTAAAAACGGGTTTGATTGAGTCTGAGTACAGCAAACTAATTGGGCGCGCTTTCGAAGATCGGATAGATAGCGATTACGATATGATTTCAGTCGCGGATAAAAAGACTGCCCAAGCCACTCTAGAACACGCTGTGCGCTTTGTTGCCCGTGCTGATCAGTATTTTGAAGAAACAAGATAAGATGAAAACTGATATCACGTATTTAAATGAATATGAACAGCAAATAATACAAATATTTCTCCAAAGGATTCAAATGGAGAAGATGGAAAAAGTTGTTGATGTTTTTTTGTTCGGTTCACGCGCCCGCGGAGATGCCAACTTCGACTCGGATCTCGATCTAGCCGTAATTGTGGAAAAGGTTGATCTAACCACTCGCAATACCATCCGCGATATAGCTACTGAAATCTGGTTAGAGAATGGGCTTTATATCTCTACACGTGTCTGGAGCCAAACTCACTGGAAACGGCTCCAAGAGTTGAAAACCGGTCTCTACCGCAATATCCAACGGGAAGGTATTGACGTGTTGCAGATTTTCGCCTAATAATTAGTCAGAATTCTACTAAACTGAGACCCCGCAGGGTTGTGATCCTGCGGGGTTTTCAATTCACGACTCTCCAGCCATCAGCTTGATTCTCTCCCAAGGTTTGAGATCCCCCTCCTCAGCCAGAATCCCCTTAAACTCAAAAACCTGATCCCTCAATGCAGCGGCCTTCTCGAACTCCAGGTTCTGGGCGGCGGCCTTCATCTGGTCTTCCAACCCGGCGATGATCTTCATCAATTCATTTTTGGGCAGCGTGGTCACAGCATCGACGCGGTATTCACCCTGCTCTTCAGCCACAGCATGTGAGGCAACCTGATCGGTGATATCGCGGATACCTTTGATAATGCTGACAGGCTCGATGCCGTGCTCTTCATTATAAGCATCCTGCTTGGCGCGGCGGCGATTGGTCTCGTCGATGGCGCCCCGCATGGCGATGGAGATGGCATCGGCATACATGATCACCTTGCCTTCCACATGCCGGGAAGCGCGCCCGATAGTCTGGATCAGGGCCGTCTCTGAGCGCAAGAAGCCGGCTTTATCAGCATCGAGAATGGCTACCAGGGAGACTTCAGGCAGGTCAAGCCCCTCACGGAGCAGGTTGATGCCCACCACCACGTCGAACACGCCCAAACGTAAATCCCGCAGAATGCCCACGCGCTCGAGGGTGTCGATCTCCGAGTGCAGATAGTGCACCTTGACGCCCATCTCCATCAAATAATCAGCTAAATCTTCTGACATACGCTTGGTGAGCGTGGTAACCAACACCCGTTGGCCAACCTCCACACGTTGATGAATTTCCCCAATCAAATCGTCCACCTGGCCCTGTATTGGCCGCATCTCGATCTCGGGATCGACCAAACCCGTGGGGCGGATGATCTGCTCGACGACCTGGTCGGCGTGTTCCATCTCATAAGGGCCAGGAGTCGCCGAGGTATACACCGTGAAGCCCATGCGTTCTTCAAACTCGTTGAATTGCAGCGGGCGGTTATCCAGTGCAGAAGGCAGCCGGAAGCCGTAGTCAACCAGGGTGGTCTTACGGGAGCGGTCACCGTTGTACATGCCGCGAATCTGGGGAACGGTCATATGGGATTCGTCGATAATCAGCAAGTATTCATCGGGGAAATAGTCCACCAAAGTCCAGGGAGGTGAGCCTTGAGGGCGCTGGTCGAGATGGCGGGAGTAATTCTCGATGCCCGAGCAATAACCCACCTCACGCATCATCTCCAAATCGTAACGGGCGCGCTGTTCGATGCGCTGGGCTTCGAGCAGCTGCTCGGTGGTCTTGAAGTGTTCGATGCGCTCTTCCAATTCCACTTCGATATCGGCGATGGCCTTCTTCATCTTCTCTTCTTCGGTGATGAAGTGCTTGGCGGGGTAGATATCGACAGATTCCATCTCGCGGCGCATCTCGCCTGTCAGGTAATCGACCTCGGTGATGCGCTCGATCTCATCGCCCCAGAAACTGATCCGGTAAACGTAACGGTCTTCGTAGGCTGGGGCAATTTCCAAGGTGTCGCCGCGCACGCGGAAGGTGCCGGGTTTGATGTCGATATCATTGCGTGAATATTGACTCTCTACCAACTGGCGCAGCAATGTAGTTCGGCGATAGCTTTTTCCAACCTCCAGACCAATCACCACTTTTCCATACGCCTCAGGATTCCCCAGGCCATAGATACAAGAGACCGAAGCAACGATAATCACATCCTGGCGAGACATCAGCGCCGTGGTGGCTGCCAGGCGCAGACGCTCGATCTCTTCGTTGATATCGGTTTCTTTTTCGATGTAGAGGTCGTGGCGGGGAACGTAAGCCTCAGGCTGGTAATAATCGTAATAAGAAACGAAGTATGCAACCGCGTTCTCCGGGAAGAAGTCGATGAACTCAGCGTATAGCTGGGCAACCAGGGTTTTATTGTGGGCCATTACCAGGGTGGGCTTGTTCAGGTGCGCGATGATATTGGCCATGGTGAAGGTTTTGCCGGTACCCGTGGCGCCCAGCAAAACCTGATTCTGATACCCCTTATCAAGGCCGGCAATCAGTTGGTCAATTGCCTCCGGTTGATCCCCGGTGGGCTGGAAGGGAGCGTGGAGTTTGAAGGTCATGGTTGGTAAATTGGAGATTGGATAGTAGATATTGGGGGTTGGAACAAACCACATAATTATACGAACAAAAGTTCGATTTGAGAGGGGATTTGAGAGGGGAAATACAAAAAAATTGTAATGGTCTGCGGCTGTCTATCATCCCGTTGACCATTACACAAAATGGCGACGTTTCCCCCTGTGGGAGCAAGTCATCGACACTTTTGCGCTGTACCCCACCCCATCCATATCTAATTTGTGAGAATGTTCTATAATACAGCGATCAGTTCTTATCATATTCCTGGAGGCATGTATGGCAAAATCAGACTTGTCGATTGACGAAACCTATCTGACTACACTGACACAAGAAATGGTGCGCATCAATTCGATCAACCCCTCGCTAACGCCCGAGGGCAAAGGCGAGGCCGAGATTGGCGCGTATGTGGCCGAAAAACTGAATGATATTGGCCTGGAAGTGACGACACACGAAATCGAGCCGAGGCGTGTCAATGTGGTTGGGGTGCTGAAAGGTTCTGGCAGCGGGCACTCGCTGCTACTCAACGCCCACATGGACACCGTTGGCGTGGAAGGTATGTCCATCGATCCTTTTGGGGCGCAGATCCGTGACGGCCGCCTTTATGGGCGCGGCTCTCAGGATATGAAGGCCAGCCTGGCGGCAATGATGGCGGCGGCCAAAGCTTTGGTAGATGCGGACATCTCATTGGCCGGAGATCTGTTGATCACCGCGGTGGCAGACGAAGAACACAGCAGCATCGGCACCGAAGCCCTCATCCAACAGGTCAGCGCCGAGGCGGCAATTGTCACCGAGCCAACCGACATGCACGTCTGCCGGGCACACCGCGGTTTCATCTGGTACGATGTCGAGACGCTTGGCCGCGCTGCCCATGGCAGCCGTTACGCGGAGGGCATCGACGCCAATATGCGCATGGGTCGATTTTTGGCGCAGTTGGATAAATTAGAGCAGGATTTACTTCAACGAGATGGACATGAGTTGACAGGTCCGCCCTCCCTTCATGCTGCGCGCCTGCGAGGGGGCAAGGAAGTCAGTATCTACGCCGCGAGTTGTACCCTGCAAATGGAGCGTCGTACTGCTCCCGGAGAGACCGTCGAGCAAGCCACCGCGGAGTTGCAGGAAATCATCGATCGCCTGGCGGCGCAGGATCCGACTTTCAAGGCAACGATCAAACCCACTTTTTGGCGCGCCCCCTTCGAGGTCGATTCCGAGGCCCCCATCGTCAAAACCCTGGATCATGCCTTGGGGGTTAGAATCGGTCATCACCCAGAACATATCGGTCAAACATTCTGGACAGATGCCGCGTTGCTGGCCGATGCCGGGATGGAGACGGTCTTGCTGGGGCCGAAGGGCTATGGACTGCACAGCGCCGAAGAATGGGTCGATTTGCAATCAGTGGTCGATCTGGCTTATGTGCTGGCAGAAACAGCGATCAATTATTGTCGATAGGAGAAAAAATGACGGATAAAAAACCACGCTTAGGCACGCTGGCCGTTTGGGCTGGTGAAGAGAACAAAGATGGCTGGCAGCGCGCCACGCAGGTTCCGGTGGTGCACAGTGTTTCGTATGGCTATGATGACATGGATTATTGGTATGATGTTGCTCTCGGGAAGGAAGCGGGCCATATCTACAGTCGAAACACCAATCCCACGGTGGATGTCTTCGAAGAGAAGATGCGCCAGCTCGAAGGGGCCGAAGCGGCGACCAGTTTTTCCACGGGAATGGCGGCTATCAGCAACACACTTTATGCTTTGCTCGAACCTGGCGACCGCGTGGTCTCGATCAAGGATACCTACGGCGGCACTAACGAGATTTTCACCCGCTTTTTGCCGCGCCTGAACATCGAAACGGAACTTTGCTCGACCACCGACCACGAAGCCATCGAGGTTGAGATCGCCAAAGGCTGCACGGTGTTGTATCTGGAAACGCCGACAAATCCGACTCTGAAAGTGGTTGATATCACTCGTCTGGCGAAAGCGGGCCATGAGGTTGGGGCAATTGTGATCGTGGACAACACCGTCGCGACGCCGATCAACACCAACCCCCTGGCTTTGGGTACGGACCTGGTTGTCCACAGCGCCACGAAATATATCGGTGGTCATGCCGATGCCTTGGGCGGGGTGCTTTGCGGCTCAAAAGAACTGGTCGAAAAGGCTTTTGCTTATCGCGAGATCAACGGCGCTACTCTGCACCCCATGGCGGCTTATTTGATGATCCGCGGTTTGAAAACCCTGGCATTGAGGATCGAACGCCAGAACGAAAACGCCATGCGGATCGCCCGCTTTTTGAAATCACACCCCGCGGTTCAAGATGTCTTTTACCCTGGGTTGGAGTCGCACGGGCATCATGAGATCGCCAAGAAACAGATGCGCGGCTTTGGCGGTATGATGAGCTTCTTCCTGGATGGCGATTTCGACGCCGTGTGTGAATTCTTGCCGCGCCTGAAATATGCCCACATCGCCGCCAACTTAGGCCCCGTCGAGACAGTGGCCGGACCGCCGCGCACCACTAGTCACGTCGAGGTGACTGCGGAGCAGCGCGCCGCCATGGGTATCCCCGAGAGTTTGATCCGCTACTCGGCGGGAATCGAGCACGTGGATGATCTGATCGCTGATTTGGATGCGGCTTTATCTATGCTGTGATCGCAAATTTGGCGCGGTTTTTGCTTTTATCGTTGGTGATCATCGAACCGCAAGGATATAATTGGAGAAAATACGCCATGCCTGAAACCATTGATACCTTCATCACCCATGCCCATTTATTCACCATGCAGGGTGATGGCGTAGGCTACGTACCTGACGGGGCGGTGGCCGTCCAGAAAGGGCGCATCGCCGCGGTTGGCCCCACCCCCGAACTGGCGGACCGCTTTCAGCCTACAGAAACTATCGACGCCAGCGGTTGCGCCGTGCTCCCCGGCTTGATCGACGCGCACATGCACACGCCCTGGGCCGTCGTGCGGGGTGTGGCTCAGGATGTGAGCAACTGGATGCAGCGAGCGCTGGCTCCTTATACACGCCACATCACGCCAGCGGCGGCATTGGCCGGAACCCAACTCAATGTTCTGGAGGCACTCAAGGCGGGCACAACCACGTTGGTGGATTTCACCAAACCTTATCCCGGTTGGGCTGAGGTTTTCGAGCGGATGGGCGTACGCGCCCGGCTCACGCCCACCATCAACGCCATGCCGCCGGGGGGTATGGCAGGCTGGAAGGTCGGTGATCTGTATCCCTTCGACCCGGCCGTCGGTCAGCAAGCCATCGACGCGGCTCTTGCCTTCGCCCGCGATTGGCACGGCGCAGCGGCGGGGCGGATCACCGTGATGCTTGGTCCCCAGGCTCCTGATATGCTGCCCCGCGATCAATTGCTCCAGGTGAAACGCCTTGCAGCTAGCGAGGGCCTGATGATTCACATGCACGTTGCCCAAGGTGACCGCGAGATCGACCAGATGCTCCAGCGCTTTGGGCAACGCACGCCTCAATATCTGGATGAGCTTGGATACCTGGACGAGCAACTGTTGACTGTTCACCTCACCGAAGCCACCGACGAGGAAGCGGCTCTCATCGCCCAGAGCGGCGCAAGAATGGCCCTGTGCTCTGGCAGCATCGGTATCATTGACGGCATCGTACCACCGGCGCGGGCCTTCCGTGAGGCTGGCGGCCTGGTAGCGTTAGGCTCCGACCAGGCCAGCGGCAATAACTGCAATAATATCTTCAACGAGATGAAGCTGACGGCGCTGTTCAACAAAATCAAAGCACGCGACCCGGTAGTGATGCCGGCCTGGGAAGTGTTGCGCATGGCGACGATTGAAGGCGCACAGGCAATTGGCCTGGGCAGCGAAATAGGGTCCCTGGAAAACGGCAAACAAGCCGACCTGATTCTGGTGGACCTGAACGCCCCCAATCTTTCGCCGGTGCTGGATGCGCCGATCCGCAACATCGTGCCCAACCTGGTTTACGCTGCCAGTGGGTATGAAGTCAAAACCGTGATGGTGGCTGGACGGATTCTGGTGCGTGATGGACAAGTTCTCACCGCCGACGAAACCGCCGTTCGAGCCGAAGCCCAGTCGCAAGCAGAGGCGGCAGCTCAAAGAGTCGCTGCCGACCCGGTTCACAAGGATATGGCATTGCTCGCAGCTATGCAAGCAGGTCAATTGTAGGTATTCAAGCGAGGAGATACCCCGGTGAAATTAGGCATCCTGAACGCCTTTCCCCCCGACGAAAGCATTATCGATTGGCGCGATACGCCCGTTGACGCCTATATCCGATTTTTAGAGCTTGTCCGTCCCCCCTTTGACTACGTAGGATACGATGTCGCCCGAGGGCAGTTCCCTGATTCACCCGATGCTTGTGATGCATATCTGATCACCGGCAGCCCAAAAGGGGTATACGAATCGGAAGCATGGATCTCTGAGCTTGCAAAATTTATCCGTGAGGCTTATCAGGCCGGCATAAAGCTCGTCGGTATATGCTTCGGGCATCAAATTTTGGCTCAAGCGTTGGGCGGCCACTGCGAGAAATCAGAAAAGGGCTGGGGGCTGGGTCTGAAATCTTTCCAGATCAGCAGGCAAAAAGCCTGGATGACCGCGAATTCTGCAACCTGTTCTTTGCATTTTGTACACCAGGATCAGGTTATCCATCTGCCGCCTGAAGCCGAGCTGCTTGGCGGCAACGATTTCTGCCCAAATTTATTTTTCACAATCAGCGATGGCGTGCTGGGTATTCAGGGACATCCTGAGTTTACAAAGGATATGATGCAAGATATCCTCGAAGCGCGCAAAGATATTTTTGGGCAGCAGGTGTACGAAACCGCCATGCGCTCTATGGAGAGTGGCACACCTGATAATCAACTCCTGGCGCAGTGGGTGGTAAATTTCCTCTTGAGAAAATAATTCCATTAGAAATGTTCCTCAATAATCGCGGCGGGAATTTGTACACGGATGGACACAGATTTTCACGGATAAAATGAAAAAAACAAGAAAATCGCTTCGCTCGCTATGCGCGCCCTTGGCGTGCGTGCATCGCATTGCGTGCCGTTGGCAACCGCATGCGAAGCACACCTCCGGCGAGACACACACTATGTGGCCCTTCGGGCAGGACGCGAAGATTTCATATATGTTTTTCTTTGCGATCTTGGCGTACTTCGCGGTTCAAAAAAACCTGTTTGGTTCCGGCTCGTCCGGGTTAGATACAATAGGCTATAATTAGCCCCAGCAATTCGTCAAGTCTCCCTGAGAGAGTTTTGAAATCGCTGACAAAAGCCAACTTATCGAGTGAAAGATACATGACTGATCAATACTTTTATCCTAATATTTGGGGACGCAGCATCCTGACATCCGCTGAAGAGATCCTGGGGGCGCGAGGCATCAATGCTCTTCTAAACCTGGTGGGTTTATCTGATTATATTGGTAATTTCCCACCGGATGATATTCAGAAGGCATTCCCGTTTTCCCACGTAGCTAAATTGCAGCAGGGCTTGTACGATATGTACGGTTCCAAGGGTGCAAGGGTATTTGCCATACGCGGTGGCGAAGAAACTTTCCAACACAGTTTGAATAAGTACGACAAGGTTCAAAAAGCTGCTCAAGCTGCCATGAGCATCGGCTCGACGGAAACACGCGTCAAGCTGGGTTTGAATTTCTTTTCGAAGTTCTTTAACGCCGTCAGTGATCAGGTTGTACGCATCGATGAAGATGATAAAAATTGGTATTGGATTATCGAACATTGTCCGATGTGCTGGGAAAGAAAAGCTGATGAACCCGTCTGTCATTTGGGAGTGGGTGTGTTGAATGCAGCTTCGCAATGGGCTACCGGGGGCAAGAAATTCCGTATCCAAGAAACCAGTTGTACGGCCATGGGCGACGAAGATTGTATTTACACCATCTCAAAACAGTTCGTCGATTGAGTTTTTACGAAGCGATCTCCCCCCTGGCACGCTTTGCGGGCCCTTGGCCGGAGGAGATTGCTTCACCCCAGCGGGGTTCGCAATGATTCATGAGCTTTTGTGTTCAACATCATTCTGGCCACCACCTTTTTTCGCGTAAATACCTACTTGAATGGCGCTGCCCGATTCGTAGTACCGCAGGCCAAGATAGAGATTATTCCACAGTTATCCCACATTATCCCACAGGTATCCCAAACATCAGTCTCATGGGGTGAGGGTTCCACTGGCTACGACGCTCTGCGTTGTAGCCGTTTAGGAGTGTGGAAGATGGGCGCTGATATTTAGATAGGACTTACGCACTCGCGCAGGAAAAAGCCCGAAAAATGGGGGGT
>JADHXE010000277.1 GCA_016783125.1 Anaerolineales bacterium
TTGTGGCTGACCGCAAAGCCAAGCGGATACCCATTACCTGGCAATTCTCGATCCAATCGGCCCGCTCAAAACTCAATTCACATTATGTCAAAGTTCATTCTGAGAACTCAAAATTCAAGAAAACTTAAGTTCCGGTGTATTACGACGGGCGAAGATATATTTTTCGATTTTGAAAGAGACCTTTGGTCAAGACGGCGCATCGTGTGCTTCGGATGGTGGAGAAACGACAAAGTCATGGAAAATCGCACACCATGCGCCTGGGTACAGGCGAGCGTAAGATGGGCATAAGGAGAGATTGCCAGAGCAGAAGCGCACTCGTTTCCCGCAAACAGAGACAAAGAAAAATGACTCTGACTGGACAAAAGACAGCGAGAAGTAAAGATAAACTCCAGCGGAAAACGAGAGCGCCGTTAAGTCCAAGAGTTGGGGGCTGAGAAGCAAGCGAGAAAAGGCAGTGTGTAAGAATAAGGTTTGGGAAGGTCTAGAGAGAGAAAAAATATTGGACGGGCTGGTTGAAATTTGCGAAAACGAAATTGGTTTGGTAGAATATCAAGAGTGCGATTTCAAAAGATAAGAGTAACTACTAAGCCATCAGTGCAGAAGGCATGAAAGGTTGCCCCATGAAGGCATTGTACATGGCATCAATAACATTATGCTCGTGTTTACGCACGGTTGAGATATAAGACCGGAGCGCACAGAAAGTATCTGCGCCAGTCTGAGTGCGAAATGTACCAGAGACTTTCTGTTTGACCTTTACCATTCTGACATCCCGTTCGGCCAGGTTGTTATCAAAAGGAATGCGGAAGTCATACATAAAAGCCAGAACGCCTGATTTGTGGATTTGCAGGCGATCGAGCAAGTTCTTTGGAGGAGACTGCTTGGGACGCCCGCGCTTTTTGGGCGGGGGTATCGCTGGCGGCGGGTTGACGGCCAACCCTTTGGCAATCAGCTGGTCATACTGGTCTTCGTAGTAAGTCAGGCGATCCGGGGATAAGCTCGTGGCTGGAGCAGGTGTGGTTGTCACTTCCGTTTGGATGTCACGCAACAATTGAGCCATTTCTTCGGCCCAGGATTGCTGATATTGCTCTGTTATGAATTGCAATTCACGCAGATGATGAGCATTGCAGAAGGAATGCTGGCATCTTTCGAAGTTCAGGTAAGATTTCCAATGGTCGTGGACGGCATTGCCTTGGAACTCGGGCAGAATCCCACCCGCTTGCATGCCTTCTTGTCCCCGCTTTCGGTGAACATGGTAATAGGTGAGTGTATCTGTGCCAGCTACGTGCAGCCAGTGCAGTTTGCCCGCTACCCGTAAGCCGCTTTCGTCGAAATTAGCCACATCAGCAGCGATGATTTGTTGTTTGATGCTTTCCAGGCTAACTTTCGTTTGGGCAACCATTTGTTGGTTGGCAGAGATGATCACCGCTTCAGAAGGCGATTGCCCATAGAAGTCGCGCAATAATTCTTCTGTCCGTGCCAAAGGAATGAAATGGTAGTTGTTCAAGTAACTGGCTTGTGCTTTTACCCTTGGACCATACTGGGTCGGTTGCGTGACGTGCGCAGGGAACGCCCCTTTTACATCTTGCTCACAACCGGGACAGTGTTTGATTTCTACCTGATGTTCGGTGACTTCCAGACGTACTGGCGGCACATCGAATACTTGCCGTTTCTCATGATCCAGCGGCTCAATCCCTGTCAAATCGGTCTCACAATATGGACAAGCTGTTATTGAATTTCGCTCAATATGATCCGGTTCAGCCACTTGCTTCAAAGTATCTCCCTTGTGACCGGGCTGACCTCCGTGCGGGTGCTGCCCCTTCCGACGCAGACTGCGGGTTTTAGGCTTTTTCAATCCATCGCTGCTGGGCGGTTTGCTGCTATTATGACTGTCTTTGGCTAATTGGTCGCGCAATTCTTGGATTAGCTCTTGTTGCTCAGCAATGATCTGCCGCATCTCAAGAATCAGTTCGATCAGACTTGCTGTATCCAGCTTTTACAATTGCTGGCGATCTAGTTCGGACGAGACTGTCATGTGATAGAGTTTACCCAAGTATGATTTGATTTATGTTTGATTTTTGTTAGCATTATCTTAGACCTTGGGCTTGTCCCCAGGCTTAGTAGTTACTTAAGAAGTATTAAAGGGTGCATTTCAGTTTCAAGGAAAATCTATGTCAGAATGAAGCAAAATATAGTATCGCGTTGGTTATTAGGGCACAATATTAACTGCCTGCTGTCACTATTAGAGATATTTTGTACGGGGCAGGAATACTTTGAACACAGTTACTGCGAAGCAGTTTTATCGCTGAAGCAATCTCCCCTGCTGTGGGTTTACTCGCAATGACAAGTGTGCCAAGTGCTCTTGACCGCCACAGAATCTCTGCGGTGTTCAATCCTCTTTTGACAAGAATGGATTTTTCGAAGAATCTTACGTTTTGCTGAAATTTGATCCCCAAACCGAAATATGCCCAGCACTAAATTAGCCCTTGCATTACGCTTCCATCTTGATATATAGTTGGTGTAAGGGGATTTCACTTATAAACTCATGTTACGCAGCCTCCCGCTGGTTTGATCAGAAACCGGGCTCGAAAAATGTCAACCTGCGGGAGGGTCTGTGTAAAATAAATTATTAACGATATGGAGTAGAGGAGTTGACACGATGGATAGTAAACGAACAAAACTGATTGCGGTGGCTGTCATCCTGGCTCTCGCCAGCCTGGCCTGTGCAACGATCATGGGAAATGTTGCTGAAGAACAAGCGCCTGAAGATGCAGCAGCCGAAGAGCAAGCCCCACCCCCGGCTCCCGAACAAGCTGAAAAGGAGTCTATGGATGTCCAACTAGGGGAGGAGTATCGCAGTGAGGGAGGCGGTTATTCCTTCAACGTCATCCCCGGATACGATGTCGAAGAATTCTTCGGTTTCGCCGGTATGACCGCACCGGATGATGATCAGGCTGGCATCGTGTTGATGGGTGGCGCGTCTGAGGGGAGCATAACCCTGGATAGTCTCTATGAGGATGCGGTTGCCGAAATCGAAGAAGATGAAGACGAGGTTGTACTCTCGAACAAACAATCGCTCACCGTTGCGGGGCTTGCGGGTTACGCAGTGGATGTTAGCGGCACCCTGGAAGGGGAGCCGGTTGTTGGGCGAGTCGTTGTTGTGGCAGTCTCCGATGAGCAGGAATTCACGATGATTGGCTTCGCGCCCCAAGCGCGCTGGGACGCTGAGCTGGAGGCATATTTCGAAGCAGTGCTCGAATCAGTGGCATTCTTCGAGCCAACCGAAACTGAATTCAGCTTTGAAGAACAACCTGCGGGCGAGGAGATCCACCAGTGGGCCAGCACTGCCACGGCCAGCTCTCAATATGGTTCGCCAAGTTGGGCAGCCTCGCAGGCCACAGGAGAGCCGGATACGCTGATCGATTATTGTGGCACGATGGATACGGCCTGGGCTTCATACGAGGGCTATACCCTCGAATGGATCGAGCTGGGATTCGATCAGGCGGTCATTCCCACGGCGATCAATATCATTCAAACTTCAGCCCCCAACCAGGTTGTCAAAGTGGAAGTTCTCGACCTTGATGGCATCTACCGGGTGGTTTACACCGGCGAACCAGAGAAAATCATCGAGGGCTGCCCGTATACCCTGACGGTTTATCCGGATGTTGATTACGAGGTGAATGGGGTCAAAATCACCATCGATCAGACGGTGCTCGAATACCCCTGGAACGAGATCGACGCAGTGGAGTTAGTGGGTACAAGTCAGGAGCAGGCTGTTTCCCCACCCGAGGGGAGCACAGAAGGCTTTGTGTGGCGTTTTGGCGGGGAGCAGGGATATGATGAAGGCCAGTATGGCAGCATCAATGGAATCGATGCCACAGCCGAAGGCCTGGTGTATGTGGCCGATGATTCGTTTGGCATCCGCCTGTTAGACGCGGTGGACGGCAGCCAGGTGGGACTGATCAGTCATGAGGATATGTGGGGCGCTTCCGATGTGCAGGTCGCTCCCGATGGAACGATCGTTGTCGCTGATTGGGGTTCTAACAAGGTGTTCGTGTTCTCGGATGATGGAGTCCTGTTGGCTCAGATTGGCGAAGAAGGCAGCGGCCCGGGCCAGTTTGGTACCTTCTCTCCGGACACTCTGGCCGTAAACACAAAGGGAGAGATCTATGTGCTGGATGAAAATGAAACCGATTCTGGGGAATCTTTCAACCGCATTCAGGTATTCGATTTGACCGGCAAGTACCTGCGCGAATTTAGTATCGAAGAAGATGCTGAGATCGAGGGGATGGCTATCGGCCCAGACGGATTGCTGTACCTTGTCGATTGGTTCGGGGATGTGCTGCTAAAGTATGCTCCCGACGGCAAGATGCTGGGCAAGATTGGAGAAGATGCCTTGTATTTCGCCAGCCCTCAAGATGTGGCTGTCGATGACCAGGGATACTTCTACGTGGCGGTGTGGTCACCCGGCGGTGTATTCAAGCTGGATCCAAATGGCGAGCTGGTTGCCCAATTCGGCGTCAGCGTAGAAGACGGCGATCAGGCTTGGGTTGAGGGTGGGTTCTACTCTATCACCAGTGTTGCTGTGCTTCCAGACGACTCACGGGTCTTTGCCAGCGATTGGTCGAGTAGTTACGCTTATATCACAGCCTTCGAATTCAAGTAAACTGGCAAATAATAAATTGGATCGCTTGCGTTTGCAGGCGATCCAATTTGTAGTTTCCCTTGATCTGCGCCGATTAGCGTACCTGAAAAGCGATATTTTCTACCAGGCTGCCCTTTGCTTAGATTCGCATCGTGTAAGCCCCTTGCTCAAATTCTCCCATTTTCCGCTTTATGCTTTTGATTGTATTTATTGCGACATACCCTTGTACAGAGCGATCTCATTCCCGGTGGGGTCTTTGAATATCGCAAAGGAGCCATAACCGGGGATTTCGGTTTCGGGAACTGCCGTCGCGCCGCCATGCTCTTCGATCTTGGCCAGGGTGGCGGGGATGTCATCTGTTCCAATATGTACGAGAACTCTGCCTACGGGTGAACTCTCGCTGACGGGATTGAAACCGCCGCCAACACCGTCGCCAGTTTCGAAGAGAGCGTAGTTCATATCTGGATATTGCTCGATTTTCCAGCCGAAGACATCACTGAAAAATTTTCCACCGGCTTCTCGGTCATTGGCCGGAAATTCAATATGGACAATAGGGTGCTTGGACATGTTCCTGAAATAATTGAAAAGGCAGAAATAGATTTTACTTTTGGTGAGAAACAACTTGATATTGCATTGATGTCTGGCGATGAAGTGATGGCGGCCATCGCTATCGATATTGGTCAAACGATGAATGAATACAAATGTTGTAACTACTCAGGCATAAAACCTGTTTGAACTTTAACATTGCCAAAATCGTGCAAATCGGCCAGAATAAGGGGGTGGAACCATTACGTTTACCCAATCTAGAAGAAATCGATACGGCTTATGAAGATGGCAAAGCAGCTGTAGTTGCCTTGCTTATGAAGTTGGCCGCAGATTGGGCCAGTGCGTTCCAGAAACAACAAGCGGTCATCATAGATCAGCAGGAAACCATCACCAGTCTGGAAGAGCGGGTCAAAGCGCTGGAAGACCAACTGGCGAAGAACAGCCGAAACAGCGGCAAGCCACCCTCGAGTGATGGGCTGAAGAAGCCGCGGACACGTAGTTTACGAAAACCAAGTGGTAGAAAAAGCGGTGGGCAGCCCGGACACGAGGGGCATACACTGAAGATGACGGCCACACCGGATGAAGTTCAAGTCCATCGGGCGAGGCGCTGTCAGCATTGTGATGAGGATCTTGCGCAAGTGATTGCCCAAGAGCATGAGCGACGCCAAGTCTTCGATCTACCACCTGTACAAGTGGTGGTCACCGAACACCAGGCTGAAATCAAGGAATGTCCACGGTGTGGTCAGCAAAACAAGGCTGAATTTCCGTCCGGTGTGAGCCAACCGGTGCAGTATGGTGCGATGATCAAGGCCCAGATGGTGTTGTGTTGGCTACTTAGTTCATCCATCGGATTTCAGATAAAATTTCTGGGCATCTTCGCATGAAGGCCAACTAAATTTGAGAGCTACATACGATTTTGGGGTCGAAAATAAGTGCCGGGAGAACACAAAAAGGCCATCAA
>JADHXE010000278.1 GCA_016783125.1 Anaerolineales bacterium
TTCCATCGCCGGTGCGTAAGTCGTATCTTATAGGGTGCAGTTCAGAGAAACCGGGTTTCTTAGATATCTACTTGGTAATGCTATACGGCCGCTTTAGCCTGTTCGACGACAGCGGTGAAAGCTATGGGATCGCGCACCGCCAGGTCTGCCAGCATCTTGCGGTTGATCTTGATCTCGGCTATCTTCATGGCATGAATAAAGCGACTATAGGATATGCCATTCTGACGGGCAGCCGCGTTGATGCGAGCAATCCATAACCGGCGCAGATCGCGCTTGCGGTTTTTGCGGTCACGATAAGAGTACCACAGGCTCTTCAAGCGGGCCTCGTTGGCGCGTCGGTAAAGACGGCTGCGAGTACCGAATTGGCCTTTGGTCAGCTTGAGGACTTTCTTATGACGTCTTCGTCGAGTATATCCAGTTTTTACACGGGCCATTAAATTCTCTCCTGCGTGCTCCTGAGCGTCGGCAACCAAAAAGCCAGGGTTGCCCGTTGTATACACCCAACAGCCGCGTACAAAAGTTTATTTATTAGTTTTACCAGTACGAGCGTTCGGGTTGGCTTTATACTTGTCCATATAGGGGGCCAAACGACGCACAGTCTGGGAGATTTTCTTGCTTTCCACAGGCTGCATACGCGCGAATTCCCTCTTCGTGCGTTTGGATTTGCGTCGGCGCAGGTGGCTCTTACCGCCTTTGGTGCGTACGACTTTCCCAGAACCAGTTACCCGGAAACGTTTCGCGGTTGCTTTGTGGGTCTTGAGCTTGTATTTTTTTACTTTCTTCTTTTTTGCCACAACTAAACTCCTTCACAAAAACACCGCGGCTCAGGTTTTATAAATACCTTCCTTACCGCGGAGGATTTTGTTGACTTTACCATCCATGAAGCGTACTACTTCTCAGAATGGATCATTCTCAATTATTATCGCTGGCAATTCCGTAATCCCGTAATCCCGCAATCTCGTAAGAGAGTTACTTATCTCCCTTATCTGGGGCCAAGACCATGAGCATGGAGCGGCCTTCTCGAGAGGGATGATACTCGACGATACTCACATCTTGAAGTCTTTCGGCAACATCTTTGAGGGCTTGCATGGCAATTTCGGGATAATGCATTTCTCTGCCTCGAAATTGGATACGGACTTTGACCTTATTGCCTTTTTCTAACCAGCGGCGTGCATCATCTACTTTGAACTGTATATGGCCTTCACTTGTTTTAGGTCGTAAACGCATCTCTTTGACCTCAATCTTGGTTTGGGCCCTGCGAGCCTCGCGCTCTTTTTTCTTCCTCTGGTAGATGAACTTTCCTAAATCCATCACCCGGCAGACAGGCGGGTCCGCATTCGGGGCGACTTCAACAAGATCCAGGCTGGCTTCATCGGCGATGCGTTGGGCGTCTTGAGTAGAGACAACGCCATGATTCTCACCATCAGCCCCAATCAAGCGAACTTCGCGAGCGCGGATTTGTTTATTTGCACGATAATTTGGATTGCTTATTGCTTGCTCCTCTTTCTCGCCATTCCGAGAGTACTGCAACGTGTATTATGACAGGTATGACAGGGTGGATAATACCACGAAGGAGAGAGAATAGTCAACACTCCTAATCCGGTCGCGTTTGGATCGGCATCATAAAGACCGGCTTGGTGGTGTTCTCGACAATACGTTGAGCCTCACTACCTAACATAAAGAGATCAAGACCACCCCGCCCGCGAGAGGTGTTCATGATCAAGTCAACGTTCTCTTCCTCAGCCACATTGACAATTGTACGTGCGGGCAGTGATCCAGTGACTATGGTACGCACAGCAAGGCCTTCTTGGCGCAAGGAGCGCGCCACCGCTTCGAGGAAATTGCTCATATTGGCCTCAGCGTTGCTGCGGATGACATTGACTACCTCTGGGGTAGCATGGTAATCATCCGGTTCGGGCACTGCCGGAACGGATAATAAGATTAGTTCCGCGCCAAAGGTTTGAGCCAACACACGCGCATAGGGCAGCACCCGCTCCGAGTAAATCGAACCATCCAAGGCAACCAGAATGCGATCCAGTTTGGGGAGAGAGGTATCACCATTCTCCGCTACCTGGATTAAAATGATCGGCTGGTTGATTTTCTGAACCAATTTTCGCGAAACACCACCACTGATCCAGTGCTTTGCCCCAGACTTGCCGCGTGTAGTCGTGATGACTAAATCTACATTTTGTTCAGCAATCAACGATTGGGTAGCATCAGCAATGAAACCAGGCCGGATGGCATAATCGACATCAATGCCTTCTGCCCGGGTGGCTTCTGCAACACCATCGAGATACGCCTGGCGGATTTTCTTTGTATCCTCGAACTGCTCTTGTAAGGCCATGGTGTCATTTTTGATAGAAGACAACATCGTCAGGTGCGCGTCGGTGGGCTTGGAGATCATCTTTGCCCATGGCAAGGCACCTTCAGCATAGGGCGAAGCATCTAACAGCACAGCCACATTCTTGATATTGACTTGCTTCTCCCGCCATTTGCTCTGTTGGATTGGCGCTGGCTCCCAACGCAAATCTTCCGGTCTCTCAGCCTTTGCCGTCACGATGCCAGTAGCCGGGTCCATCTGCCCGAAACCAAAACCAGCCAGTTGGGCAGCATTCAAACGTCCCAGATAATCCATTGCAGCCGACGGCGCTCCGAGGCGGTCACGGGAATAAGTAAATATGACATACAGTATCGGGACGAACAAGAAATATGTCCAAGCGCCCTCGACGAAGCGCTCAACAAAAATCACCGCAGTAGCACCGGTGGTCAAAAGAGCGGCGATCACCGTGCCAACAATCATGGCTATCTTTCCCAGATTAAATTGTTCACCAGCCTCGCGGAACAACCGCTTGGTGACAGCCCATCCGGTCATACTTAGAAGCACAAAGACCCCAGCCGCATAAATAGCCAGGTATGTTTCTTCATTGGTGCCAAACAACAAGAAACACACCCCCACAATGAAAACCTGAATCCAAACCGGTTTATCGGCAACCTGGAACTGGTTACGCTGCCCCAAAAAGGGCGGCACATATCTTCTTTCAGACAAGCCCAAAGCCAGGTTCTGTAATCCCTGGGCACTGGCCGCGGAGGCTGACATCAACACTGCAATCCCCACCAGGGTGCCCAGATAGGGCAGTGGCGCGGGCAAGAGTTGATCCATAGTTTGGGTAAAAACCGAAACTTCTTCGATCTCTGGATTTGCGAGTTTAAAGATCACCGGCCCAACGATGAGCATAGTAGCCGCGGTTGTCCCCATGATGATCAGCAAAGAATTGAAGGCGCTTTTGCTCTTCTTGCTGGCGTCGCCGTCGAAGGCTGCCACCATATTGGCGAAGACCTCAATACCTGTCATCACGGCCAGAATGCGGACATACCCTCCCAACGTGAGGTGTATATAATCCAAATGAAAGGCTTGCAGGTTGAAATCTGGTAGATGAAAACCATACTGCCACAGCGTGGTGATGATCATCGCCCATAAGAGCAGCAAAACGCCCAAAGTGGCCGGGCCGAAGGCGCGCGCCGCCATTTTAGGACCGCGATTGACCAGCCAGCCCGTCAAGACGCTCAGTGCAATTGCTACCAGGGTGCGGTATTGCATATTGAAGATGAGCGTATCATTCAATGCCGGGATTCGGTCGGCAATAAAGGTCACCATTGCAGCCATACTGACCAGGAAAGTCAGGGTATATTCCACAAAGGTGATGGCGGCGTTGGTTTTTGCCGCCCAGCCACTGAATTCTTCCTCACTCAAACCGCTGCCGCCGCTGCCATCGGTGATCCATTGCATCACCAGGCGATACATGGCCGAGACCACAGCCACAGTTACCACAACCAGCCATACCGAAGCGCCGAAAGTGATCTGCGCCACACCAGCGAGGACGATCAGTTTTAGAAACGGGCCAAAAACATAAAGCGGCGAGGTAGCGGGATCCCCTCCACCCGCCAGCGCGCCTTCAAAGGCATTTTTAAGTTTATGCGATACGTGCGCCATCTGAACATCCTTTCATGATCACACGAAAAAATCCCCTCCCATAGACTTCCATGACAGGGGAGAACCAAAGCGGCAAATTATACTTGATTTTATCACCGTGTACATACTTTTCGTATCATCTCAAAGAAACGAGGAGACTTCCGAAGTCCCACAGACATATCCCCCAGCTCAGGCGGCTTCTCGGAGACTTCGGAAGTCTGGCACCTCGGAATATTGAAAAGATGTCTTTAACGCATTACGACAAAAGTTACTCTTCCCGCTACTAAGAAAACAATGTAAACGAGTGTTCAAGCGTGCTGAGCGGAGGGCGAGCAATATCCGCCCGTAGTCGCCTGTACTGATCCCCAAAGGGGAGGTCGAAGTGAAGCAGCGAGTCTTGCACGAGCCGCTCCCTTCGACTACGGCCTGAAAAGCATCAGGCCTCCGCTCAGGAAGCTGGTTTTCTTTCGGTTTGAGCAACGCCCACGCGTTGTGGGTTTACTCGGAAGCCCATCCTCGGGCGATGTGTGCCGCCCCGAAGACGGGGTTTGCGAGCGAATGGGGTATGCTGGCGAACACCCGCGTGCGACTTTTGCCACAGTGCCTTTTTAACACGCAAAGACGCAAAAGTGAACGCGCAAAATCAGGATAAGCGCCGTTCTAATATCAGCATGATTGGATTCTACAACTTACTTACCCAACTGAATATACGTGTTGTTTTTATCCCCCAAAACCCCTAACACGAGATGATAGACAGCGTAAAGCTCTAAGGCAAAGGGCAGATAGCCCCCATAGCCAAGTAAGGGCATCTCGAAGATATGCCAGAAATCCACAAAGGGCACTGTGTAAATCCATTTGGGATAAGCGTGAAAATTCCAGAATTCCCAGAAGAAAGCCGTAATCAATACCCCAACCCACAAGGCTATCACAGGACGCCAATCCCTTTCCTGAGTCCCAAGCACCAGGTTGCGGTTGCCCAGCCAGATATTGATAGGCTCCATGATGAAATATATGCTCAACCAGATGAATGGGAATAAATAACGCGGCCAGATCAGCATCAGAGACAACATGATCCAACCGGCAAGGAAGAACCCGGTGGTTGTACGGTTATCCGCGCTGATCTTCGGCCCGCGGCCGAGACGCCGAACCCAGGCAAAGCTGCTGATCAATTCCGCAGTGCCGAACACTGCCGGGATCACCGTTGAGAAAGCCACCGAAGCCAATAAGCCATACTCCAGGTCGGTGAAAAGCTCGCGGCCATCGTAATGCCAGTTCTGCAGGCGCCAGTTGAGCACTTCAAAAAGCCACCACACCGGCGCGGAGATCAGGAACAAGCCAATATACTTGCGCCAACTGCGGGTCAGCAGGGAAGTTCCTGTGCGCCTCAGCACCAGCCCATCCATTGCCAGGCAATAACCCAGCCATAAAGGGAAAAATCCCCAATGGGTGCGCGGCCCAGGCAGAACCCAATTCAGGGGCCAGAAGATCGTGATAAGCGCGGCGCCTAGCCATCCATGCGCAGGAAATTTACGAGAAGACATAGGAGTACAAATTGAGGATTGTGAATGTTGAATTGTGAACGATGAATGATGAATTTACAATTCTCAACTCATCATTCACCATTCATCATTTTTTAGGGTAATTCGTACAGCTCTACCAATACACCGAAAGCCGCCTTGGGATGAATAAAGGCATACTTTTTGCCGCCATCGCCAAGGACGGGTTCCTTGTGGATCAGTTGCACATCCTTCTCCTTTAGCTGCGTCAGCATGGCCTCGATATCATCGACTTCCAGGCAGATATGGTGCATGCCGGGGCCGCGTTTCTCGAGATATTTGGCGATACCAGAATCATCGGAGGTGGGCTGCACGAGTTCGACTTCGACGCCCCCCACAGGCAGGAAAGCGATAGCCGACTTTTCGCGTGGTGCGTCTTGAATATGCTCGAGTTTTAATCCCAGGGCATCGCGCCAGAAAGATAAGGCGGTTTCGATATCCCCAACGACAAGGGCTACATGATCAATTTTCTTAATTTTCGCCATTATATATTCTCCAATCGTAACTGCTCAGGCTAAGGGAGAGCTGGCCCGAAAAACGGGTGTGCACCGGGGGCGCCCCCGGTGCACACCCGTTTTTCGGGAACTTCTCTCTATAGCTGAGG
>JADHXE010000279.1 GCA_016783125.1 Anaerolineales bacterium
GCTACAATTATGGTTCTAATTCAACATACCATTCCCAACCCCAATAGGGATATGGGAGATAGGTGAGTTTCCACTGCCCCTCTTGAAGGGTCAGCCAGGCATCGTTGTTCTCGTTCCAGGAACTCTCGAAGGGATCAGTGCCCCCATGGATGATGGTCAATCTCACCACTGCCTCATCACCCGAAATTTCAGTCCCGCCAAGCTGCAACCCGGTATCTTCAATATTCCATCCTAACCCCATGAATTCTTGGCGGAATTCAGTCAGGCTGGGTTTCCCATCGGCATCTTGAAGGTAGTCATATGCGCGTTGGTAATCCTCTTTGTGCAGAGCCAGCACATAGTTGCGTACCACGCCCTCAGGAGAATCGTCCGGTCCGTACTCCACATCCCCGCGGCGGAGGAAGAATAATGTCAGGGATAAGGCAATCAACAAGAGAATAACAACGAGTATTGCTATTAGAACACGATCTTGCTTCATCAAAAACATCCTTTCAGGGCGGGATAGGCGTATCCTTGGCGTGAAATGATTGCTGAATGTTAGGCGGTGCGGTTTTCCCCTGGACGCAACCAGATCACCAGAAATGGCCCGATCACGGGCAGCATCAAAGCAAATAACCCCCAGGCGGTATATGCAATTGGCGATAGCTCTCGCCGACGCAAGTAAAATGCCGCCAGCACCGTCATGCTGAGCATGCAGCCAAAAAGCAGCAAACGCATTGTGTCGGGAGAAAATGGCATCAGAAAGTGATCTCCTGTTGAAATGTCACGACAACTTGAACCACTCAGATTGTATAAGATATTTGATGCGAGCGCAACTGGTGTTTTCCCCAGTAAATTTATAAGTTACTTGGCACGCCTACGGCGGCCGCTAAGGACACTAAGGTTCACGAAGGGGAAAGACAGGTTTCTTCTTCATGTTTCGGCCGTAGGCCCGCAAAGCGTAGTGCCCTTGGTGTGTTAGTCTACAGACGTCTTGACATGATCTTGAAAGAAGCCGTTGATCCAAACCGAGCGAAACCCCCCTCTAGTTCCCCCCGTAAACGGGGGGAGAACTGGACTGTAGCATACCAGCGTAATCCCCCCACGGGGGTGGAACAGAAGTCCCCCTGTGGGCGGGGGGATTTAGGGGGGTGCTTTTCGTCAATCTGTCCAGATCAGGGAATAAGGTTACAGCCAGCCCCTCAATTCCATCGCTTTGACAACTTTCTCGATGGCGACCATGTAGGCCGCATCGCGCATATAAACATTTTCACGCTCAGACATTTCCAAGACATCTTCGAAAGCTTTGGTCATCTTGTCATCTAATTTGCTGAGCACTTCGTCGCGGCTCCAGTAGAAGTTCATATCGTTCTGGACGCCTTCGAAGTAGGAGACAGTGACGCCGCCGGCATTGCACAAGAAATCGGGGATGTTGAAGACGCTGCGCTGCTTGAAAACTTCATCGGCTTCTGGTGTTGTTGGGCCGTTGGCGCCCTCTGCGACGATGCGGACGCGCTCGCTGATCGTCTGCACTGTCTCGGCGTTGATCTGTCCTTCTAAGGCTGAGGGGATCAGGACGTCAACATCTTTGGTGATCCAGACCTCGTCGTCTTCAATCACGTAGCCAGAATCTTGGGCTTTTTCCTTGTCGATGGTGCCATAGACATCGGTGATAGATTGCAGGAAGCGAGGGTCCACGCCTTCATCGCGGCTGACAGTGTAGGGCTTCTGGTCGTCGCGGTCCCAATAAGAGACACAGACAACTACCCCGCCCATGTCAATGAACTCGATGGCCGCGTACTGGGCCACGTTGCCAAAACCCTGGATAGCGGCTACGGCGTTATCGGGAGCGACGCCAAGGTACTTCATCGCCTCACGAATAGTGTAAACCACACCAAAGCCGGTGGCCTCCGTACGCCCGAGAGAGCCGCCGCCGCCAACCGGTTTACCAGTGATCACGCCGGGGGTGTATTGTCCGACCAATTTGGAATATTCGTCCATCATCCAACCCATCATGCGCGGGTTGGTGCCCACATCCGGAGCGGGCACATCCTGCCGGGGGCCGATGTTGAGATAGATCTGTTGGATCCAACCGCGGCAGAGGCGCTCCTGCTCGTTGATAGACAGGGAGGCCGAGTCTACCGCCACTCCTCCCTTACCACCCCCCAAAGGGATGTCCGCCACGGCGGTCTTCCAAGTCATCCACATCGCCAGCGCCCGGACGGTGTCCAGTGTTTCGGAGGGGTGGAAGCGAATGCCTCCTTTGGATGGGCCGCGCACATCGCTGTGTTGTACCCGGTAACCGAAGAATACTTTGATGGAGCCGTCATCCATTTTGACCGGAATCTGGAAGCGGAACTCGCGCGTTGGCCAGCGCAGCATCGCCGCAGCCTGGGGATCCAGGTTGAGCATGGTGGCGACGTTGTCGAACTGGGCCTGTGCCATCTTGAAGGCATTGATTTGTTCTGTCATTCTAGTGAATCTCCTACGAGAGTATAAGATTTATAAAATGATACGCGGGCACCGCGCGGTGCCCGCTAAAAGTTGTGCTATCAAAATAAGGATTTTGGACTAAAACGCTCATGGTTTCATCTTGTCTGGCTTGGCCATCATCCGCAACAAGCGTAGCAGATGCCCCCTACACCGTCAAGTGACATTCAGGCATCCCCCAGGTGAATAAATTCACACTCAATTTTTCAACACTAATTGCCTCGCCAACTCATCTTTTACCACCTGGGGATTGGCTTTTCCCTTGGCGGCCCTCATCACTTGCCCGAAGAACCAGTTGGCGAGACTCTCTTTGCCCTCCAGATATTTGGTAACTTGTTCAGGGTTCTCATCTAAGACCTGGGAAACCATATTGGCGATATGATCTGCATCCGAGATTTGACTCAAACCTTTGGCTTCCACAATAGACTCAGCCGATTGGCCGCCATCGAACATCTCCGCCAGGACGGTTTTCGCCGTAGGCGTGTTGATACGCTTACCCTTGAGCATCTTCAACAACCCGGCCAGGGCCTGCGGACTCACTTTGAGGCTGCTGAGGCCTACTCCAGCCTGATTCATCAGCCCGAAGAGTTCCCCGGTAACCCAATTGGCAGCCAGTTTTGCGCTGACTTCAGGAGCAGCTTCTCCCACGGCTTCAAAATAATCGGCCACCTCCTGGTCAGCAACCAGGACATCTGCGTCGTATGCGCTCAACTCGTACTGCTCTTGGAAGCGTTGGAATTTGGCCTGGGGTAGTTCAGGCAGGCTGAGGCGGATTTCTTCGATCCACTTTTCATCGACAACCAGCGGCGGCAGATCCGGCTCGGGGAAGTAGCGGTAATCTTCTTCTTCCTCTTTTCCCCGCTGGGGTACAGTGACCTGGCGATTCTCATCCCATCCCATGGTTTGCTGGATGACAGGTTTCCCCCGGCGGTGTAATTCACTTTGGCGTTCGATTTCATACGCCATCGAGCGCTCCAGGGCGCGGAAGCTGTTCAGGTTTTTGATCTCTGTGCGCGTGCCGAGGCCTTCCTCGCCGATAAGCCGCACAGAGACATTGGCCTCAAACCGCAGCACCCCCTTCTGCATATCCCCGGAGTTGACTCCCAGATAGCGCAGCAGATTTCGCAGCGCCTCGCCATACAGCCGGGCCTCTTCGGGGGAACGCAGATCGGGTTCAGAGACGATCTCCAAAAGCGGTACGCCAGCCCGGTTTAAGTCAACCAAACTGTAGGGATTAGTTTCGTCATCACTGTGGGTCAATTTACCGGTATCTTCTTCCAGGTGAACGCGCCGCACCCGAACAGCGCGTTCGCCTGGTTGTATATCCGCCTGCCCTAGGGCCGCAAGGCGTGGCGCGGCAGTGCGAATTCTCAACATGCCATGGCGCGCCAGGGGTTGTTTATACTGTGATATCTGATAGCCTTTGGGGAGATCGGGGTAGAAATAATTCTTGCGGGCGAAAATGCTCACCGGATTGATTTCGCATCCCAGGGCCAGCGCCACCCGCAGACCATATTCAACAGCGCGCTGGTTGACCACTGGGAGCGTGCCCGGCATCCCTGAGCAAACGGGACACACGGCGCTGTTGGGTTCTGCCTGGGTGAGATCGACAACCGGGCAGCCGCAGAACATTTTCGATTTTGTGGCAATTTCTGCGTGAACTTCAAGCCCGATGATGGATTCGTACATGATCAGTTACCTGTAAGCAGTATTCAGTTACCAGTAAACAGTGTGCAGTATGCAGTAACGGATGACTGATCACTGATGCTGGCGCTGGGTACTAAACTTTTTGCAATTCCCATGATCGGGCGCGGGCAGATAACTCTTTAGCTAGTTTCGGCCACTCGTGTAAGACCCATGGATCGAAATCAGCTCCATTGGGCCAGATTAATGTTCTTATCTCCTCATCCAGGCGAACTTGGTTAAATAACTCTATATCTTTTAGATGACCATATACTTCCCCATAGAGAACCGGCTCAAAGTTAATTGTTTGCTTTGTGCCGTCATCAAATGTAACGAGCAATGTATAAGGAGCAATTATTTGAAAACTGAGAACATCATAAAGAGGATGGCTCATCAGCATCTCCTACTTTAATCCTTCTATCTTCATGGGCATTTTACCTTGCTGTGCGAGATTCCAATTTTCCATCAACTGTTCTTGATGGATTTCTGCCCATGCCTCAACTAACCTTTGCTGTCGTCTGGGGAGCGCGCCAGCAAGTTGTGCAATTGGGTCAATGCCATAGGATGCTTGAAATTCATTATACCTGATATGGAAGTGAGGTTTCTGGTGAGAAACCCCAGCTTCCCAATACATGTTGATAATAATCCCAAAGAAACGGCTGATTTTTGGCATGAAGTCTTATCCAAATGGGTGCGTTTCACTTCAGTTGAAGAGAACCTGGAAATTGGGGTGTGCGGGGGGCGTATACCTACTCTGAGCGGCACTGTACCTGACCATGGACTACCGACGGCTGACCGCGGTCATCGATCTCCCGTCGGCCGTCATCAGATCTTTATCTCCGAATTATCACCCACATTCAGGCTCTCGGCCCCTCCATCCACCAGGGCGTTTTCGCCGATCAGCGAGCCTTCCAGGATGATCTCGTTGACCTGGGCGCCCTTTTCCAGGATTGTATCCCGGATGACGCTGTTCTTGACGGTGCAATCCGCGCCAATGGAGGCGTAAGGACCGATCACTGAGGCTTCGACGATGGCGGTAGGGTGTACGAATACCGGGGGGATCACTGTGATATTGCCCTCGCGGCCTACGTCAGTTGTGTTGTCATGTCCATGCTTCAGCAGGTAGCGATTGGTATCCAGCACAGCTTCAACAGTCCCGGCATCCAGCCAAATTTGCACCCGCTCTGTGCGCATCTTAGCGCCGTCCTCCAGCATAATGTTGATGGCATCGGCCAGATAGAATTCTCCCTTGAGTTGGCGGCCTTGTTCCATTTGCTCTTCGATAGCTTCTAGCAGTGTAGCTGAATCTTTGAAGTAGTAGAACCCCACCACAGCCAGATTGTTGGAAACATCTTTAGGTTTTTCGATCAGCCGCATCACCCAGCCATCCTCCCCAACTTCGGTGACACCGAAACGGCGCGGGTCCGGGACGGGTTTCACCCAGGCCACCATATCCGCTTCTTCATCTGCTAAAAAGGATAAATCTGTCTCGATAAGCGTATCGGCGAAGACCATCAACATAGGCTCGCCCAGATATTCCTTGGCCAGATAAATGGCATGCGATTGGCCGCGCATCTCATCTTGCAGCACATAACGCACCTTGAATTCAGGGTGGTATTCGTCCATATAAGCTTCCACCTTATCGCCCAGATAGCCCACGATGAAAATGAATTCAACATTATCAGGATCGGGCAGGGTGGAGAACATATCCATCACATGGGCGAGTACGCTCTTTCCGGCCAGGCTGACCAACTGCTTAGGGCGGCTCCAGGTGTGAGGCCGCAAGCGCGTACCAAAACCAGCCATGGGGATGACAATTTTTAGTGTGTCTGACATTTTCTAATAGCTCCTTCTATTGTTGGAGATATTATACCGTTGATAAAGCATTTTGATGAAAAGAAGGTTAACAGACGTGCACGCAAAACATGTCAGATGATTCCCGAAAAAAGGGGTGCGGGGGCGA
>JADHXE010000280.1 GCA_016783125.1 Anaerolineales bacterium
AGCATTTTGTACGCTGAAGCAATGTTACCGCTAGGCGGTAGAAAAAATACTAAACAAACAGGAGCAAACAACACATGATTTCTTCATTCAGAGCAGATATGAACTGGCGCAACCCGGTTAGGTTTCAAGAAAGCCATCAAGAGCACGTTTTTCGGCTGACAGGTTCACCGCGCGGCAATGTCTTTATCGGATTCAGTCAGCGGCGCGTGAGAATCATGCGGGCTGCGCTTCGCCACCGGCTCAATGCGCAGGACGATCTGACTGTGCTTGAACTGATAAGCAAAATGGGGTCATCGAATTGCCCATTTTGGTTAGCCAAGATGAGTGTCGAAGAACTGATGGATACGCTGAAAGTCAAGCTGGAAGGCGGCATGTTAGTACCCACTTCGTCAATTCAATTGCTGTTCATCACTGAACCGCGCACATCCACTCCTCCTTGGGGTAGAGGAAAGCAACACCCCACATTTAATGAGGGAAGAGAGTGCATGGGAAGGGATTTTCAGTATGAGTGATAATGCTGCGAAACGCGCCAATCCACTCGCTGGCGATCAGCCGGGGCAAGATATATTGCGGCTACGAGGATTGTGGCAGAGGGAAAAATGGCGAAAGCGCTCGTTATTTTTTATCCCTATAGGGTGAAAAGAGAGCGGGAAGAGTGTTAATGGAGCAGGCACAAGCGTGCCTCTTAGAGTGCTTTTTGACCGTTTTATTGATTTCCTGGCCTCGACGTGCTACTTAGGCCGATATATCAGGATCGAAACAATACATGCTGAATTCCAATACTCTACAAAATATACCAAGTGTCCACGTCGCTGATCAATACGGCCTCAGTAAGCGCTCTGACAGGCGAAAACGAGAGGCTGCTATGCTCTGGCTTGTCGCACAAGGCCACACGCTCCGAATAGAAATCCAGCGAATAGTGGCTGAATATTTCGAGACTGATCATCGAACCGGAGCACTGATGGCTGTCATCCCTGGCTTGATTGATAAAGGATTGCTTCATCGTGAGGGCTTGTCTGTTCCAGGGGTGCGCAGTTACGGCATGTTGAACATGGATGCCGTTCACCTTACCGACGCTGGCCGGGAACTGGTAAGCGGTTTTAGCTGGCCAGTGACAGAAACTGAACTGGAACGAATGAGGCGCCTGCATGAAAAAGGAAAAACAGAAAACGAACACACAGCTGCGGTGCTGGCTTTCACGTACCACGCCAGGCTTCGAGGCTGGAAATCAGGCGTGATGCCGAAGGTAGCGACAGTCAATTATCGCTACGCCCCTGATGCTGTGGTCGCCAAAGACGACTGCGAATATCATGTTGAGGTCGAGCTGTCCTGGAAGGTGGCCGATCCCAAGTGGCGCAACATGGCGCGGTCTCGTGGGGTGGTCGCGTTATGCGCCAGACACGAGAGCCACCAGCAGGCGCTTGTTGGGGATGTTGAAAGCATTATTGGGGCCAACGCGCCGATTATGGCCACAAATCTGCGAACGTTGTTCAAGGATGTTCAGGAAGAACCCCTGGGGAAATTGTGGCTAGAGCGATGGTAAGAAATCCTACCGCGTATCCATTCTAGCCCACCGCCACAGGCACACTGACGAAATCCATAGCAGGCGTTGAATCATAGCAAAAAGCCACCAACGCATTGTTGATGGCTTTTTGTGTCTTGCTGGCTCCTGATAATATACGCTTTTGGTGTTTTTCTGCGCTCCGCTTTTTACACTTCGATCCATTATTATTCATTTGCGAAATCAGGATTTGGTTGGCCCGATAGCGAAAACCAACCGGGAATCAATCCGAAATCCCGTGGACGAGTTAAGTATCCAGCACAGGCTTCTCCTTCATTGATTGACCACAAGTTATTTCCTAAAAACCAGTATTCAACATCCCAATTTGAATTGCAACACTCCCGATCTCATCCTTTTTTGCAAGCTTTGATGCGCGGGAGGTTTTTGTACCATACGCGGTTCTACTCCTCACTGGTTATTTTGTGCTTTCTTGGGTCGTAATTGTACCTTTCGACCCCTTTATCCCCACGCGTATTCATCTTTTTTTACCCTTGACAAAGCGTGTCCACACAAGCCAGCACAAGGGTATGTCAGACTTCTATTTTTGAGAACTACCCTTTTTTGTCAATTCACATCAGCCGTCATATAAAAATGTTATTGTAGGTCGCCAAAAACTGAAAAAACCTTGCAGTTTACTGGCTACTGCAAGGTTTTTTTAGTTTTTGTATATAATGGAGGTATCCAGACCATTTATCTTGGCAAGTATTGAGGCTTGAGCTTTATGAAGCGAAAACATATTGGCCCAGTGATCTTCATCGTTATCGTTATCGTCGGTTTATTTGCTGTAGTGCTTCTTGTTCTGGGATTGTCTTCTCTGAAGCAATCTGGTAATCCATTGAGCTTCTTCAGCGAACCTCCCAGTGTTAACATCTTGATGCCTGAAGATGGAACGGTGATCACCTCCGGCCAGGGGCTGATGGTGATCGGTGAAGCCCAGTCTGAAATTGGCCTGGCGCGGGTTGATTTTCTGGTAGACGGTATCCTTGAGCAACAGTATATTTCTGCAGGTGAGGCATCCCTACAGACCGTATTTCCCTGGTTTGGTAGTAATACAGGCTGGCATACGCTCAACGTAGTGGCCTATGATTTGCAGGGGAACGCCAGTGAAGCCGCTAGCGTTCAGGCTGGTGTGCAGGCTGCAACCCCCCAAGATCAGGGGGATGGGGTCGCGGGGGCTGATGACGGTCAAGCCATTGGAGACGAGATTCCCAAAGAGGATGGCGATCAACTCGAAGGGGATGTGGATGCTCCCGTTGAAGGTGAACCTGCACCTGAAGGGGCAGATCAACCTCAAGCCGATGAACCCGCCGAAGCGGATGCACCCGTCCAACCCGAGGCCGACGAGGCCGATCAAGCGCCTCCTGATCTCCCTCCTCAACCTCAAGATGCACCTCCAGAGGTTACGCGCTTTGAAGTATTCGTGGATGTTGTCATGCCACCTAACGGTGGGGAAGCTGTTGTCACTGCTGCGGCTGTCGGATCAGCCCGGGATGATCTGGGTTTGGAGCGGCTGACTTTTACCTGGAGAAACGTTGTCGATCAAGATGGCGCACAATCAATAGTATTGTGCGACGGGAATCAGGCCTGCGAGACCGATTTGGTCGTGCAGTTAGGGGATGGGCAATGGGTATTGACTTTACAAGCCTTTGATACATCCGGGCAGGCTTCCCCACCGAGCGTTGAAATCGTCGAAGTGCTCGCTCAACAGGACCAGCCGCCTGCTGCAGCAGAGCATGATATTGATGAGGACTGGTTGCGTGACCAATTCCGTCGTCAGGCCGAAGATTTTGCTGCTCAATTCGATGCTAACGATTTCTTCCCCTGGGGAGGCGGGCTGGATTTGGAAGATCTCTTGCGCGGCTTATTGGGCAATCGGGGCAATGGAGCTCCGGACGAAGAAGACGAGCCGGAGTGCGACCCGCAAGATTGGGTTTGCGAAATGGGTTTGCCGATCAGCGTTTCTGTCGAACCAGGGCCTGCAGGCAATATGATCACCCTAACGATCGATGATGCACTTGAAGCACCTGCGGGTCAATTGATCGCACCGCGGATCACGAAGAGTTTCGCTCACTTTAACCAAGTAACCGGGTTTATGCCGCACGAGTGGGTCGATATGCAAAGAGGAGGCTTTGTGCCCGGCCAGCAATTCACCTGGCTGGACGAAGATGTTGTTTGCCATGAAGATTACGAATATTTGGTTGCAGTCAGTGCTTATGACGCTGCTGCGTTGAATGAGTACTTGAATGGTGGGGATATGCCAAGAGGTCAGCAGAACCTGGCCTATGAAGCACGTACAGTCAACTCCCAGGTTTGTGGAGCGGGAAGGGTCAATGATTTACAGCTGACTTCAGCAGTGCATCCCGAAGGCGTGATATTGCGCTGGAACCTGCCCGCTGATGCGGATTGGCCCGAAGATGGTGTCCGTCAGATGTTGGTGCGTTGGAATATGACTGGGCCTCCAGGTGATCAGGACGCGCACAATATCATGGAAGAGGCGATTGCCTTGGATTTATTGCAGCAGGGGGGAGATTATGAATATATAGACCCTGATGTGGGGTGCGGCAATGAGTATTGGTATTTGCTGGGGGTCTCTAGCGGGGATGAACATCACCAATTTAACGTTGATTATTGGCTGGCTCATGCGTCTGTTCCTGCTCCGCCGCATTTCTGCCCCGAAGGACAATTAGCCGATATCGAATTATCCTTATCCTCGAGTTGGGATGAATGGATCCATGGTCATTATACAGAGGTGACCCTCGAGTTCGATATCCCTGACGACTTCGATTGGCCCGCTGGGAATCTTGTAAAATTGTATCTTTGGGAAAGTTCAGTGGATGAAGAAGGCCAATATAGTTTGGAAAATCCTATGTTCTTCCCCCAACTACCTGATCTTCCGAATTTCCACAGGCTGGTTACCCAGAATGTGATTTGCTCAAGGCAAGTATATGATTTTTATCTGACTATGGTCGCGGATGGCCAGGTTATTAACGAAGGCCCAACCTTTAGCATAGAACTGCCTCCATGTCCTCCTAAGGATCCTCCGGCATTGCAGCAGTTGCGTGCGTCAAATGATTGTGGGGGTGAAGACCGTTGTATCTATGTGAATTGGACCCAGTTTGAACAGGCAGGTGATGATCGCTATTTGCCTGCTGAACAAATCCTGATCGAGAAGAATACTGCGTTTCTAAACCAACCATGGAGACCCATAGAAGTGCCTCTTGACAGCACACAATTCATCGATACAAATGTGGGTTGCAACACCCCGTACATCTACCGTATGGTGGCTGTTGATCAACGCGGTTTGCGGCGTAGTTCGTCGAATTTCTCACAGCCGCCCATGCTGAGAATTGGTACCCCGGCATGCGACCAGCCCTGGGATGTGGTTGTCGAGCCGGAATTGGAATGAGGGAGGTACAAAATGAAATTTTGTAGATCAACACTGACTAGGTTATTTTTCTTGGTTCTCATGGCTGGGCTAGGCCTGGCTGGTTGTGTTCTGCCAGGGTCTCAGCAGGTTCAGGTTGAGGGTGCTTTAGTGCAGATTGTCGTCCCTGCCGATCAAACCCATTTTTCTGTGGGTGATTTGATTCAGATCAAAAGCAGAATCACCTCGACGGAAGGTATCACTGTCGTACGCCTATTGCTGAATGGGGTAGAAGTGCGTCGCGATCAACTGAGCCAACCCTTGAAGAATGGAACCATAACCCAGGGTTGGCAGCCCTTGGAGTCTGGTACTTTCACGCTGCAAACCAGTATTGAAAGCTCCGCGGGTGGAAATATCTCGTCACAAGTAGTTGTTGTCATTGTTAATGAGCAAAGTCCTCCTGAAGTGCAACAGGAGCCAACAACTGCTGTCCCTGTAGTGGATGATACCATTACGCCAACAATCACCCTCACCCCGACCGAGACTCTGGCCCCAACTCCGACACCGACTATAACACTTACCTGGACTCCAACCCCCACTTATACATCTACCCTAGAACCCCTTGTTGCTCCAGAACCCATCGCCCCCAGTGGATCTTACAACTGTCGTTCAACGATCTTCCTGGAGTGGAATTATGTTTATTCCCCCAATGGCATTGCTTATTACGAGTGGATTGTCGAAGGTCTCGGCGCGGTGGAAACTGATACTACTACCGATGTTCAGGTTGAGTTCTTCTTACCGAGTTGCGCTGCTACTTATCGCTGGCAGGTACGGGCGGTAGATAATCTGGGCACGATCGGTCCATATTCGTCTTGGATAGATTTTTCGATCGAGTAGATCGAAACTATTTTTTACCAGACGCTTAATGTATTTGGACTTTGAAATAAAATAGTATGTACCTGAAGCGAAAAACAGGCATACTTGGGGAATGGAAAAACATGAGACCAAGCTCCAATCTGAGAAAGATGGGCAGGAAATAGCCCAGATCGCAGCCGAAGCAAAGACCAAACTGCAAGCGTTTCGGCAGGACCTTTACAATTATTTTCCGCACCGTGCGGACGCCATAATGGAATTGATCGACGCTTTGGCAAGCAACCTCAATGCACGTTCGGTGGTGGAGTTGAGTTTG
>JADHXE010000281.1 GCA_016783125.1 Anaerolineales bacterium
CCCGCACACCCCTATTTCCGGAACTTTTCCACTCGTTTGAAATACACCCAAATGAAATGAAGATGGGTTGCTTGAAATCTTTCCATTTCTGCTATAATTGGGAAAGAGAAATTCCCTAGGGTATGGAGGCTCATATGGACGAACGCAGAACACTAAAGCGGCAGCACATTATGTTTTATTCGCGCGTCTTCGACCGCCAAACAGGCGCATTCATGGGTTATCTGGGCAACCTGACGGAAACTGGCGCCATGATTATCAGCGAGGAAGCGCTAGAGAAAGGAATAGCCTTCAATCTGCGGATCGACTTGCCAGAGGATATTTATGGCAAGCCGCTCCTGAATTTAACTGCGCGCAGTGTTTGGTGTCAGCGAGATATTGATCCCAATTTCTACAATATCGGCTTTGCTTTGCAAGAAATCTCAGATGATGATATCGATGTCATTGTGCAGATCATCGATGATTATGGTTTGCAGGGGTATGATAGCGGCGATTAGAAAGCCTGGGTGATAAGTTTCCGAAAAAAGAGTGTGCGTAGGGCGTCGCCCTACGCACACTCTTTTTTCGGGGTAATCCGTTCTGTGGTTTAGCAGGTACGCTTCAGTGATCTTCCCGCAGGGATGGAGAAGTGACTCGGTGAAGACCTCTCGAAACCAGATAGAACCCGAGGGCGAAAAGTGAAAAGCAGGCGGCAGCTGGAATCAACATATGCCAGGGTGGCCCATAGAATCCGGAGATATTCCCATAGATGAAGGCATCGTAGATGATCGTCCCCCAATTATTTACGGTGCGGGTGATCCCAAAGAAAGAGATGAACCCATCGGCCACTACGGCCCCGGTGACGGCGATCATCATTTGCAGCGCGGCCAAAGGCATCACCGAAGGGATCAGGTGTTTGGTGATGATATGCCAGGGACCGCCCCCGGCGACATGGGCGGCTTCCATGAAGGGCTTGGCTGCGACCTGGAGGGCCTGGGCGCGCATGACGATGGTCGTCGCGCCAGCGCCGGTAACCAATCCATAAAACAACCCCAACTGCACTGGGCCTAAATCGCGGAAGCGTGCCCCAATGATCACCATGATGATTGGCGCGGGGAAGAGCAAGAAGACATCGGCCATGTTGGTAATTACAAAATCAACCTTGCCTTGGAAGTAAGCTGCTGTGACACTCAGAAGTGTGCCGACGATGGCTGTGGTTAGCGCGGCTGTGATCCCTACGGTGAAAGTAGGTGTGGTGGCTGCCAGGATCATGCTCAACACATCCCTCCCCAGCGAATCCGTCCCCAGGATATGCCCAGAACCTGGCAGTGAGGGATGGGGGAAGATCATCATATCGAAACCCGTCGCCGGGTCATAGATGCCCCTTGGCCAAACAGTGTTCATCAAGATGGGGTGGGCGACAGCCATTATCCCGAATAGGACGATCAAGATAAGCCCAATAATAGCCAGGGGACTCATGGCAAATATCCGCCAATTCATCTTTGTGCGCCGCCAGGAGATCGTTGCGCGAGTCTTGATGCGGTGCCAAAGTCCGTAAGCCTTAGTGGGTTTGGGAATCTCGTAGGTTGGGATTTTCGGCGCTGGTTTAGAAACAACTATGGGTTGTGATGCTGCTCTGGTCAGCGGACTCGATGGGGCGCCAATGCCACCGGCAGCAGCAGCCGTTTGTAAGAGACTCCCCTGCCTTGGCGGCGGAGCCTCCTGGATGGGTACGGCTGGTTGTGAGATGGGTTTAGATATAGGAGCGGGTTGTCGCGGTGGTTCAGATTTGGGTGCTGGGGGAGAAAACTTGTCTAGCCGAGCTTTGACATGTGGGTTGCTTGGGTTGATTCGTAAGGCGCGTTTCAGGACATAGATCTGTTGTTCTTTGTCCTCCAGCGCGTAGCTTAGGATGTGCCAGGCATGTTCATTGTGTGGGTAAGCCTCCACAAACTTAGCCAGGAGGACGCTGGCTTGATGACGATCACCCGCTCGAATCAGTTCCGTTGCCTGCTTCAGTGTGGGGTTAGTGGTAGGGTCCATGATGCTAGATTAGGTATTATTTAACCAAGGAACGAATTTCCCTGAAAAAGGGTGTGCGCAGGGGGAAGTGCCCCCTGCGCACACCCTTTTTCGGAATTTTTCCTGATTGTTTGAACATCAACCAGAAATTAGCACTAATTGGACAGCGTCCTTTTTTCATCGTAGCGAATCCGCGGGTCAAGGTACGCGGTGATAACATCCAGCAGCAGGCGGGCAACCAGGGAGAGCACACCCACGATCAACAGAGTGTCCATCACCAAAGGCATATCCTGCCAGTAAAGCGCATTCCACATTTTGGTGCCCATCCCAGGCCAGTCCGTCGAGCTCTCGATGATGACCACACCCGTGATCAGATAAGGCAGTGAAATCACCAGGCGGCTGATCACCGGGAGCAAAGCATTGCGAGCAGCGTGCCTCTCGCGAACTACAGAATCTGGCAATCCTTTAGCTTTGGCCGTGATGATATATTCTGATTTAATCACTTCCTCCATGCTGGCCTGCATGATCATCATGGTTTCCCCAAAGGTGAGCAGGATATACGCTACCAATGGGATCCAGGCCAGTTTCATGATGTCAAAAGCCAAAATATTCATATCTAAGAGGTACCAACTGCCAACTGTGCTGGCGATGATCAACGCCAAGAATATGATCCCTGGCGTTGAGTGTTTGGCAAATTCATCGATTAAATTCTTCAGGAGGTAGAAAAACAGCGCGCAGGCTGCCAAAGTCGCCACCATGCGGAATGCGATTACGCTGGGGTGTACTTCAACATCCGCCCAAAGCAGGCGATCCAAACCGATAAAGGCTAGCTGGCCTAAACCCCCAACTTCGCCCATGGCCACGAAGCCAGCCCCCTTGGTGAAGAGATATGTGAATAACCAGGTCAGCCATGGCGGGAAAGTTGTATATAAGGTCAGGCCGCCGAGCGTAGCTGCCCTGGAGAGAATAGCAGATCCCTGCCAGGCGGTGCGTTTCCCCAGCCATAGCCCGATCAGAAACGCCATGATAGTCCCCGTGACGAAAACTAATAGAGTCGCAGGGATGACCATTTTTAGTGTTTCGACGATGGGTTCCCCATGCAAAGAGTCCCCCAGATCAAGCGTGACGATTTGGCGCAGCCACTGCAGGTAGCGCTGCCAGATGGGGAGGTCGAGGCCTAGTTGTGCGCGGAGACGCACCCGGCATTCAGCATTGCAGAACAAGGAATATTGATCGATGAAATCACCAGGCATCATGATCTGAATGAAAAAGAACATAATGCTGATGAAGATGAATAGTTTGATAATGCTGAGCAGGGTTTGTCGAATGAGGTAACGTGTCATGACGACTTCCCTCTATTGTCCCAGGCTTCGTATTTCGTAATGCGTATTCCGTAAAGACTCCCCTTGCCGCAGGCATGCAAAGCAACGCAATACGAAATGGGTGCATTTCATTCCAGTGGAAGTAATCCCGGAAATAGGGGTGTGCGGGGGCGCTTCGCTTTGCGTGCCTCTGGCATTGCGCCCCCCCGCACACCCCTATTTCCCGAACTTTTACGCTTGTTTGAAACACGCCCATACAAAATACGCAATATTGGTTTGGAACTCCCTTACTAAATCTCTTATGTTGTCATCTATTATGCTTACCCGAAATGTTCAGTAAGGTTCATTCCTTCAGGATCTTTGTTTCACCGTTTTCTTTATGATTATTGTTGATGATATCTTCAATATTCAACGGAGGCAATTCTTCAAGGGAGATCAAGCCAAAATGACTCAGGAATTCGGGCGTGGTGCTGTATAAAATAGGGCGACCTGGCCCCTCAGCGCGCCCTATTTCTTGAATGACTCCCTTGCTGAGCAAATTCTTCATCACGCTGTCGCTGTTGACCCCACGGATAGAATCTACGTGGGGGCGGGTGACGGGTTGTTGGTAGGCGATAATGGCCAGCGTCTCCAGCGCGGCGCGGCTTAATTGTGTGGTGGCTTCCAGACCCAAGAAGAATTCAATGAAGGGGGCAGCTTCCGGTGAAGTAGTCAGGCGTACGCGCCCATCGTGGCGTTGAATGCAGATCCCCCGATCTTGATATTGCAGCTCGATCTCTTCCAGGCCTTTCTCGATCCGTCGTGTGGTTACATCTAATACCCTGGCAAGTTGTCCAGAAGTTACCGGCTCGGGGGCTACGAAGAGCAGCGCTTCGATGCGCGCAGTCAGGCTGAGTTGGGAATGCTTGGGTTGAATAAGGTCGCTCATGCTATAATCGGTTTCAGATTTTTTGTATCGAACGGATCGTCCCGAAAAAAGGGTGTGCGCAGGCGCAAAGCGGCACCCCTGCGCACACCCTTTTTTCGGCCTCCTACGGATCGTCTAGAAGCTGACTAATATTTTGGATAGAACAAGATGAGATTATACCACTCTATTCTTTTACTCTTCATAGCCTTTGTTTTGTTGTTGAGCGCCTGCGACATGGCTCCAACGGAGCAGCCCATGCTTCAGGCGCAGATCGTTGGAGACGGGCAAATCTTCACGGTGCAGGTGCCACCCCAAAGTACAGTCCAGGATGCCCTTGAAATAGCAGGCTTAACTTTGGGGGCATTAGACCGCATCGACCCAGACTTGCATATCTCGCTGGTTGAAGGTATGGAGATCACGATTACGCGCGTCTATGAGGAGTTCGAAGTCGAGCAGGTTGTGATCCCCTTCGAGCAGCAGCTCCAACCCAGCGAATTTCTCCCCGAGGGGGAACAACAACCTTTGCAGCTTGGTGAGAACGGCCTCAAGGAGATCACCTATCGCATTGTTTATGAAGATGGCATCGAGATCTCGAAAACTGAGATCAAGGCAGTCACGATCCAAGACCCCCTGCCTCAGATCATGCTGGTTGGTGTGCAGACATCCTTCACGCCGCGCCCTATCCCGGGCCGGCTGGTTTATCTCTCCGATGGCAATGCCTGGTTGATGGAAGGGACAACCGCTAACCGTATTCCACTGGTTTCGACGGGCGATTTGGATGGCAGGGTGTTTGTGCTCTCCGACGATGCCGAGTGGCTCTTGTTCACCCGCCACGATGACGATGAGGAGATTATCAATACGTTGTGGATCGTGCAGGTGGATAATTCTGAGGTGGAGATCGATCTGCAAGCCATCAACGTGATCCATTTTGCGGATTGGCAGCCGGGCTCTACAGCGTATGCGGCTTATTCCACTGTGGAGCCTCGTCAGGCTGCTCCTGGATGGCAGGCTAATAATGATGTCCAGATGGCGAACTTCAGCGTCAATGGTTGGGTGGATCCCAGCCCTGGGGTGGTTGTTGAAACCAATTCGGGGGGGGTCTATGGGTGGTGGGGGACGGATTACGTTTATGGGACCAACGCCCAATCCATGGCCTATGCCAGCCCCACTGAAATTGGCCTGGTCAATATCGAAGAGGGCACACTCAATTCCGTATTAGAGATTACCCCGTTGGAGACGCGCAGCGATTGGGCCTGGGTCCCGGGGATCAAATGGGGGCCGGATGGCGCGATGCTCTTCACCGTACGTCATGCGCCGCCCCCGGGCGTGGTTTCACCAGAAGAGTCGCCGATCTTCAATTTGACGGCGATCCCTCTCACCGGTGGCGAACCTGTTGACCTGGTTTCCCATGTGGGCATGTTCGCTTACCCGCTGCCGTCGCCGATGCAGCCTCAACCTACCGGAGAAGTGGCCTATCAAGTGGCCTTCTTGCAGGCAATTTTCCCTGATCAAAGTGAGACCAGCCGCTACCGGGTGATGATCACAGACCGTGATGGATCAAACCGCCGAGAACTTTTCCCTCCGACTGAGGCCCAGGGTATCGAGCCGCAGCGTGATTGGGGCACCTGGTCACCCCAGCTTGTAGAGGGGAGTGAGGATTACACTTTGGCTGTGTTGTATCAAGGCAATATCTGGTTGATCGACAGTGGAACTGGCGAATCCTGGCAGATCACCGGCGATGGGCGCATCAACCGCCTCGATTGGCGTTGATAAAAGAGAAGCTTCCGAAAAAGGGTGTGCGCAGGGAGCACAGCTCCCTGCGCACACCCTTTTTCGGACAAATTCGTTCTATAAAAGGATCACAATATG
>JADHXE010000282.1 GCA_016783125.1 Anaerolineales bacterium
TCTCGGTTACGAACTGCGGCGGCGATAATCATGGTTGCTTCTTGTTTTCGGGAATTTGAAGCAATAGATTATCATACTTGACCTCATTGTGCCGCTACGTCAATGTATCATAGTGTCCCGCCTTACGTGGATAGCCGATTTTTGCAAGCAGCATCAACATCGGTTCTCTCATTTTGAAGTATTGAATTGACAGCATCAAAGTCTCCGCTTAGTGCTGCGTCATGGAATGCGTAGTAGTTTGAAATTTGTGTCAAGACCTGTTTTTGTTTTAAATTTAGGAAATCGTCTACAAAATCTGAATGGATTGTTTCTGTTCGTCTGAGAAAGTCTTCTAAACCATTTTCCCACTCATAACTGATTGATGAATTTTGTGGATCAGAAAGAGCCTTGAATAGTTTATTTGGCAAATCTTCCATATTACCAGTAATGAAATAGCTTCGAATTTTCCGTAGCACATCGGGGTCTTCAAGTATGAGTGCATAGAAGTGTGTCCACTCTTCCTCAATTATTGAGATTTTTGCGAGAAATCCAAGATGGGTTATTATGTTTTTTGTAAGTTCAGGATCCGAATCGCTTCGTTCAATTGCCAGAATATAGTTTGAAGCTAATTTGTTTGACAGCTGTTTTATCCGTCTTGGATTCTTCGATAATGCAACTCTGAGGACATATGATACGGAATTTCGATTTTGCTTATTAATTTGATCTGAATCGAAGGCTTCTTCCAGTACATCCAATTCAATGAAAGTATTTGGAAGGTTAAATAGTTCTAGTTGATCGAGGGTATGATCAATAAATGCTTCGAGATCTTCAATAAGCAAATTTCGTATAGGTAGTGTTGTTTGAAAGAACTTTCGTAAGTATTCATTAGCTTGAGCTTCTGTAATCGTTCGATTTGCACGCTTTCCATATCCCATATTTGTAATATGTTGTTTTAATCCCTTCTCATCACAAGGTAATATGTATATGCATTTTTCTTTTCGTAGGAATGTTTTTACTGCTCCAAGTATTTGTATAACAATCTCTTCTTTTACTCTATCCAGATTGTCTAAGATTATGACTAATCGATCATCGTCTTTATTTAGTTTTGCTTTATCTTCAATAACACGATTGAAGATTTCTCTAAATTCATCGGCATGTATTGGCGGTTCTACTTCAAAGATTGTCGTATGAAATGAAAATAGCTGCTTTATATTCTCTTGGAATACGGCAACGAGGCTAAAGAGAATTGCAGCAGTTGAGACAATAAGCAAGGGTAAGGGAAACCAAGAAGGTAAGAATGTAGTATCAAGTTGCCATGTAGAAAGCCTTTGGATTAGACTTACAATTATGAGAATAATAAACGTAAATCCAAGTTGCACAAGCAACCTGGAAAACCACGCCCGAGTATATTGTGGTGCTTCTTTTATCTCTTTTATCTTTTTCGATGTTATCCTGGCACGGATTTCATCTCGGCATCCAAAATGAATTCCGAGATCCAAAAGAAATTCTCTACGAAAATTATTATCTGAGTATTCCCACGTATCAAGTTTTATTATGCGATAATTGTGTTTGAGTGTTGATTCTTTCTTATCCCTCTGTTCTCTAATTATTCTTTCCATCTCGAGGATAATACTAGTTTTGCCAACACCCCATTCACCAAATAAACCAATAGCATAAGGTTTTATTGAGTCTGTAAGCTCAAGTATTCTCAATAACGTGCGAGCATAATAAACATGGCCGAATGCATCAAATTTACGCAAATCATCGATAGGTTCATCGTCTAAAAAATATACTTTTCCTTCCATATCATCACCCTTTTGCACATTGCATGACTAACTCTGGAGAATACATGATCTCAAATGCGTTCAACATCAATTGCAACCCGCAGTCATTATAGCATGAGAAAATTCTAAGTATTCTCCGCGCCCTTTGCGTCTTCGCGTTGAAAAAAGAGAATTTCCCCCTACCTGCGACCTAAAATTAGGGTACACTTTGTACTGTAAAAACCCTCATCAAACTCATCAGGAGGCAGTCCATGCAACCCCCTCAAACCAGCGATCTCAATCTCTCCTCCCGCATACTCTTAGGCCCCGGACCGAGCATGGTGGCGCCGCGCGTTTTGCGCGCTCTGTCCCAGCCGCCGGTCGGCCATTTAGACCCGGAATTCTTGACCATCATGGCCGAAGTGCAGGAACTGCTGCGTTTTGTCTTCCAGACCGAGAACGAACTTACCATCCCGGTCTCAGGGACGGGCAGCGCCGGGATGGAAGCGGCCTTGTGCAATTTCATCGAGCCAGGCGACCGTGTGCTGGTGGCGGTCAACGGTTATTTCGGCGAGCGCCTGGTCGATATGGCCGGACGCTACGGCGCTCAGGTGGACCGCGTGGATCGCCCCTGGGGCGAAGTCTTCACTCCCGAAGAGATCGAAACTGCTTTGGGCGAGGCGAGCTATAAACTGCTGGCCATCGTGCACGCCGAGACCTCCACGGGAGCCTGCCAACCGGATATCGAAAAGATCGCCGCCGCTGCCCATCGTCACGACGCGCTGCTGGTCTTGGATACGGTCACTTCATTGGGCGGTCTGCCAGTCGAGATCGACGCCTGGGATGTCGATGTGGCTTACAGCGGCACGCAGAAAGCCATCTCCTGTCCCCCTGGCCTGGCCCCGCTGACAGTGGGCGCGCGGGCGCGAGACGTGCTTGCTAACCGTCAGACACCCGTGGCTAACTGGTACCTGGACATGACCCTGGTGACCAAATACTGGGGCAGCGAGCGCACCTATCACCATACCGCCCCGGTCAACATGAACTATGCCCTTCGGGAAGCCCTGCGCATGGTCGCCGAAGAGGGATTGGAAGCGCGCTTCGCCCGTCACCGCCAACATGCCGAGACTCTCTGGGTCGGCCTAGAAAAGCTCGGTCTGCCACCGCGCGCGCCAGAGGCGTATCGCCTGCCCACCCTGACCACGCCGCAGCTCCCCGAGGGCCTCAATGAAGCCGCCATCCGCAAACAACTGCTCGAAGAATTCAACATCGAAATCGCCGGCGGCTTCGGTCCCCTGGCCGGTCAGATCTGGCGCATCGGCTTGATGGGCTTCAGCGCCCGCCGCGAGAACGTCACTCTACTGCTGGCCGCTTTGAAAGAGTTGCTCTAAACTTGTTCTTTCAACGCATCTATGGCACAATAAATCCAATATCAGTAGATCACAGTTTGGGTTCGTAGTATGCGATTTATCGCTGAAAATAGGCACTGAAGTGCCAACTACGAACAAAAATCGTGAAGTACTGAATATCCAATTTCCAATATCTAATATCTATCTCCCATGTCTCGCTGGATCGGTTTTATCATCACCATTCTCGTCGGTATCGGCCTCGGCCTGCTCTATGGCTGGGTGATCGATCCTGTGGATTATGTCGATACCACGCCCGACAGCCTGCGCCAGGATTACCAGGCGGATTATGTGCTGATGGTGGCTGAGGCCTACCAGCTCAAGCGTGATCCTGCCCTGGCAGTGGGACGCCTGGCTTTTCTGGGAGGGGCAGATCCCCTGGTCATCGTGGGGAGCGCCATCGACTTCGCCAGCGAGGTGGGTTATTCCCAATCGGATCAAGCCATCTTAGAACTGCTCTATAAAGGGGTGGAAAGCTTGTCAAATGCTTCGCAGGGGGTCGCGCCATGAACCGGGAGAGACATGGTCCCTGGTATTTGCTGACAGGCGTGGTGCTGGGTTTTGTTCTAGGACTGTTGTACACCTGGACATTTTCGCCTTCTGAGTATGCCGATACGCATCCGGATGCGCTGAGATCAGATTATAAGGACGCCTACCGCGCTGCCATCGCCTCGGCTTATTCGGCCACTGATGACCTTACCCGCGCCAAGGCGCGCCTGGCTTTGTTGGTTGAGGAAGATCCAGCCAGCGTTTTGGCGGCGCAGAGTCAGCGCTATCTGGCAGAGGGCTATTCCTATGAGGCGGCTCTGGCGCTGGCCAGGTTGTCGGCTGCCTTGGGGGATGTCCCCGCACCGGCCCCGCGCACAGCCACGACATCGCCGCGCCTCTCGGAGACTCCCATCCCTGAAGAGACGGCTACGCAAGAAATCGAGCCTACTCCCTCGGAGACAGAGGAAACCCCAAACGAGACGACCACCCCCGGGGAGGCAGAAGAAGGCCTACCCACTGCCACGCCAACCGCGTCCGCGTCGCCGACGCCCACCCTGACCCGCACAGCCATCCTTACTTTCACGCCGCTTCCCACCCGTACCCTCACACCCACGCTGGCGCCTCCCTTTGTGATGCGCGAGCAAGCCTTAGTATGTGAGTCGACGCTGAACGATGCGGTCATTCAAATCGTGGTGCAAAACGCGGCTGGGGAGGGCATCCCTGGGGTGGAGATCATCATCCATTGGGATGGCCAGGAGGAGTACTTTTTCACCGGCCTGAAACCTGAGATGGGTTGGGGGTATGCCGATTACACGATGACGCCTGAGACCAGCTATACGCTGCACATCGGCGAGGGCGGCGAAGCTGTGGATTTGTTCGTACCGGAGTGTTCCGACGATCAGGGCGAGCGCTATTGGGGCAGCTGGCGGCTGGTTTTCACGCATCCTTAGTATGTTAGCGATGAGAATCTTGCACAAAAAACAAGAAAATCGCTTTGCGTGCCGTTGGCAACCGCAAAGACGCAAAGGACGCGAAGATTTTATATATGTTTTTCTTTGCGATCTTGGCGTGCTTCGCGGTTCAAAAAAAAACCTGTTTGGTTCCGGCTCGTCCGGGTTAGGGGATATTGGAGAATTTGTATGGTAGCAGCAACAATTGTATCAGCAGCTTATATCGCTTTCCAAATGATGGCCGATGTCGCCAGCCTGCGGATTGTGATGATCGCTGGATTTTCTGTCGATGCGGGCACATTTGTCTATCCTTTTACTTTTACTTTGCGGGATTTGGTGCATAAGACCGCCGGGATCAAGGCTGCCCGGGTGTTGATCATTGCCGCCGCGGTGCTCAACTTGCTTATGGCTGGTTTGTTCTGGTTGACTTCTATTCTGCCCCCAGACCTGGTCGTTGGCCCTCAAGAAGAATTTGGGGTGGTGCTCTCCCCGGTGTGGCGGATTGTGTTCGCCTCGATTGTGGCGGAAGTGATCGCCGAGTTGGTCGACACCGAAGGCTACCGGCTGTGGGTGGAAAAAGTAACCCACAGGTACCAATGGGCAAGGGTATTGGTGAGCAATGCCTTGAGCATTCCGCTGGACAGTTTGCTTTTTTGCTGGCTGGCTTTTGGCGGGGCGCTGCCTGACGCGGTGGTTTGGTCTATTTTCGCCAGCAATGTGATCATCAAAGGGCTGACCACGATCATCAGTTTGCCTGGTATTTACCTTGTCAGAGAGAACCCCGAAGCATCGTCTTAGGGAGTTGCAATAAACTGTAATGCGTATTTCGTATTGCGTATTGCGTAGGGGAGCCTTTACGAAATATGCCGTAGGCAGTACGCAATACGGATTCTGGGACAATTATTTCCCAGGAATTCCCTAACCCGGACGAACCGGAACCAAAAAGTAACAGGGGGAGTAGGGACGCAGAGCGAAGTAATGGAAATACACCTACTCCTTACTCCTTACTCCCTGGTACTTCCCGGATGAGCAAAAGCAAGGTTTCAATTGATAATCGCCTAAGTGAAAAACGCAAAGGAGCGATTCTATGATCCCTCTTCGTGATAATATTCCCACCCGCAGGGTGCCCATCGTCAATTACGCTTTGATCGCCGTGAATGTGCTGGTGTATTTGTTCCAAAGCATGTTGGGCGCTGAAGAGCAGGCCCTGGTGTATGAGTTCGCCCTGATCCCCATCCAGTTCACTAGCGGGATCAGCCTTGGCGATATCACCGATATCTTCACCAGTATGTTCATGCATGCCGGTTTAGCGCATATTGGCGGCAATATACTTTATATGTGGATTTTCGGCGACAACGTTGAAGACCGCATGGGGCGCGGCCGCTACATCATTTTTTATCTGATCGGCGGTGTAGTAGCTTCCCTGGCTCATATCTTCACCAACCCCGGATCACAGATCCCCAC
>JADHXE010000283.1 GCA_016783125.1 Anaerolineales bacterium
CACCCCACACACCCCTATTTTCGGGCTTCTTTCTGCGCAGGTGCGTAAGTCCTATTCAAGTTAGAGTGTGATATCTAATAAACCTTCGGCAACCGCCCTCAGCTGATCAACAGACATCTCACTCAACCTTTGGGCTAATTCCAAATAAGGTTGGTTGATGGGTTTGCTGACAAACTCTTTTAATTCTGGAGGCAGCTCCAAAAATTGTTCGATGTTCCTTTCCTGGGAAACCCACTGCCCTACAGGGCCGCTTTGATCACGGAACTCATCGATCGAGATATTCATCTGCTTGAGCATATGCTCAAGTTCGGGCAAGGGAATCGAGCGCTCACTACGTTCGTAGTGTCTCAACATGCCTGTAGAAATCCCCACACTCTCTGCCAGGCTGGCCATCGTGAGATCGGCCTCCTGGCGAGCCATGCGCAACTTGGCGCCGATGATACGCTGTCGCAGGAGCACCATTTTGTCGAAACTGGAGCGGTCAAATTGGTTTTCGCGCGAAATCGATGTATCCCCCCAAAAGTGATCCAAGGGCGCTTCTAGATAGAAAGCTAACGACTCTAGTTCTGGAAGCGAAGGTGAGCTTTCGCCTTTCTCGAAAGTAGCGATGCGTTTACTGGTCACCCCAATCGCCTCAGCGCATTCTTTCATAGTTCTTCCAGATGACAGGCGCGCATCGCGCATCAATACACCTAATTTCTTAGCACGAATCTTTATTGCAATGGGTATAGCCATTTGATAAAACTCCAGATCAGATTTGAATAGGATGCGTTTCATTCCAGTTGAAGTGAGCCCGAAAATAGGGGTATGCGGGGGGCGCCCCCCCCCCGCATACCCCTATTTTCGGAACTTTTCAACTCGTTTGAAACATATCCATTTGAATAGCTGATCATCTCCTGCGCCGACGCGGTGAACTTCGGGATGATTCCAACTTATCGGTTGACACGGCCCCGAAAACCTGCGGCGTGAGTTTGAAACCCGCCGCGATTAGGCGATCGCTAAATAATGGGCGGATGCCTGTCGGCTTGAGCTCCCCAATGATCTTTCCGTCGTCATCAATGCTGGTTTGCTCGAATTTGAATATATCGGTCATGACAACCGTCTCCCCCTCCATGCCGGCGACTTCGGTAATATAGGTTACCTTGCGTGAACCATCCTTCAAGCGCGATTGCTGCACGATCAAGTCCACAGCCGATGCAATTTGCTCGCGGATGACTTTCAAGGGCATATCGAGACCAGACATCAAGGCCATGGTCTCCAAACGCGAGAGGGCGTCGCGGGGCGTGTTGGCATGGGCGGTGGTCAGTGATCCATCATGGCCGGTATTCATAGCCTGCAGCATATCAAGGGCTTCACCGCCGCGCACTTCGCCAATAATGATCCTGTCAGGCCGCATACGCAAAGAGTTGCGCACCAGATCGCGGATATGCACAGCGCCGAGACCTTCCACATTGGGCGGTTTGGTCTCCAGGCGCACAATATGCTCCTGATGAAGCTGGAGTTCGGCAGCGTCTTCGATGGTGACGATGCGCTCATCCGAGGGGATGAAACTCGAGAGGATATTGAGTAAGGTCGTCTTCCCCGAACCGGTCCCGCCGGAGATGACGATATTCAAACGGCTCACCACACAGGCGCGTAAGAAATCAGCCATATTATCGGTGAGTGAACCAAACTCTACCAATTGCTGAATAGTCAGTTTTTCTTTAGCGAATTTCCGGATTGTAATCGAAGGGCCATCAATGGCAACTGGGGGGACAACCGCGTTGACGCGCGATCCATCTGGCAAGCGGGCATCGACGGTGGGGTTATCCTCATCGACACGGCGTCCCAGGGGCAGAATTATGCGGTCTATAACTTGGAGAACGTGGTTATTGTCATTGAACTTGACATTGGTCCGGACAAGTTTTCCGCTTCTCTCAACGTATACATCATAAGGCCCATTGACCATCACCTCAGAGACACTTTCTTCATCCAACAACGATTGGATAGGGCCATAGCCTAATAAATCATCCATTACATCGTGGAAGAGTTGGGCGCGCAAACTTTGAGCCAGGCTGAGATTTGTCCGCTTATACACTTCATCCAGCATATCAAATGCGGCTTGACGGCGCTGCTTGATGGGAGGAGGGTTATTCTCAAACTCTTGAGTTAAATTGCTGATCAGATAAGCTTTGAGCTTATCCACATCAACGCTCTGCTGCTGATCTGACGGCGACTGGCCTGACATAGTCATCCTATTTACCCCTCGGCTTATCCCTCACCAGATGCATCTGCTGGGCTCAGCCAGAGCACATGGTCCAGATTCACGGTCAGAAAATCAGCGTGGTAAATCTTTTCACCACGGGCGTTCAATACGTCTGCATCTGTCACCGCGATGAAGTTTTCAGATTTATTCAACTCATCCTTCAAACGCTCTCCGGGGCGCACATAGATATCACCAATGACGCGCACCGTTAACGTTTGAAGAACGGTGCGTACCACATCTTTAGAGATAACTTCTGTGAAGTATTTCCCCTTATGATCGACATGCATAGACATAATATTTTTCTCCTCTCAGCAATAAAATCACGGAGCGGATTGGCCCGGAAAAAAGTGTGCGTGGGGGCGAGCGCAGCCGCTTTGCGCCCACGCGGAGCCTTTTTTCGGGATTTTCTCTGCTAAGATAAATGGTTAGTATGGTTACCTAAGTATCATCAGGATATGGCATAGTGTACCCTAAACCAGGGCGGGTCACAATATACTGAGGTTGTTTTGGATTATCCTCGAGCTTTTGTCTTAATCTCGAAATACTTACCCACAGCACTTCCTTATCTTCCCGGTATGATTGTCCCCACACATTTTCCAACAATTCTTCCGAGGTCATGACTCGGCCTTGATTTTGTACAAACTGCAACAGCAGCCTGTATTCTGTAGCCGAAAGCTGCACTTCGGTATCCCCTAAGAATACTTCTGCTCTGGCAAAATCCACGCGCAAATTGCTGTGCGAAAAAATCGACTGTTGGATTGAGCTATCCGCGAACTGCGCCCGCCGCAATACTGCCCGCACTCGGGCTAATAGCTCTGTTACAGCATAGGGCTTGACGATGTAATCATCAGCGCCAACATCCAAGCCCCGCACACGATCGCGTTCATCGCCGCGCGCAGTGACCATCACAATCGGCACAGTAGAAAACTTACGGATGCGCTCGCAAGCCTCAATGCCATCCAGACCCGGCATCATTACATCCAATAAAACCAGATTTGGTTTGTGCAGATCGACTGCATCCACTGCCTCTTGTCCGTTTGATGCTGTGATGACTTTGTAGCCAGCGCTGACCAGATTTGCTTCCATCAAGCGTACATAGCGAGGCTCATCATCGACAACTAATATTTGAGCACTCATAATTCATCCTCCAGCGGTTGAGGTTTTTGTTGACGGTGAAGGGTTATGTGAACCGCCGTACCCTCCCCCAGGGCAGACTCAGCGAAAATATTTCCACCGTGAGCTCGAATGATCTGATGACAAATATACAAACCCAGGCCCGTGCCAGATGCATTATCACGGTGTTCTGGCAAACGATAGAAACGTTTGAAAATATCTTCAAGATGTTCTTCGGGGATACCAGGCCCGGTATCGCGCACCATGATATGGGCACGCTCCGCTTCCCAATCTAATGACAGTGTTACAACTGATCCGGGGGCATATTTTGCGGCGTTATTTAGCAGGTTGTCTAATACCTGCACGAGCCGAGCCGGATCAGCGTTGATGGTATTCGACGGTCCTTCAAAATCCATCTGGATATCTAACTCAAAATCGCCCGCTATCATGCGCTTTACGAAATCCCCCAAGACTTTCGCCAGCCGAACTTCCTGAAAATCCATGGGGAGAGTCCCGGATTGAAGGCGGGATGAATCGAGGATATTGTCGATAATTTCAGTCAATCGGTCGGATTCTTCGTCGATAATCGTCAAAAACTCCCGCCGGGTTTGCAGATCCCATTCAGTATCATCGCGTAATAATGTTGTCGCATATCCCTTGATGAATCCCAAGGGGGAACGCAGTTCATGAGAGACGGTAGCTACGAATTGCTCTTGGAGGCGGTCGAGGCGTCTCTCGGCTTCCAGCGCAGCGACGCGCTCAACAAGCTGCTGACGCTCCAAAAGTTTCTCTACGTGTTCAGCTACCAACTGAGCAAAGTTGATTTGTCCAGGCAAGAATGGCGGTCCCCCAAAGCGGATAAAAACCAGCGCTTTGGATATCTCAGCAGCCGTTTGCAGTGGCAAGCCCAAGAAATCCCGCAGGTTCAAGCGTTCATCAGAATCGTTATCGGGTTCATCCTCCAGGGTTTCGCCCCGCAAGACCATTTCGCTGGTTTGAATGACTTCGCGGGCAATCGTCTCCCCCCACTCCATATCGGCCTCGATAGAGCGGCCACGCCCAACAGAACGCGCATAGGTCGGAATCAGGGTTTGATCCTCCTGCATTTCATAGAGCACAATATTGTCGAATATGAATGCTGGTCGAGCCAGATGGAAGATTTCCCTTAGCGCGGTTTCTGAGTCGAGCACCTGGATGATCACGCGACCGATCTCGTAAAGAGATTTATATTCCTCCGGTTGCAACTGCTCAGACTGCATTTCTACGCGGGACTTTAACACGATTCATCCTAACCCAGATAAGACGGAAGATATTATTCTGAAGACTGTATCTTTTCAAAATTCCGGGGCGCCAGACTTCCGAAGTCTCCGAGAAGCTGCCAGAGCTGGGAATATGTCTGCGAGACTTCGGAAGTCTGTCCAATTTTTTGAGAAGATACTGAAGACTGTCCTAAATATCAGCAATCGATAAAGCGAACTCGAAATACGAGCCTTCTCCCTCTTTAGCCCGCACAGATATATCCGATCCATGCTCAGTCACGATCTGGCGGGCCATCGCCAAGCCCATCCCCGTACCCCCATACCGGCGGGTCGAAGAGCTATCCAATTGGTGAAATGGCTCGAAGATTTCATCAACCTTTTCGGGAGCAATGCCGATACCTGTATCATAAATATACAGCTTCACTAATCGATCCGTGGGGATTACACCAAACTGAACATTGCCGCCTTTGGGCGTGAATTTCACGGCGTTATCGATCATTTGCAACAGCACCCAGGGCAACTTCTGCACATCCGCGATCACAGGGGGGACACTGGGGGGTATTTTTGACTGAAAGGTCAGGCCCTTTTCATCGCAGCGATACTGCGCTTTTTCGAGCACATCCTTCAAAATGTCCAGCAAATTGAGCGGGTTCATTTGTACGTCGAGGCTGCCGCGAGAATAGGCAGCAAATTGGATCAAATCTTCGATTAGATTTCCAAGCCGGCCTTCTGCCTTTTTCATCACCCGCACCGCATCAGCTTGCTGGGGTGTCAAATCCCCCAATGCCTCATCTTCGAGCAGCTCGATATACCCCTTCAGATGAGTGAGGGGAGTGCGTAATTCATGGGATACATTCGAGACAAAATTGGATTTAAGCTGGTTCATCTCCGCAAGCCTGTTGAGGGCTTGCTCTAATTCGAGAGTACGTTCAAGAACACGCGCTTCCAACTCTTCATTAGCGCGTTGAAGCGCCAACTGAAGTTGAAGGATCTGTTCCGTAACAGCTTGGTCCAGAGCTTCTCGGCTGATTAGGTTCAACTCCAACAGAGCCTGGCCGATCAACTTGGTTTCTCCAGTGTCACGCATTTTATTTTGATATGCCAGTGCTTGAATCAGCTCATCAGGGCTCAATAATTCTCGTTCGACCAGATAATCTCCCAAACGGGGAACAAGTACTTCAGGCGAAAGATTCAATTCTGGAAGCATGCCGGTTTGAATTTTTATTTTTTTTTCAGCCAATATCGCCGACAAAGCCATATTGACTCCGCAATGCTCGCATGTGCTTGCGCTAGAGTCAACCGGCTGGTTACATCTTGGGCATGAGATCGTTTCTGTTGTCATAAGAATGAAGCCACCTCTTCACATTTTAAAAAAGATATCTCTTTGGGACTTGGCGTGGAGCTTCCCAGATTTGGGGGTTAGCGGGG
>JADHXE010000284.1 GCA_016783125.1 Anaerolineales bacterium
GGGAGAAGTTTGCTTTTTTGCGCAGAGGGGTCACGGCCTGCTCGAAGCTTGAGTCCAGAGTTTGGGGTAACGCGCTGCCGGGAGTTTCTGCGGGGGATGATTCTGGCTTAGCGGTATCGAGGCTATTTTCAATGGTTTTGATGAGCTTGTAACGTCTCTCGCGATCCATGATAGGCGCTTCAGCAGAGAGCTGGGCGCTAAACCGCTCCAGCCCGTCGACTAATACCACGCGCACATCGGGTCTGGTTGTATCGACATGCGTGCCTGGGTCTGTAAGCACTAAAACACCCTCAACGGGTATTTCAGCGAAATTTTTCTCTTTGAGATACTTTTCCACAGCGCGTGCGAATAAAATAGTTTGCATAACCAGGTTGGGCTTGGATGGACGGAAGGCGCCATCGCGTTTGTCCATCACCGCCCAGACATTCCCCTGGGCGCGGAAAATACCGCTGGCCGGGCTGTGATTGATTACAGTGATTCCGGTTGGGGCGACCAGGATGAAGGGAATCATGACCTCAACGCCAGGCAAGGAAACGTTGCGCAGCAGGGTGTATGAGTTGTCCAGAGAGTGCAATAAGTAACGTACTACCACATCCTGGGATTTCATCTCCGAAGGCCAGTTGAAGCCATTTTTTAGTATGGCCTGCAGCAGGGCCGTGATGGGTAGTTTGCCATCCTTGTAGGGAATAGGGGAAAAATCTCGTAAGATCATAGCATCGGCTCCCTTTTGAGAGGCTCAAGGTTTCTTGACGTTGGGGTGATTATACCAGTGCAAAATAGAAAAATCCCCGGCTCAAAGCAACGCCGGGGATGATTGGATAAGAATGCCTGGTGAACTCAAAAAACAGGCACACCTTCGAGATGATCTTGCTCCCCTTTGGCCTCGCCAGCCACGACGATCTCAGAGTATTCTACTCCCTCTAAGCGGACGGCCTCAGCGATATCAAAATCGTTGCCCAGGTAGGCTTTACGTTGACCGGTATAGAAGCGTGCGCCATCTCTGAGCCGACCAACCAGAGTCGGTCGGTCAAGTTTCAACCAATCTGTGAAGACAAAGCCCGTGCGCTCATAGGCCCGCACCCATTCGATTTGCCCATTGGGTGCATAGTGGGCTGCTTCGATCACGCCGTCGAATTTCTTCTTTTTGATCATAGTATTTTCCTTCCTTTAGTCGGGGTGGGCGGACTTGAACCGCCGGCCTCTGCGTCCCAAACGCAGCGCGCTGCCAACTGCGCTACACCCCGGCGAACGGGAGTATAATGCCAATCAGCCTTATACTCAAGGAGATTTTATAGTGAGTGAGATTTCATCTGTCCCCATGCTTTATCATACCCATCACAGCCTGGATGCGAACGCAGATGATTTATCCTTTTGGCTGGCTTGGGCGCATCAGCAGGGTGGACCCATCCTTGAACTGGGCTGCGGTACTGGGCGGGTGCTGCTGCCGCTGGCTGAGACAGGTTACACAATCTTCGGGTTGGACTGTGACCGTGGCATGTTGGATTTTCTGCGCGAGCGCGTTCCCGTTTCGCTTTGTGATCGTGTAGTGCTTATGCGCGGCGATTTGCGGAGTTATCGCCTGGCGGGTCGTTTCCCGCTTATCCTGATGCCCTGTAATACTTACAGCACCCTCACCCTCACCGGTCGACGGATCGCCCTGAATAGGGCGCGTTTGCACCTGACTCCGGAAGGGGTTTTCATCATCAGCATGCCCAATCCAAATTTGCTGGCGGAATTGTCCGAAGATGGTGAGTTTGAAACTGAATCTTCCTTCTCCCATCCAAAGACAGGTAATCCTGTGCAGGTGAGCAGTCAGTGGGAATATGTGGGTGAGGGAATGCAATTTCACTGGCACTACGATCACTTGCTGCCCAATGGTCGCGTGGAGCGGGAAACTATCACAGCCTTTCATCATAGTCAGGCACCCGATGAAATCTTGGATGATTTCGAAGAAGCCGGCCTGGAAGTACTCCATATTTATGGGGATTTTGACCGCTCTTTGTATGAACCTGAGTCGCCTAATCTCATCATCGTGGCAAAAGGTTAATTTTAACGCCAATGTCGCAAATCGGCGAATAAGCAATTTAAAATAGTCATCAAGCCGCTTATGAAATGCTTACAAAACGTTTGCATTCTTCTAACGATTCGTTTGTATTTCTCTAACACTGGTGCTGTATGATTAAGGTCGTAATCAAAAGTAATCACCTCAGTTGATCACAGTTTTTCGCGCTCGCCACGCCAAAGACGGGCCTACGGCCGGCGCGCAGAGCGAGTTGAAATCGTGAACTGCTGAGCCTAACACATAGGAGAAAACAAATGATGACTTTATATATGACCCCCCGACATCGATCCCGAATGGCGCACGCATACCTTAGTGATCGCGTTGCCCGACATGTTGGCATTCACAGTAATGTGCACAGCGATGTACACGTGCCCGTGGACGTCAAAGAAGAACCGGATGCTTTCGTGATTATCGCCACCCTGCCCGGGTTGGAAGCCGATGATTTGAACATCGAAATTCTCGAAAACATTGTTGACATCAGCGGCGAGTTCAAGAAAGAAGGCGAAGAGGATGAAGAGTACCTGCGCAGCGAACGCGCTGTGGGTAACTTCCACCGCCGTCTGCGCTTCGCCACCAAGTTGGAAGCCGCCGATGCTGAAGCTTCTTTGAAGAATGGCATCTTGACCCTGCGGATTGCCAAGGTGGAAGAAGAACGCCCCAAAACCATCAAAGTCAAGACAAAATAACCAATATCCGTTCCATGTACCCAAATCGGTAGGCCAGGCCTTTGTGCCTGGCCTTTGCGTGTATGAACGTAAACCACTCGCCCTTACGCTACCACAATCAGGGGCAATGGGCTGTGTTTCTGACCGAAAGAACGAAATCTCATCGCCCCGTTTTTCGCATATTTACCGAAATTCGGCTATACTAAAGGCAGTCCAAAATATAATGGAGGTTATTATGTCTGAGCTAGTGAATTTGAATACGGCCTCTGTGGAAGAGTTGATCACGCTACCTGGGGTTGGATCAACCATTGCTGAACGTATCCAAGCTATCCGCCCCTTTGGATCGCTGGAAAATTTACAGCAGGTGGAGGGGATTGGCCCAGCCTTTGTTGAACGCATCGCGTCTTTGGTCACGCTTGAGTTGGATATGCCCGCACTGGAAGCAGAATCCCAACTCGAAGCGGAACCTGTTCCCGAAGATGCTGCTGAAACGGACTCACTTGAGGCTGCTGAGGCGATCCCTGGGGATGGATTATCCCCTGAAGAGGAAACCGAGCTAGATGATACCGATGATGAGATTGTTCAAGAGAAAGAATCTCCTAAGGTGAAAACGGTTACCCGCGGGCAGGCTTTGGCGATGTCGCTTGTGAGCAGTTTTATCGCCTTCGTGCTGGCTTTGGTTTTAACCCTGGGCATCCTGGGGGGCATCAATGGCGGCTTGCGCTTCGTCCGACCAGCCCATTTATTTGAGATGGACCGCCAGATCGAGGTGCTCGCCGGGCAAATTAGCATCCTGACCCAAGATATTGAAGGGTTAAGGGATCGCCTGTCTAATCTCGAAAGTGTCGGAGAAAGAGTCGATCATTTGGATGAAGCCATGGCTGGCGTAGTTGAGCATACTGAATTTTTGGTTGATGAAATGAACGATTTGCGTTCTGATGCAACCGAGTTTCAATACTTTCTGGATGGCTTGCGTGAGTTATTGAACGCCATTCAGCCGCCAGAAAGCCCTTAGCGTGATACGGTAAAATATCCTTGAGCTAGCATTCTTATTTGTAGGACGGAAGGGTATTCCATCAGTGGCGGATTACCAATCCGCCCTACAAAACTGAAGTTATTTCTTCGATTGGAGATACACATGACTGAACTAGAAAATAAATTCCCAACCACCGAAGCGAATGGAGATGAAATAAGCCCTCCGGATGCGGGGATCGAGTCCGTAGAACCCTTGGCTGAGCCTGTCGCCCCGATGGCTGAAGTTCTTACCGAAGTGACGGAACCCAAACCAGAACCGGAACCCGAATCAGCATCCGATGCCGATGCAATATCTGAGGCAGAAGCACCTAAAGAAGAAAGCAAAGTCAGGCGCATTTTCCGCATGTTGCTGCGCTGGACGCTGGGTATATTGATTGTATTTGGTGTGGGATTCCTGACCGCGGTTTATATGCTATTCCGGCCTGAGGTTCAGAGCAATAGAGAATTACAGAATCAAATACAGAGCGAACAACAAGCCGCTGAAGAGCAATTTGCTGATTTGGAGAGCCAGATCGCAGGGTTGGAAGGCCAGATCGATGATTTGAATCCTTTGGCCATTGAGAATGAAGAATTGCTCGCTGCCCAGGGTGAGTTCGAACTGCATATCGCTATCCTGGATGCGCGCCTGGATGTATCCAATGCCCTCTTGGCGTTAGCTGTGAATGACCCCGCCAGGGCGCGCGTCTCGCTGGAAAAGACTGGGGATGCGCTGGCGACAGTTTCGAGCATGCTGCCCGAGGACCAGCGCGCTATGGTTACATCTATGGAGCAGCGCCTGGATTTAGCGTTAACCGAGATGGAAGATGACCCCTACGCAGCGCAGTCAGATTTGGATGTCTTATCCAAGAGTTTGTTGGAATTAGAAGATGCCTTGTTTGGGATGCCGTAAGAAAGAGCCGATATAACGCGAAGCCCCTGATGTTTCGCTTTCAATCTACTTGTTCTAGTTGCTCTAGTACATCTAGGCATAAACGGGTCTTTAGTGGTATAAGCATGGGCAATTTCAAGCAGGAGAGAAATCAAATGCCCATACCAAAAGCCCAAGAAGTGAAATTATCGAATGCCGAGCGAGAAGGGTTAGAAAAACTAACCAGGCGGCATCAAGTTGGACAACAAATAGCCTTGCGAGCCAGGATTGTTTTGGCGGCGGCAGACGGACTAAAGAACAAAGAAATCGTTACCAAGTATTCCGTGACAGCAGATACCGCCAGGTTGTGGCGTAATCGCTGGGTCAAACTGCAAGACATATCGCTGGATGATTTGAGCGTTGAAGATCGCTTACAAGATTTACCTCGTCCGGGAGCGCCAGCAAAGATCACGGCGGACCAGCGTTGTAAAATCGAAGCGTTGGCTTGCGAGAAGCCAGAGAAGTCAGGGCGCCAAATCACGCAGTGGAGCGCCCGAGAAATCGCTGATGAAATCATCAAGCGAGAGATTGTTAGGGAAATATCACCACGCCATGCGGCGAGGCTTTTTAAAAGACGCTGATATCAAGCCGCACTTGAGCCGCTATTGGTTGACACCGGCGTATGAAGATGATTTTGATGAAAAAATTGCCGACATCAACGAGGTCTACAAACAAGCGCCAGAAAGAGCAAAACAAGGGCAGCGAACGGAAAGTTTGGATGAAATGACAGGTGTGCAAGCGTTAGAGCGCAAGCATCCGGACTTACCAATGCGTCCGGGTAAAGTAGAGAGACGTGAATTTGAATACATCCGACACGGTACACTGTCCTTTATCTGCAATTTTGATGTCGCCCACGGTGAATTGGTCGCTTGCACTGCTGGCAAGACACGCAACGAGAAAGATTTTCTCGAACACATCCAACGCCGAGTGGCTTCAGATCCATTGACATCTCAATGGCATTTTGTCAGTGACAACCTCAACATTCACCTGTCCGAATCATTGGTACGTTACGTCGCAGAAGAATCTGATCTTGACATCGATCTGGGTGTAAAAGGCAAATCCGGTATCCTGAAATCCAAAGCTTCAAGGGCTGCATTTCTAAGCGATCCAACACATCGGATCGTCTTTCACTACACACCCAAACACGCTTCCTGGATGAATCAGATTGAGATTTGGTTCAGCATTTTAGTTCGCAAGGTCTTGAAACGAGGAAACTTCACGTCAACTGACGACTTGAAACGCAAAGTCCTGGCCTTCATCGAGTATTACAACCGCACAATGGCTAAACCCTTCAAATGGACTTACCAGGGCAGAGCACTTTCTGTATAGTTATTTGCGCCAAGGTGTACTAGTCTACTAATTTCTTTAACT
>JADHXE010000285.1 GCA_016783125.1 Anaerolineales bacterium
TGTTTCACACCCCGCATACCCCCAAATCTGGACATTACCACTGCGAAGTCCCAAAGAGCCTGAATTGTGAATGGCTAATTGATAATGGTCAATTGATAAGCATTCATAATTCACCATTCACCATTATCAATTAATTATGAATCGTGTGCTCAACTTTACTCAAGCTTATTCACAAGCCCCGTGGCGAAAACAGCTTCAGGGGATTGGTATCTTTTTAATCGTGTTGGTTGTCATTCTATTGGCAGCCAGTGTTTTCCTAAGTGTTACCGCGAGAACAGCAGCCTTAGGAAAGGAAATCCAACAGCATCGTCAGGAGATCGAAGCTTTGGAGTTTGAAACTGCCAATATGCAATCGCAATTGGCAATACTGACTTCAGTTTCCGTGATGAAACAGCGCGCTATCGACATGGGATTCCGCTCGGCGACATCCGAAGAAATTATTTATATCAACGTGCCCGGGTATACAGGCCGTGATCATGTCAAAATGGCCGATCCCACCCAACCTACCATGGCGGCTGCACCGGTTATTTCACCCGCCTTCACTCAATCTTGGGTGGATTGGCTTGCCCAGCAATTTCGGGCTCCGCTCGTCCCCCTGGCAGAAGTAGGTCCATGAACGAAAAATACAATTTGCGCTACGCCAGCATGGGTTTGGTATTTGCTTTCGTGGGTATCGTCATTATTGCCCGGCTGTTCCAAATCCAGATTGGAACTCCCAGTGAGGATATCCAAGGCTATGAGGAGATCGACGGCAAAGAGTGGGTCACCCTGACCCCTGCTCGTGGAGATATTTACGACCGCCACGGTCGTTTGATGGCCGGCAGCCAATTGATTTATGAGGTCGCTATTGAGCTGTACGAAGTACGAAACCCTGCAACGATAGCTTTAGTCGTCAGTGTTGAGTTGGGGCTTGATTATCATGATGTATTCCTCCAGGCTAGTCAGAATCCTGAAGATGCTCCTTCTACACATATTACCCTAAACTACTTCGTTTCCTATGAAAAAGCGCAAGAGTTGTTAGAACTAAAAGAGCAGTTATATAACGACCCTGCAAAAGCAGGTACGAGCTCCGATGGCTTCCTGCATAGCCTGTCGGGTTTGGTTGTCACTCCACGCCTGGATCGAAGCTACCCAGAAGGAGATCTGGCATCCAATGTGTTGGGGCTAGTCGATAAAGAAGGTACAAGTCACAATGGAATCGAGGAAAAGCTTCAATGGCTTTTATCTGGCGTAGAGAAGCAGGAAATCATCGAGACAGATCCGTATCTGGCGATGGATTTACCCGAGATTCCCGATGGCGCCAGTCTGATCCTCACCATCGACCGTGAAATCCAGGATACCGTTGAAGATATCTTGGATATTCACATGGAGAAAACTGGCTCATATGCGGGCAGCATTATCGTGATGCATCCCCGCACCGGCGAGATATTAGCCATGGCCTCCACACCGCGTTTAGATCTAAGTGGTGAATGGAATATCGAAGAAACCTATCAGGAAGGTCATGCCTTCAACATGGCCATCGATGGATATGAACCTGGATCAGTCTTCAAGATTATCACCATGGCTGCGGCATTAGATTCTGGCGTGGCCACACCTGATACCCCCTTTACTGACACCGGCAGGCTTGAAGTAGAAGGCTGGACGATCCGCAACTGGGATGGAGGCGCCTGGGGACCTCAGACCATGACCACTTGCATGGAGCATTCCCTGAATGTATGCCTTGCTCATGTTGCCACGGAATTATTGGGGCAGAACCGCTTCTATGATTATATCAAGGCTTTCCAGTTTGGCCAGCCAACAGGCGTAGAGTTAGCCCTGGAGTATGCCGGACATGTCCGTTTCAACAATGAGGATAATTGGCACCTGATTGACCTGGCCACGAATTCCTTTGGACAGGGCATTGAAGTCACTCCTTTGCAGATGCTGCGGGCCATTTCCGCGGTAGCCAATGATGGCAAGATGGTCACACCACATATTTTGAAAGCTGTTGTGAATCGCGGGCATCAATACACGATTGCACCAGAGATAGCAGGGTCGCCGATTTCAGCTGAGACCGCCCACACGCTTTCGGCGATGCTGGCACAGATTGTTGAAAGCGAATCCTACACGGATATGCCCGAAAACATTCGTGTGGCGGGGAAAACCGCCACAGCGACAATTTACAACAACAGTTTGACCAATGCCTCCTTTGTTGGATGGGGGCCGGTCGATGATCCACAATTTATGGTTTACATCTGGCTGAATAAACCTACCACGTCCCAGTGGGCTTCACTGATGGCCTCCCCGGTTTTCGTTGACGTGGTAGAGCGATTAGTCGTTTTGATGGATATTCCTCCCGATCACGTACGCCTGAGCATGGCTACCGAGTAATGCGAAGTAATATGCTGACTTTAGGTGATCTTCTAAGCGCCCTTATAAATCAACGCCCAAGTTGGGCAAATCAGGTGATTACTGACGCCGTTGTGGATTCGCGGCAAGTTATCCCTGGCGCGCTTTTTGTGGCAATGCCGGGAGAGCAGGTTGATGGTCACAATTTTGTGGAGGATGCTTTTAATAGTGGGGCTAGCTTCGCCTTTGTGCAGCGTGATCTACCTGAAGGAATCTCAGTGCTGGATTTACGCGGGGATCCACGGCTTGAACAATCGTCTATCCCAGAGATTCCCTTTGCTCTTCGAGTAGAAGACACGCTCACAGCGTTGCAGCAAGTGGCAGGCCATTGGCGACGCCAATTGGATGTTCGAGTGATTGGCATCACTGGCAGCGTTGGAAAGTCAACGACCAAGGAATTGGTGGCCTCAGTGCTGGATCAGCGTTATAGCACTTTGAAGAACCCCGGCAACTTGAACAATGAGATCGGTCTGCCGCTTACCCTGCTGCGCCTAAGCCCTGGACATCGCCGCGCTGTGTTGGAGATGGGGCTTTATGTACCGGGCGAAATCGCCTTTCTATGTGATTTGGCTCAACCGCAAATTGGTGTGATAACCAACGTGGGTACTGTCCACGCAGAGCGAGCCGGCTCTCAGGAAGCCATTGCTCGAGGCAAAGCAGAACTTGTGGAAGCTTTGCCCCCGGCTCCCGATGGGGTTGCCATTCTCAATTACGATGACCCTTTGGTGAGGGCGATGGCAGAGAAAACCCAGGCGCGGGTATTCTACTACGGCCTTGATCCTCAAGCAGACCTATGGGCTGATCAGGTAGAAGGCCTGGGGTTGGATGGCATTCGTTTTCGCCTGCATTATCGCGGCGAGATCCTTCATCTGCGAGTACCGTTGATTGGCCGTCATTCTGCCCATACAGTGCTTCGGGCAACCGCTGTAGGTTTGAACAACGGCCTGACCTGGCAAGAAATTATTAGTGGACTGCGCTCGGGGCACACACAAATACGCCTGGTAGCGGTGCGCTCTGAGAGCGGCGCATTGCTATTAGATGATACATATAATGCCTCCCCGCAATCTTCGTTAGCGGCTTTGAACATGCTTGATGAGATGGAAGGGCGCAAAGTAGCTGTTTTGGGCGATATGTTAGAGTTAGGCCCTTATGAAAAAGAAGGTCACTGGAAGATTGGTCTAAGAGCCGCGGAAGTCGCCGATGTTTTGATAACGGTAGGAGAACGCAGCCATCATATTGCTGAGGCTGCGCTAAAAGCAGGCTTCCCCAAACAGAAGCTCACTGAGTGTGAAAATAGTAAACAAGCTATCGAAACCTTGCAAGAGTTCTTACATGAGGATGATATCGTTTTGGTGAAAGGCTCGCGAGGCATGCGCATGGATCGCATCGTGGCAACCCTGGAGGCGCGTCGATGACCCAAACCACCCTGGCCCTGGCACTAGCCGGGTTTAGTTTTCTACTGACAGTGATTTGGGGACCGCCCTTGCTGCGTGTTTTACGTAACTTCAAAATGGGCGAAATGATCCGTATGGAAGGCCCAGAGCGGCACTTTTCTAAGCTGGGTACACCCACGATGGGTGGGGTGATGATTGTCTTGCCCGTAGCGATGATCACCATTTTGCTTAATGCTGCCTCCTTGATTGGCCCCACTGAAGTGCTGGGCAATTCGGTATTGCTGCCTCTTGGGGTATTTATATTATTTTCTTTGATCGGTGTCGCTGATGATTGGGAAGGTTTGCGGGGACGCCGTCGCGGTGAAGGGATGCGTGCCCGCACGAAGTTCATCTTACAGTTGATCGTAGCTTTTGGAGCCTCTTACGGCCTTTATCATTTTCTTGATTCACCTCACCTCTACATGCCTGGTTTCAATATCGATTTTAGAGTCGGTTTGTGGTATTTCCCGATTGCGATGTTCCTGATTGTAGGATTTTCTAACGCAGTCAACCTGACTGATGGATTAGACGGCTTAGCCGGGATGATCTCAGCGACCGCTTTTGTGGCCTATGGCGGCATTGCCGTTTTACAAGGGCAGGTATTCCTGGCACGGTTTTGTTTTACCCTGGTGGGCGCCTTATTTGGTTTTTTGTGGTTCAACGTTCATCCGGCGCAATTATTTATGGGCGATACTGGGTCCCTGGGGTTGGGTGCCACATTAGCAGTAGTTGCGCTGATGACTGGTCAGTGGGCCGTCTTGCCCATAATTGCAATTATCCCTGTCAGCATTACATTGAGCGTGATAATTCAGGTAAGCTATTTTAAGATCACCAAACGACTCTATGGTGAAGGCCGGCGTGTCTTTAAGATGACGCCCCTACACCATCATTTTGAACTCTCTGGCTGGAGTGAAACGCAGGTAGTACAGCGTTTTTGGTTGATTAGTTTGATGTCAGCCATGATTGGCGTGGCGCTGTCGGTGGCATGATGATGCAATGATGCAGATGGATTGGAACGGTCAACGTGTACTGATTATCGGTGTCGCTCGTCAAGGGACAGCCCTGGCGCGCTATCTGACCACACATGGCGCGCGGGTTGTGCTCAATGACCATCGTGAGGCGGACGAACTTGTGAAGGTACGCCAATCGCTGGCGGATATTCCCGTTGAATGGGCTTTGGGTGGACACCCCCTGGAATTGCTAGATGATGTTGATTTGGTCTGTATCTCAGGCGGCGTGCCCTTGACATTGCCTCTGATTGTTGAAGCTCGAAATCGAGGTTTGCCGCTCTCCAATGACTCGCAGATTTTCCTGGAAGCTGCGCCGTGTAGAGTGGCAGGCATCACAGGCTCGGCTGGAAAGACGACGACGACTTCGCTTGTTGGTCGCATGGCTCAGATCAGTTGCGAGTTAGGAGTTAGGTGTTGGTCGAAATCGCGATCTCTAACTCCTAACCCGCAACCTCGTGTTTGGGTTGGCGGCAATATCGGCAATCCATTGATCGCCGATGTTGATGAGATGACCCCTGACGATTTAGTTGTGATGGAGTTGTCCAGCTTTCAATTGGATTTGATGACCTGCTCCCCGGATGTGGCTGCGGTGCTCAACGTGACCCCAAACCATCTCGACCGCCATGGCACGATGGAAGCTTATACAGCGGCCAAAGCCCGAATTTTGGATTTCCAACAACCGGGCGATATGGCTGTTTTGGGGCATGATGACCTTGGGGCCTGGGGTTTAGCGGACTCCGTTCGGGGTGGTTTGCTAAGCTTTGGCATGACGCGCCCACCCAAAGGTCGGTTTGGAACCTTCCTGCACGAAGGCTGGATCACGCTTTGGGATCGTGAAACATCACGAAAACTGCTTCCCATAGAAGCTATTCATCTGCGAGGAGAGCACAATTTGTTGAACGTGTTGGCAGCCTGCGCCATCGCCGCGGCTGTCGACATCCCCGCAGATGCTATGAGAGCCGGGGTAGAAAAGTTTGCGGGCGTGCCCCACCGTTTGGAATTCGTCCGTTCGTGGGGTGGCGCCGATTGGTACAACGACTCGATTGCTACGGCCCCAGAACGGGCCATTGCAGCCATCCGTTCGTTTGATGAGCCAATCGTACTATTAGCCGGGGGGCGGGATAAAAACCTTCCCTGGGCGGACCTGGCAGCTGTGGTTCGTCAACGGGTCGACCATTTGGTTATCTTTG
>JADHXE010000286.1 GCA_016783125.1 Anaerolineales bacterium
CATCGGGAGCCTCCTAAGTCTAAAGCTTTTTCCCGATGATACCGGATTTTGGACCTTTGCTATCGTTTTGGCGATTAGAATGGCTTTGTTTTTGCACTAACGAATAGAAACCTGTCGTTTTTGCGCAAAATCAAGGTGTTAAAACAATACAATACTACACCTTAGAGTCAATAGGATTTTGGTCATCTATCCCCTCAAATGACCAGATGAACGCGCTCTACATACTCAATAAACTTTGCACACATCAAGGATATCTTCACCGCGGAGTCGCAGAAGAATAGTTTAGAAAAACTCTGCGTCTCTGCGGTAAACAACATCATCAAGTCGCGTCCTGGATAATCCTCGAATCCGGATAATGCTCACGCCGCCACTGCAAACAGTAATTGCCAAAATCGCGCGCTGCGCGGAAGAAATCATCCTCGTTGCGCCTTCTAGCCTCATCTTCGACATATTCGCCCACGCGCTCCCAAATCTTGGCGACCAGCGGACTCATCCATTCGACCAGCTCGTTCTCCATGCTCCAGTAGTGCAGCGCCACAAAACCGATGAAATCGAACCAATTCAAGACCTGTTTCAAATACTCTTTACCTATTGGACGTTCATTATCCAATTCGTCCGTCGTCTCATTCAAGACTTGCTTGACCTTCGCCAGCCAGACCTCCTGATCATCATCCACCTCAACCAGGGTAGGCACATTCAGAATGATCCACCGCCGGGCCTCGATGGCCTGTGGGTCGTTGAGCCGCAGGTCGATTTCCTTATAAAGCCTGGGCGCTCTCGCGTCCCCGTTGAACAGCGTTTTGGGTGTGCTCGGCATAGGCGAAAACCAAACCCCCGATGATGATCGCCAGCGTAGCCAGGCTGGCAATACCTTCCAACAAACCCCATTCTACATGGGTTGGTAAAGAGGCAGTCAGTGGGAATAAATACAACCCTACAGCTATGATGGCGATTGACACAACCAGCGCAACAAGCCCATTGATCAATAATCTCCGACTGGTTTTCCAGCTGATCAATTGAGGGTCAAATCTTTCCTGGTAGTATTTCTCATCCATAAGTACGCACCAAAAGTTTTTCACCACATCATAGGGATTCCTCGCTTCACTCGGAATGACAATATTTCTTAGACTCACTTCAGAACAGGGAACCCAGAAACGCCTGTAGAATCCCTTTGAGTTCTTCCCAGCTATCGTAATGTTTTATCTGCAATTTGGGGTGGGGATTACCCGAAATCATTTTCGATATATCTACGTCTTGCTGATGAATACAAAGCACTGGTTTCTCTACATTCAACGCGTAGCCTATCTCGTACCCAACCCCATGAGAGGCCGTGCTGACCTCAGCGATTAACGCATCGCAAGCTTTGATCCAGGCTGTATCTCGCTGATATACCTCGATGGGATCAACGACCCGCTCCTTTGAAGTGACATCTGATCGAGCGAGCATGGCCGTGGGCACCTCGTGACCATCGGCCAATAATGCTTCCACGATACGTTGGTAGATCGCCTCGTCCCGGCGGCCCCCTGTTATCGAGCAGGCAAAGTAAATATTCATACAGTCACCTTCTTCGCTTTCACATATTGATACATACCATCGAAGCCCAGGTATTCCACCTCGGTCTCAAGCCCTTGTTCGCGGAAATAGGCCGCATAGTCGTGTGGGTAATCCCCGAAAAGGACGCCGATCCACTCCATGAAGCGCCGCCAGGTACTCTCCTTGGGGGCTTTGGCATAATCGCCAATGCGTATCTCTCCTCCACCCCTGCACACCCGGAGCATCTCTGAGAGCACTGTATCTGACTCGATCTCTACACCGCTGACGGCGTTGGTTTCAACAACAGTATCGAAAACACCAGCGGCGAAGGGCAGTTCACAGAAGCTGGCCTGCACCAGGTTTGCTGAGGGCGCCTTCGCCCGCGTCTCAGAGAGCATCCCCCAAGAAGTATCACTCCCAAAGGCACGCGCGCCAACCTCAACGGAGTCCCGCAGCAGCCCTCCTGAGCCGCAGGCAATGTCCAGGATATTGCCTATGCGCAAATCTATGAGGACTTTTTCCTTACCTTTCTCCCCCATGAGAAAGAAGATGCGCGCCAAGAGATCGTAATTCTTCGAGAGTCGATCATAGAATTTGGGCGTCCACGCTTTGCGCAGTGGTTTGGGTTTGATCATAGTTTTCAAGTTTGAAGCGTTCGTGAAACTTCAGCAAGCTGGCTCATCTCGGCATCGGTGAGTTTGAACATCATCGCGCCGGCTGCTTCTTCGGCCTGATTGACCTTGGATGCACCGGGAATCGCGACCACCATCTCGCCCTGGAAATAGATCAACCAGTTCAAGGCCACTTGCGCAGGGGTGACATGATAGTTTGCGGCAATCTCATCCAGTGCAGCAATCAAGGGACGCGTGCGCTCAATGAGCGGTTCCAGCCGCTTCCGGCGAAACCGTGGCACCTGTATGCAGGTCGATGGTGTAGCCATCCAGGTAGTGAATGCGTTTGCCGATGGTACGGGCGATACTGCGGGAAGTCCGCAGCAGAGGCAGCCACTTGGTGCCGATGATCACATCGGCATCATCCACCCCGAGCGATTTCAAGGCATCAACAAGACTGCGCTCAGAGCGGCCAAGGCCGTACATCTCGGCGGTATCGAACCAGTTGATGCCGCCATCCAGGGCCGCTTTGACGACGGCTTTCTTCTGATCCTGAGAGATTTCCGGGAACATCAAATTGAAAAGCCCTTTGCCCCCAGCAAATTGCATCACCCTTAAACCAATTGGTGTGACCTCGATGTCGGTGCGCCCGAGGCGTCGTTTTGCTATCGATAAATCTGTGGTCATTGTTCTGCTCCAAAGATAAGATTTGATTGATGGATATTATACAAGATAGATCGGCCCGCGCCCCCTGAAACAACGTCATATGATTGACGAATACCCCATCTTGAGTATAATTACTCCACCTGCACCCGTAGCTCAATGGATAGAGCGCCTGACTTCGAATCCAAGAGAAAAGCGTCCACCCCCTATATCTGGGTCTACGGTGTCCATTATGTCTACATGTGGGGGTAAATTCCATCCATTTTATCCAACAATTCTATGGTTTCCACCCTATTTGCACCTTAACTGCACCTTAATTACTCCTTGAAAAGGCGACTCTAACTCTCCTGTTTTCAGACTTATTCAGTAAAAAATCCCCGCAACCAACTTGTGGGGATTTTTCTGTTCTTCATCGTGTTGTGTTTTTGCAGATCTGTTGACCTTCGAACATCAAGGTTGTGAATTCTTCGAGTCCGTCAATGATGCCATACCAAGATGATTCCGGTTAAATACAAGCTTCGTCAATCTCATAATCATCTTCAGGATAAGCTTCACCGGTAATGCAGGTGAAACAACCGTCGAATCCTGAAAATGCCGAACCGATGACCCATATCGGATTGCCACAGTTGCACCGGGCACCTTGCTTGTATGCCCGAAGTGTATCTTCAAGTACCTCTGTGACTTCTGCTGCCTGACTGGTTCCAGGATTGTTCTTCAAATGGAGTTTTACATACTCGTCGAGACTGATGGGAGTAAATCCTGTTTTCACTGCAACACTCTTCCTTTGAACGCATTGGCGTGCCAACGAAATTCAATCGCACATATTATATTTGCTGTACTTTGCCCATTTTAAAGGAGTGATGGGAAGGCACGAGCCACCTATGGTAATGTGGAGTTGACCACAACTGCATCCATAGGAAGCAGGCATGCCAAGCCCATCACCAGAGATTATACAACTACTAGCCGTGTTTTCAGTCGCTTTCACAGCACCAACTTTCACAAAGGTATTGGTTCTCATTTTCGGAACAATCCTGGCTCCCGGTCGCCGCACAGTGACAGCTGCACTGCGCATGATAGGACTTGGAGAAGACCCGAACTATAGCAAGTATCACCGGGTATTGAACCAGGATCGCTGGTCACCGTGGGTAGTAAGCTGGATATTGTTGAGTTTGATCATTTTGTTTTTCTTACTTCCTGGAGTACCCTTGCTCTTGGTGATCGATGAAACTCTGGAACGACGGCGCGGTAAGAAGATCAAATACAAAGGCTGGTTTCGAGACCCAATCCTGTCAACTAAAAAGCATGTAGTCACAGCCTTGGGTGTCCGTTGGATTTGTTTAGCTGTGTTGGTGCCAGTGCCCTGGAGTCAACGTACCTGGTCATTGCCCTTCATGACAGTTTTATCATTGGGAAAGAAGACCAGTGCCAAGCTCAACAAACGCCACCGAACGGTTGTCCAGTGGACCGAGTTCATGATTGATAAGGTACGACGTTGGCAGCCAGGCCGGGAGATCATGCTAGTCGGCGATGATAGTTATGCCGCAATTGTACTGGTGCAGCGCTGCCAAAGGCTCAAAAAACCGGTAAAACTGGTTTCTCGTCTACGCCTGGATGCCCGTTTGTTTGATTTTCCAGGTCATCAACCCAAGAGCAAACGTGGACCCAAACCGAAGAAAGGCGAACGACAACCCAAGCTTTCCCAACAATTGGAAGACCCAAAAACCGATTGGAAGGAACTCAAGATCATCATCTATGGCACACACACCAGGGCAAGACCCAGTCCCCCTTCGCTGGGTGTTGGTGCGCTGCCCAGAAGACAGCTTCGAACCCACCGCTATCTTCTGCTCAGATACCTGTGTCTCTGCCAAACAGATCGTCATCCATCGTCATCATCTTGTTCTCTTTACGCTGGAATATCGAAGTCACTTTCGAAGAACTCCGCGCTTTCCTCGGCTTTGAAACCCAACGCCAATGGCCTGATTGTGCCATTGAACGTACCACGCCTTGCCTCTTTGGTATCTTCAGTTTGGTGACCATCATGGCAAAGGTGCTTTACCCAACTGGTCTGCCTGTCCGCCAAAACAGCTGGTACATCAAAGAAGAAGCTACCTTTAGTGACGCCTTGGCTGCTGTCCGCAGGCATTTGTGGAGCCGTTTGAATTACGAAAGATCGTCCCAAAACCCCGACCTGCTCCTAATTCACCAGACTGTCCTCTTCTCTCTTGTCGATGCAGCCTGTTATTCATCCTAAATTGGGCAAAGTCCAGATAGAAACCACCTGTAAAATACTCACAAACATTTAAGCAATCAGGCATAGCAAAGACTATAACCGGCGGACACAACCCCTTCCCTTTCGAGACTATCAAGATTCCCAATTTCTATTCATTGTTATTAATTGCTTCCTATTTGCTTTCCTGGAGATGCTTGACAAGGAACAAACAAGAGAGTAACATATTTCTGAATGTAAATAAATTTATTTACAACAAGAAATGAACAATGAGATTTAGAGAACTTGAAAACCAGGTGAAGGCCTTACCAGCATTTAATTTAAATGATGTGCGTAAGTTCGACCCGGGTTTCCACAGACAGCAGTTAAATTATTGGCTGGATAGGGAATTCATCAGGCCATTGGCTGGTGGTTATTATATGTTGGCTGACCAGGAGGTTGACGAGGGGTATTTGTTTACGTTGGCTAACAAAATCTATGAACCTTCCTATATCAGCCTGGAGTCAGCTTTAGCATATTATCAGGTGATTCCTGAGTCGGTGCTGGGAGTAACCAGTGTCAGCTCGCGAAAGACAATGCAATATGAAAGCGCGTGGGGGAGGTTCAGCTATCGGAGCGTAAAGCCCCTATATATGTTTGGCTACATAGTGGTTGAGCCTGGGCAGAAGAGGAAGTACAAGATCGCCAGGTTGGAAAAGGCGGTGCTGGACTATCTTTATTTGAATTCGGGGGTTAACTCCATAGATGACTTCGAAGGACTGCGTTGGAATAGATATCAATTGCAGCAGCTAGATAATAATAAGTTGTTTTTAAAGTATCTAGAAATTTTTGATAGTAAGGCCCTCGAAAGTAGAGTGGGGCAATTGTTGGAGTATACAAATGCTTGATTTTCAACAGATAAAAGACCAGTATCCAGATCATCTACAAGTATTCGAACGGGCTTTGCTGCGCGAATATCTGCAATGCAAGATCTTGCAAGC